>NZ_CP029343.1:2768519-3076133 GCF_003143515.1 Massilia oculi | reverse complement strand
GGCGGGCGGATCGTCGCCGCCGCTGGTTTCGGCAACCGGTACACCGCGGGTGAGCGGCTGGGTGCCGCAGCCGGCCAGCAGGCCACCGAGGGCGAAGGCGCTGGCCAGGCCGAGCGTGAAAGCGCGTTTGTTCATGTTGGGAAGCAAAGTGGCTCCTTGTGTGTTCGGTTCAGACTTTGACGAACCAGCGCTTGCGCCACATGCACCAGGCGATGGCAAACATGCAGGCGTTGAAAGCGATGGCGTACAGTAATGAGGTGTTGCGTGGGTCCAGCGGCAGCGCGGCGAATGGCGCGTACAGGAGCCGGCCGAGCGCGAGCTGGCTGCCGTCCGGCTGGGTGAATTTGATAAAACCGAGCATCTTGGCGATGAGGCCCGAGAGCGCGAAGATGAACAGCGCGTTCATGCCGTAGATGACGAAAGGGGTACTCAGGCGCTGCATGCGCTCGCGCAGCGCCGTTGACGGCGCCGCGTCCAGCAGCCAGTAGCTGGCGCCGAAGGCCAGCAGCGCCCAGCCGCTCATCAACAGGCAGAACGACGGCGTCCACAGGCTTTTATTGATCGGCATGAGGACCGCGTCGAGCGTGGAACCCAGCGCCAGGCAGGCCAGTCCCGCCAGCATCAGCCATACGACCTGCTCGGTGCGCGGAAGTGTCGAGAGCAGCAACCGGCCGGCCAGCACGCCGAACAGCAGGCTGCACACGGCCGGAAGCGTGGACACCAGGCCTTCCGGGTCCCAGGTCTTCGCTTGCGCCCACAGGTGACCGCCTATCAGGGCGCGGTCGATCCAGGCGCCGACGTCCTGGCCCGGTTCCAGTACGCCGGCGCCGATGCCGGGAACCGGAACGAGGAGCATCAGGACGCTGTACAGCGCCAGCAGCAGGAAGATGGCAAGCGCCTGGCCGCGCCAGCGCAGGTAGACCACCAGCGGCGCCGCCACCAGCGTGCACAGGGCGATGCGCTGCAGCACACCGGGAATGCGCACGCTGCCCCAGTCGAAACGCGGGATCAGGTTGAGCAGGAAGCCGATCAGGAAGATCAACGCGGCGCGTTTGGCGAGTTTGATCAGCAGCTGCGGCCTGTCTGCGCCGGCGGCGGCCAGGCGGCCCAGCGACAGCGCCATCGCGACGCCGCCGATGAATAAAAAGAAAGGGAAGATCGTGTCGGTGAACGTCCAGCCATGCCAGGCCGCATGCGCGAGCTGCGCATGCAGGTGGCCCCAGTCGCCCGGGTTATTCACGAGCACCATCGCGGCGATGGTGAAGCCGCGGAAGGCGTCGAGCGATGTCAGGCGCGCCGGTGCGTCGATCATGGCCCGTTATTTTTTCCCGAATTCGGGATCGATCCTGACCAGCGCCGCCACGATGAACGCGGGGATCGTCGCCAGGCAGGTCCAGATGAAGAAGTGCTTGTAGCCCAGGTATTCCTGCAGGTCGCCGCTCCACATGCCCGGCACCATCATGCCGAGGGCCATCAGGCCGGTGCAGATCGCATAGTGCGCGGTTTTATTGGGACCGTCGGCCACCATGATCATGTACATCATCATGGCCGTGAAGCCGAAGCCGTAGCCGAACTGCTCGAGCGCCAGGAAGGCGGACACCGTCACCAGGTCGGTAGGCTGGGTCTGCGACAGGTAGACGAAGACCAGGTCCGGCAGGTGGATCGCGAACACCATCAGCCACAGGCAGCGCTTGAGCCCCAGGCGCGAGATCAGCCAGCCGCCGGCCAGGCCGCCCAGGGTCAGGGCGATGATGCCGACGGTGCCGTAGGCGATGCCGTATTCGGCGGTGGTGAGCCCCAGGCCGCCTTCGCTGACCGGGTCCTTCAGGAACGGCGCCACGAGCTTCAGCAGCTGGGCCTCGCCCAGGCGGAAGGTGAGGATGAAGGCGACGATCATCCAGATGTCGCGCTTCTTGAAGAAGGCGGCGAAGGTGCCGAAGAAATCGCGCAGCGGATTATTGGTGGTCGGGGCGGGACGATCGTCCTCGGGCACCGGCAGCACGAACTGGTGCCAGGCAAACGCGGCGAAGAAGATCCCGGCCAGCACGTAGAACACGATCGCCCAGGCTTGCCTGACGTCGCCCAGGCTGACCGCCAGGTAACCGGCCAGCACCACCAGCGGGCCTTGTCCGACCAGGGTCGCGAGGCGATAGAAGGTGCTGCGCACGCCGACGAAGGCGGCCTGCTGCTGCTGGCGCAGGCCCAGCATGTAGAAGCCGTCGGCCGAGATGTCGTGGGTGGCCGAGCTGAACGCCATGATCCACATGACGGCCAGGCTGACGGCGAAGAAGGCGGGTGTGTGCAATACGGTGCCGACCGCGATCAGCGACGCGCCGACCACGATCTGCAGCAGCACGGTCCAGCGGCGCTTGGTGCCGAACATGTCGACGATGGGCGACCACAGCGGCTTGATCACCCACGGCAGGTACAGCAGGCTGGTGTAGAAGGCGATGTCGGAATTCGAGATCCCCATGTCCTTGTACATGATGACGGTCAGGTTCATCACCACGACGTAGGGGATGGCCTGGGCGAAGTACAGGGACGGCACCCACAGCCACGGGCGGTTCGCTTGCGGTTTATGCATGTCTCTTTCTTGTGCCATCAGGCCAGGGCTGCGGAAACGCGCTTACGCGAGCGCCTGGCGCACGCTGCCGCGCGCCGCTTCCAGCAGCGCTTGCGCCTGCTCGACACTGGTTTGTTTGGACAAGGCCACGATGGCGGTCTTGACGTGGAATCCGCATTGCTCCAGCACCGCCCGCGCGGCCTCTTCGTCGGCGCCGGTGGCGAAGCTGGTGAGACGGATCGCGCGCCGTACCAGTTTGGCATTGGTAGCCTTCAAGTCTACCATCAGGTTGCCGTAGACCTTGTTCAAACGCACCATCAGTGCGCTGGAAAAGGTGTTCAGCGCGATCTTTTGCGAGGTGCCGGCCTTCAGGCGCGTGCTGCCCGAGACGACTTCGGGCCCGGTGTCGAGCGTGACGCCGATTTCGGCTTCCTGCGTGACCGGCGCGTCCGGATTGTTGGCGAAGCCGATCGTCAGCGCGCCGACCGCACGCGCGGCCTGGATGGCGCCCAGCACGTACGGCGTACCGCCCGATGCGGCAATCGCCAGCACCACGTCGTCCGGCCCCACGTTCACGCCCTGCAGGTCGGCAGCGCCCTGGGCGAAATCGTCTTCGGCGCCTTCGACCGCGACGAACATCGCGTCGCTCCCGCCGGCCAGCAGCGCCACCGCGCGCCCATGCGGCCAGGAGAAGGTCGGGTACAGCTCGACGCTGTCGAGCACCCCCAGGCGGCCCGAGGTGCCGGCGCCGACATAGATCAGGCGTCCGCCCGCCTCCATGCGCGGCAGCGCGGCGGTGACGGCGGCGGCGATGCGCGGCGCGGCCTTGCGCACCGCTTCGACGGCCTGGAGCTGGTCATCGACGAAGACGTTCACCAGTTCGGTGGTCGGGTACTGGTCGAGGGCGGCGTGCGCCTGGGAAGGGGTTTCGGTATTGAGCATCGCCGTGTCTCGAAAATGGTTTTTTGATGAAACCAGTGTAATACCAATTCGGCAAGCCATCCCATGAAAGGATCGGCCGCCGCCATGCCGCGAGGTTATGCGGGCGACCCGGCGCAGGGGTCGGGCCTACGCCGGCCGCCGCAACTCGGCCACGAAGTCGTAATGGTCGCTGCGGCAATAGGAATGGGTCAACTCCACCGGCTCGCCCGATTCCAGGTAGCCGACGCGGGTGATGAACAGCACCGCGCGGCCTTCCGGCACGTCCAGGCGCGCCGCCAGCCCGGCGTCGGCGTTCATGGCGCGGATGTGCTGCAGCGCGCGCACCGGCATGTGGCCGCTCTTGCCCAGGTGGGCGTAGAGCGACGCGGCCACGCCATCGGGGCGCGGCAGCACCGTGGCCGGGATCACGCTGATCTCGTAGGCCATCACGACGTCGTCGGCCAGGCGCAGGCGTTCCAGGCGCGCCACCCGCGCGCCGGGCGAGAGGCCCAGCGAGAGCTGCTCGTCGGCGTCGGCCAGTATCACTTCGCGGCGCAGCCACTCGGACCTCGGGGTATAGCCGCGCTGCTGCAGCTGTTCCGAAAAACTCGACAGGTTCGACAGCGGCTGCTCGATGCGCGGGGCGATATAGTTGCCCGAGCCGCGGCGGCGCACCACCAGGCCCTGCTCGACCAGCTGGTCGATCGCCTTGCGCGCGGTGACGCGCGAGACGTCGAGCTGTTCGGACAGCATGCGTTCGGAAGGCAGCGCCTGGTCGGCCTGGTAGCGGCCGTCGCGCACGTCCTGCGCCAGCTTGCGCGCCAGCTGCATGTAGAGGGGAGAATTGTCGTCCAGGTTGACCTGGAATCCGGGACCGGGGGTGTTCATACCGTGGAAGCATACCACTTGAGACCAATACAAAAGAGTTATGACTTGCCTACGGCTATTCATTAGGCAAGGGTTTCGGGCTTTCCGTATGCTGATCCGGCAAACACGATAAAAGGGAATGACATGAATCACGGCAGGCGATCCCTGCTCGGCATGGTCATGCTGGGCGCCATGGAACCGCTGTTCGCGGCGATGCCACCTGCATCCGGCGGCGCGGCGGCTTCGCTCGACGCCGAGCTGGCCGCCGTCGTCGACGACCCTGCCTTTCCGCTGGCCAGCCTGTCGGTGCTGGCCCTGCGCGCCGGCCGGCCGGTGTACGAAGGCGCGTTCGGACGCCGCACCATCGGCAGCGGCGCCGCGCCCGACCGCCCGGCCACGCCCGACACCTTGTACCGCATCGCCTCGATCTCGAAGCTGGTCACCACGCTCGGCCTGATGCGCCTGCTGGAAGGCGGCAAGGTCGACCTCGATGCCGACGTCTCCGGCTACCTCGGTTTCAATTTGCGCAATCCGCATTTCGCCAGCCAGGCGATCACGCTGCGCCACCTGCTGCTGCATACCTCCTCGCTGCGCGACGACGGCGGCTACTTCTGGCCGGCCACGACCGCGCTGAAGGACGTGCAGCCGGCCTGGTCGCAGCTCGCCGGCCCCGACGGCGCCTATTACACCTATTGCAACCTGGGCTTCGGCCTGATCGGCACGATCATGGAACGCGTGACGGGCGAACGCTTCGACCGCCTGATGGCGCGCCTGCTGCTGCAACCGCTCGGCCTGCAGGCCGGCTACAACCCGTCCGAACTGCCGAAGGCGGCGCAGGACCGGCTGGCGACCATCTACCGCAAGCGCGCCGCGGACAGCGAAACCTGGCAACCCAACGGCCCTTGGGTCGCGCAGGTGGACGCCCCCGACATACAGCCGCCCCCAGGCCTGGCCGGCTACGTGCCGGGCACGAACGCCACGCCGTTCAGTCCGACCGGCGGCCTGCGCATCTCGGCGCGCGATCTGGGCGTCGTCATGCGCATGCTGATGGCGGGCGGCGTCCATGATGGCAAGCGCCTGCTGCAGGCGGCGACGGTCGAGCGGATGTTCGCGCGCCACTGGCGTTACGACGGTGTCGGCGGCAACGGCAACCCGCTGGGCAGCATCCTCAGCCCGCGCGGCCTGGGCAACGCCCATTATCCCGACCGTCCCGGGATGTGGCTGACGCCCGGCCTCGACGCGGTGGGCCACCTGGGCGACGCCTATGGCCTGCGCTCGATCTTCGCGATGGACCGCACCACCGGCAACGGCATCGTGGTGCTGGCCGGTGGCAGCGCGCGCGACCCAGGCGATCAACCCGGCCGCGACTCGTCGCTGGCGCGCTACGAGGAGCGCGTCCTGGCGAGCGTCTACCGGCGCGCCATCCTCGGCCAAACCGCCTGAACGGCCCTGCAAATGCGTACATATATGCCGGTTATGACGTCGCCCCCACGATTCATTGGCGGCCTGTCCGTACAGCCTCTAAGCTCCTTTCCCCTATTTGAACAAACGAGTCTGGCATGCAGCACATCATCGTGATCGGCGGCGGCGTCGTCGGCCTGGCGTCGGCCTGGTGGCTGGTGGAAGCCGGCTATGGCGTCACCCTGCTGGAGCGCGCGCCGGATGTCGGCAGCGGCGCCAGCTACGGCAATGGCGGCCAGCTCAGCTACCGCTACGTCTCGCCGTTGGCCGATGAGGGTATTCCGCTCAAGGCCGTCAAATGGCTGTTCCAGGCCGACGGTCCGCTGCGCTTCAAGCCCGAGGCCGACCTGCGCCAGTACCGCTGGCTGGCAAGCTTCCTGGCCCACTGCCGCGCCGACGTCAACCGCCGCACCACGGCCAAGCTGCTCGAGCTGGGGGAATGCTCGCGCCAAGCGATGCAGCAGCTCGAGCTGGTGGTGCCGCCCGAGGCCTTTCACTGGCGCGACGCCGGCAAGCTGGTGGTCTACCGCTCGCGCGAGGTGTTCGAGGCGGCCGCCTCGAAACCGGGCGCCGGCCAGGTCTGGACGCCCGAGGAATGCGGCGCGCGCGAACCGGCGCTGGCCGCCAGCCAGCACCTGCTGGCCGGCGGCATCTACAACGCCGGCGAGGCGGTGGCCGACTGCCACGCCTTCTGCCTGGCCCTGGCCGAACGCCTGCGCGCGCACCCGCGCTTTCGCGGCTTCGTCCATGGCGAGGCGACCGGACTGTACGCCGAGCGTGCGCGCATTCGCGGCGTCGAGACGACCAGCGGGCTGCTCACGGCGGACGCCTACGTGCTGGCGGCCGGGATCCAGAGCCGCGACCTGGCCGAATCGATCGATATCCACCTGCCGCTGTATCCACTCAAGGGCTACAGCCTGTCCGCCCCGATCCGCCAGGACGACGTGGCGCCCGAAATCAGCGTGACCGACTTCGAGCGCAAGGTGCTGTATGCGCGCATCGGCGACCGGCTGCGGGTGGCGGCCATGGTCGACATGGTGGGCGAAGACCTGCGCCTCGATCCGAAGCGGGTCGAGGGCCTGACGCGCCAGGTGCGCGAAACCATGCCGCGCGCGGCGGATTATTCGCAGGTAGCGGTGTGGGCGGGATTGCGGCCGGCGACGCCGAGCAGCGCGCCGATCGTCGGGGCGACCCGGTATGACAATCTGTGGCTGAACGTCGGGCACGGGCCGTTGGGGTTCACCTTTGCCTGCGGGACGGCGGCGGTGCTGGCCGACCTGGTGCAGGGGAAGGCGCCGCCGTTCGGGTTGGATGGGTTGACGCTGCGTCAATAAAGCCAGATTGCCTTTTCACTCATGGGGTGAACCGTCATGCGCCCCGCATGACCGGCGTGAGAGAAATCGCGGATAATTGCCGCCATGTCCACCCGTCCCACCTCTCCCTGCCCTTGCGGCGGCCCCGCGTTCGAGCAATGCTGCGGCCCTTACCTGGCCGGCGCGGCCCTGCCGCCGACCGCCGAAACCCTGATGCGCTCGCGGTATACCGCATTCACGCTCAAGGACGAGCCCTATCTGGTTGCCACCTGGCATCCAAGCACCCGCCCGCAGGAAGCGATCATCGACGAATCCGAGCCCATGCGCTGGCTCGGACTCGAGATAAAAACTGCTTTACGTTTACGTCAACGTAAAGCAGAATTGCCGGACGATCCAGAGCAGGACCCGAACCGTATCAACGAGGATAGCGTCGAATTCGTCGCCCGCTTCAAGGTCGGCGGCCGTGCGCACCGCCTGCATGAAGTCAGCCGCTTCGTGCGCGAGTCCGGCCCGGATGGCGCGCTTCGCTGGTTCTACCTGGACGGCAGTTTCCCTGACAAGAAGTGACCGCCGCGAGAGGCGGACGACAAAAGAGACGAAAGCAGAGGACGGCACATGCCCCAGATCGAGAGCAAACTGAACCCGCGCGGCGAGGACTTCAAGACCAATGCAGCGGCAATGCAGGCGGTGGTGGACGACTTGCGTGCGCGCGTCGCGCAACTGGCCCAGGGCGGCGGTGAAGCCGCCTGCGCCAAGCATGTTGCAAGGGGCAAGCTGCTGCCGCGCGAGCGCGTCGAGCACCTGCTCGATCCGGGCACGCCCTTCCTCGAATTCTCCCAGCTGGCCGCCTATGAAATGTATGACGGCGCCGCCCCCAGCGCCGGCATCATCACCGGCATCGGCCGCGTCGCGGGCCAGGAGTGCGTGATCGTGTGTAACGATGCCACCGTCAAGGGCGGCACTTATTATCCGATGACGGTGAAAAAACACCTGCGCGCGCAGGAGATCGCCGAGCAGAACAACCTGCCCTGCATCTACCTGGTCGATTCAGGCGGCGCCAACCTGCCGAACCAGGACGACGTGTTCCCCGACCGCGACCACTTCGGCCGCATCTTCTACAACCAGGCGAACCTGTCGGCCAAGGGCATCCCGCAGATCGCCGTGGTGATGGGCTCCTGCACCGCCGGCGGCGCCTACGTGCCGGCGATGAGCGACGAGTCGATCATCGTCAAGGAACAGGGCACGATCTTCCTCGGCGGCCCGCCGCTGGTAAAAGCCGCGACCGGCGAAGTGGTCAGCGCCGAAGACCTGGGCGGCGGCGACGTCCACACCCGCCTGTCGGGCGTGGCCGACCACCTGGCCCAGAACGATCCGCACGCGCTGGCGCTGGCGCGCACGATCGTCTCGAACCTGAACCGGGTCAAGCCAAGGTCGGGAGAAATGCGGGGCGCGCTGCGCGACAGCGTCGAGCCGAAATACGCCCCTGAAGAGCTGTACGGCGTGATCCCGGTCGACACCCGCAAGCCGTTCGACGTGCGCGAAGTGATCGCGCGGGTCGTGGATAACAGCGAGTTCGACGAGTTCAAGGCCCGTTATGGCACGACGCTGGTGTGCGGCTTCGCCCACATCTACGGCATGAAGGTCGGCATCATCGCCAACAACGGCATCCTGTTCTCGGAGTCGGCATTGAAAGGCGCGCACTTCATCGAACTGTGCTGCCAGCGCAAGATCCCGCTCGTCTTCCTGCAAAACATCACCGGCTTCATGGTCGGCCGCAAATACGAAAACGAAGGCATCGCCCGCAACGGCGCCAAGATGGTCACCGCCGTCGCCACCGCCTCGGTGCCGAAGTTCACCGTCATCATCGGCGGCTCCTTCGGCGCAGGCAACTACGGCATGTGCGGCCGCGCCTTCTCGCCGCGCTTCCTGTGGATGTGGCCGAACGCGCGCATCTCGGTGATGGGCGGCGACCAGGCGGCGTCCGTGCTGGCCACCATCAAGCGCGACGGCATCGAAGGCAAGGGTGGCCAATGGTCGCCCGAGGAAGAAGCCGCGTTCAAGCAACCGATCAAGGACCAGTACGAGCACCAGGGCCACCCCTACTACGCCAGCGCGCGCCTGTGGGACGATGGCGTGATCGATCCGCGCGACACCCGCATGGTGCTGGGCCTGGGCCTCTCGGCGGCAATGAACAAGCCGATCGAGGATACGAAGTTCGGCGTGTTCCGCATGTAAGGAGAGATGAACATGGATTATCAAACCCTCACCATCGCGATCGCCGACAAGGTAGCCACCGTCACCCTCAACCGCCCCGAGCTGCGCAACGCCTTCAACGAGCACGCGATCGCCGAACTGGCGCTGGCCTTCGATGAACTGGGCCGCAGCGACACGGTGCGCGCCATCGTCCTGGCCGCGAATGGCCCGGCCTTCTGCGCCGGCGCGGACCTGAACTGGATGAAGAAGATGGCCGCTTACTCGCATGAAGAAAACCAGGAAGACGCGCTGCGCCTGGCCGATATGCTGCGCACGATCTACCTGTGTCCGAAGCCCACCGTGGCCAAGGTGCAGGGCGACTGCTACGCCGGCGGCATGGGCCTGGTGGCCGCCTGCGACATCGTCGTCGCCGTCGACAACGCGGGTTTTTGCCTGTCCGAAGTGAAGCTCGGCCTGATTCCGGCTACCATCTCGCCTTACGTGATCAAGGCCATGGGCGAACAGGCCGCGCGTCGCTACTTCCTGACCGCCGAACGCTTCGACGGAGCGGAAGCACGCCGCATCGGCTTCGCGCATGAAGTGGTGGCCGCCGACGCGCTCGACGCGACGGTCGCCGGCATCGCCCGTGCCCTGGTCAACAACAGCCCGAACGCCGTGAGGCAAGCCAAGACGCTGGTGCGCGACATCGTCGGCAAACCGGTCGACGACGCGTTGCTGGCGGATACCGCCGGCCGCATCGCCGCCATCCGCGCCTCGCTGGAAGGACGGGAAGGCGTGGCCTCCTTCCTTGAAAAACGCAAGCCCACATGGCTGCAAACATAGAAATTGGAAACCTGAAGTGACTCAATCGACCTCCGCCGAGTGGATCGCGCGCAGCCTGCGCAGCGTATGGCATCCCTGCACGCAAATGCAGCACCACGAGGAGGTGCCGCTGATCGCGGTCAGCCATGGCAAGGGTCCGTGGCTCTATGACTATGACGGCAAGCGCTACCTGGACGGCATCAGCTCGTGGTGGGTCAATATGTTCGGCCACGCGAACCCGCGCATCAACGCCGCGCTCAAGGACCAACTGGACAAGCTCGAACACGCGATGCTGGCCGGCTTCACGCATGCGCCGGTGGTCGAGCTGGCCGAACGCCTCTCGAAGCTCACCGGCCACGCGCTGGGCCACGCCACCTTCGCCTCGGACGGCGCTTCCGCGGTCGAGATCGCGATGAAGATGAGCTTCCACGCCTGGCGCAACGCCGGCAACACCGCCAAGCAGGAATTCGTCTGCCTGCAGGGCAGCTACCACGGCGAGACCATCGGTGCGCTGTCGGTCACCGACGTCCCGCTGTTCAAGGATGCCTACGGCCCGCTGCTGCGCGCCTCCCACGTGGTGAGCGCACCGGATGCGCGCAACGCGGCGGAAGGCGAGACCGCCCAGGACGTGGCGCGCCGCGCGATCCTGGAAGTGAAGGAACTGTTCGAACAGCGCGGCGACAACATCGCCGCCATCATCGTCGAACCGCTGGTGCAGTGCGCGACCGGCATGGCGATGTACGACCCGCTCTACCTCGAATTGCTGCGCGACCTGTGCGACCAGCACCAGGTGCACCTGATCGCCGACGAGATCGCGGTCGGCTGCGGACGCACCGGCACCTTCTTCGCCTGTGAGCAGGCTTCGATCTGGCCCGACTTCCTGTGCCTGTCGAAAGGCATCAGCGGCGGCTACCTGCCGCTGTCGCTGGTGCTCACCCGGGACGACATCTACCAGGCCTTCTACAGCGAAGACATCACGCGCGGCTTCCTGCACTCGCACTCGTACACCGGCAATCCGCTGGCCTGCCGCGCCGCGCTGGCCACGCTCGACATCTTCGAGGAGGACGATGTCCTGAACCGCAATCGCGAGCTGGCGACGAAGATGACGATCGCGCTGGCGCCGCTGGCAGAACATGAACGCGCGCGCCACTTCCGCCAGCGCGGCATGATCTTCGCGTTCGACGCCATCGAACCGGACAAGGATCGCGCCTCGACCTTCTCGCGCCGATTCTTCTCCACCGCGGTGGAGAACGAACTGCTGCTGCGCCCGATCGGCCGCACCGTCTACCTGATGCCGCCCTACGTGCTGGACGACGAAGTCGTCGCCGGCCTGGCCGCACGCACCCTCAAGACCTTCGAGTCGGTGATCCGGCCATGAACCTGATCGCCGCCATCGACCGCAAGCTCGACGCGCTCGCCGCCCACAGCCTGGTGCGCAAGCGTCGCGTGACCGACGGCGCCTGCGCGCCGCGCCAGATCGTGGACGGCCGCGAATTGCTGGCCTTCTGCAGCAACGACTACCTCGGCCTGGCGTCGCACCCCCTGGTCATCGAAGGGTTGCGCGCGGGCGCATCGCTGTATGGCGCCGGCAGCGGCGCCTCGCACCTGGTGTCGGGCCACGGCCGCGCGCATCACGTGCTGGAAGAGCGCCTGGCCGAGTGGATGGCGCCGCACCTTGAACAGGCGCGCGCGCTCACGCTGTGCACCGGCTATATGGCCAACCTGGCGATCCTGACCGCGCTGGGCCAGGACGCCGACGCCATGATCTTTTCCGAGGCGCTGAACCACGCCTCGCTGATCGACGGCGCCCGCCTGGCGAAGGCCGGCGTCACGGTCTATCCGCATGGCGACGTCGAGGCGCTAGGGGCGCAACTCGCGGCAAGCACCGCCGGCACGAAAATCGTCGTCACCGACAGCGTCTTCAGCATGGACGGCAACCTGGCCCCGCTGCCGGCATTGCTGGCCGTGTGCGAACGTCACGGCGCCTGGCTGGTGGTCGACGACGCCCACGGCTTCGGCGTGCTGGGGGCGAACGGGCGCGGCGCGCTCGAACACTTTGGCCTCCGCTCGCCCAACCTGGTCTATATGGGCACGCTCGGCAAGGCGGCCGGCGTCGGCGGCGCCTTCGTCGCCGCGCACGCCAGCGTGATCGAATTGCTGGTGCAGCGCGCCCGTCCCTATATCTACACCACGGCCTGCCCGCCGGCCCTCGCGCACGCCCTGCTCGCCAGCCTTGATATCATAGGCGATGCCGAGGGTGCAGAGCGACGCGCCCACCTGGCGGGACTTATCAAGCAATTGCGCGAATCGCTGGATTTCCAGCGTTGGAAACTGGTCGCGTCGCACACCGCGATCCAGCCCGTCATCATCGGCAGCAACGACGACGCGTTGCGCGCCTCCGCCGCCCTGCATGAGCAGGGCCTGTGGGTGCCCGCGATCCGCCCGCCAACCGTAGCGCCGGGTACTGCGCGTTTGCGCGTGACCTTGTCGGCCGCCCACGGCATCGACGACGTAGCGCAGCTGGCGGAGGCGCTCAACAGACTGGAAAAGACCCCATGAAAAACCTCAACGAGACCGACGACCCGATCGCCGCACCGCCGCCCGCGCTGCCCGAGGCCGAGCTCGACGAGCCTGCCCTGGAGCCGGAGCTCGAGGCGCGCTCCATCGACGGACTGCCCTCGCGCTTCGCCTGCTTCGTCACCGGCACCGACACCGAGATCGGCAAGACGCTGGTCTCCAGCGCCATCCTGCACAAGCTCGCCGCCAGCGGCGTGCGCGCCTGCGGCATGAAGCCGGTGGCGGCCGGCGCCGAACTGCGCGACGGCGAACTGCATAACGACGACGCCGACATGCTGTTCAACGCCGGCAACGTGCACCTGCCTTCGTCGATCACGACGCCGTACATGCTGCGCGAACCGGCGGCGCCCCACATCGCCGCCGCGCTGGAGAACGTCACCATCGAATCGGCGCCGATCATCGCCGCCTTCGCCGAGATCCAGGCCGCGTCCGACGCCGTCGTGGTCGAGGGCGTGGGCGGCTTCCGGGTGCCGTTCAACGACAGCTTCGACAGCGCCGACCTGGCCGCGCAACTGAACCTGCCGGTGATCCTGGTGGTCGGCATGCGCCTGGGCTGCATCAGCCACGCCCTGCTCACGGTCGAAGCGATCGTTGCGCGCGGCCTGGTGCTGGCCGGCTGGGTCGCCAATACGCTGGCGCCCGAGATGCATCATGAGCAAGAGAACATCGAGGCGCTGACACAGCGCATCCCGGCGCCGCTGCTGGGCCGCGTGCCGCGCCTGCAAACACCGACGGCCGCCGCGGCGGCCGAATTCATCGATCTCGCTGGACTGCCGGGATGGCCGTCCACGCGAGGCAAGTCCTGAAGGAACCACCATGTCCGATATGAATACCATCGCCCTGCACCGTCCTGCGGCCGCCATCAAGCCTGCGGAAAACGCCACCTGGCCGCTGGCCGACGTGCTCGCGCTGTTCGAGCTGCCCTTCCCCGAGCTGATGCACCGCGCCTCGACCCTGCACCGCGAATACTTCCCGGACGGCGACGTCGAACTGGCGACCCTGCTGTCGATCAAGACCGGCGGCTGCGAGGAAGACTGCGGCTACTGCCCGCAGGCGGCGCGCTACGATACCGGCGTCGAAGCCAAGAAGATCCTCGACATCGACACCGTGCTGGATGCGGCGCGCGCGGCCAAGGCCAGCGGCGCGACCCGCTTCTGCATGGGGGCCGCCTGGCGCAGCCCGAAGGAGCGCGACATGGAAAAGGTCGAGACCATGGTGCGCGAAGTGAAAGCGCTGGGCATGGAGACCTGCGCCACGCTGGGCATGCTGGAGGCCGGACAGGCCGAGCAGCTGAAGAAAGCGGGCCTGGACTACTACAACCACAATATCGATACCGCGCCGGATTTCTATAACAACGTCATCTCCACCCGCGAATACCAGGACCGCCTGGACACGCTGGGTCGCGTACGCGAAGCGGGCCTGAAGGTCTGCTGCGGCGGCATCGTCGGCATGGGCGAGACGCGCGAACAGCGCGCCGGCCTGATCGCCCAGCTGGCCAACCTGAACCCGTATCCGGAATCGGTGCCGGTCAACCACCTGGTGCAGGTGGCGGGCACGCCGCTGCACGGCATGGAGAAGCTGGACCCGATCGAATTCGTGCGCACCATCGCGGTTGCGCGCATCACCATGCCGCAAGCGCGCGTGCGCCTGTCGGCGGGCCGCCGCGAGCTGGGCGAAGCGGTGCAGGCGATGTGCTTCATGGCCGGCGCCAACTCGATCTTCTACGGCGACAAGCTGCTCACCACCGACAATCCGGAAGCCGACGACGACCGCGTGCTGCTCGAGAAGCTGGGCCTCAAGACGCGCGCCGCCACGCTCGATTCGGTGCAGAAGGAAGCCTGCGGGTGTTAAGAAAACTTAGCTTCCCGCCTACGCGGGAAGTCATTGCCGCCACTGGCGGCAATGACGAAGGCGGCCGGGGAGACAAGGCCGCAACCTTCTTCGAACAACCATAAGCGAAAGATAAAGCGCATGTTCACCAAGATCCTCATCGCCAACCGTGGCGAAATCGCCTGCCGTGTGGCCGCCACCGCGCGCCGCATGGGTATTCGTACCGTCGCCGTGTATTCCGAGGCCGACGCCGGCGCAAAACACGTCGCGGTGTGCGATGAGGCGGTCCTGATCGGCCCCGCGGCCGCCAAGGACAGCTATCTGCGCGGCAGCAAGATCATCGAGGTCGCCAAGGCCACCGGCGCCCAGGCGATCCACCCCGGCTACGGCTTCCTGTCCGAGAACGCCGAGTTCGCGGATGCGGTGCAGGCCGCCGGCCTGGTGTTCATCGGCCCGCCGGCATCCTCGATGCGCGCGATGGGTTCGAAGTCGGCCGCCAAGCAGCTGATGGAGAGCGCCAACGTGCCGCTGGTGCCGGGCTACCACGGCGACGAGCAGGATCCTGGCTTTCTCCGCCAGCAGGCCGACCGCATCGGTTACCCGGTGCTGCTCAAGGCCAGCGCCGGCGGCGGCGGCAAGGGCATGCGCGTGGTCGAGCGTTCGGAAGATTTCGAAGCCGCGCTGGCCTCGTGCAAGCGTGAGGCGATCTCCAGCTTCGGCGACGACAAGGTGCTGGTCGAGAAATACCTGATCCGCCCGCGCCACATCGAGATCCAGGTCTTCGCCGACAGCCTGGGTGGTTGCGTCTACCTGCACGAGCGCGACTGCTCGGTGCAGCGCCGCCACCAGAAGGTGCTGGAAGAAGCGCCGGCCCCGGGCATGCCGGCGGACCGCCGCGCGGCCATGGGCGAGGCCGCGGTGAATGCCGCGCGCGCGGTCGGCTACGTCGGCGCCGGCACCGTGGAATTCATCGCCAACCAGGACGGTTCGTTCTATTTCATGGAGATGAACACCCGCCTGCAGGTCGAGCATCCGGTGACCGAGATGATCACCGGCACCGACCTGGTCGAATGGCAGTTGCGCGTCGCCTTTGGCGAGCCGCTGCCGAAGAAGCAGCATGAACTCGGCATCCACGGCCACGCGATCGAGGCGCGCGTGTATGCCGAAAATCCCGAGAAGGGCTTCCTGCCGTCGATCGGCACCTTGCGCCACATGGACGTGCCGCAGGCGGTGGCGTTCGAGCTCGGCGCGGATGGTCTCGGCGGGGCAACGGCGCCGGCCGCCGTGCGCGTCGACTCCGGCGTGCGCGAGGGCGATACGATCTCGCCGTTCTACGATCCGATGATCGCCAAGCTGATCGTCTGGGGCGCCGATCGCACCCAGGCGCTGGCGCGCATGTCGCAGGCCCTGAGCGAGTTCCGCATCGTCGGCCTGGCCACCAATATTGCTTTCCTGAAGCGCCTGGTCGAAGGCCAAGCGTTCGCCAGCGCCGACCTCGACACGGGTTTGATCGAACGCAATCAATCCTCACTTTTCCCGCCCGCAGCTCCAGCCCCGCTCGGCGCCCTGGCCCTGGCCGCGCTCGCCCTCCTCGAGGCCGAAACCGTGCACGGCGCCGCCAACGACGCCGACCCATGGAGCCAGGCAAGCGGCTGGCGCATGAATGGCGATTACCGCCGCACCTTGTCCTTCACCGATGAGTACGGCGACTATCGCATCGGTCTGACTTACCGCAATAGTGGGTGGGAAATTGACCTTGATAAGCAGCGTCAGCGCATAAAACTAGTCTCGCAGAACGATGCCGAGCTGGCCCTGCGCCTGGGCGAGACCGCCCTGCACGGCTGTGTGCGCCGCGACGGCGACGCATTCCACGTGTTTACCGGCGGCCGCCACCACACCCTGACGTACAATGACCCGATGGCACATGCCGGTGAGATTGAATCGGCGGGCGGTCGCCTGACGGCGCCCATGCCGGGCAAGGTGGTCGCGGTGCTGGCCCAGTCCGGCAAGATTGTTGCAAAGGGGGAGCCGCTGGTGATCATGGAAGCGATGAAGATGGAACACACGATTTCCGCGCCGAGCGACGGCCTGGTGGAAGAAGTGCTGTACGAGGTCGGCGACCAGGTTGCCGATGGCGCGCCGCTGCTGGCTTTCAAGGCAGCATAGCAAGACCCATAAAGGGTAGCTCGAAAAACCGTCGCGAGCGGCAGCAGTTTCTTCGAGGTGCCAGAACCACCCTGACAAAAACGAGGGGGAGACATGCGCATTGTCCTGTACCGGGGCGATGGCGTCATCGAGCCGTGGGAACGCGAGTTCTCGGCCGTGATGCCAGGCGTCGAGACGGTCACCTGGAAGGAGGGCCAGCTATTGCCCCCCTGTGATTACGCGGTATTGTGGAACCCGGCGCCCGGCCTGCTGGCGCAGCTGGACGAGGTCAAGGCGATCTTCCTGATGGGCGCCGGCGTCGACGCCGTGCTCAAGTTCGGCGAGACGCTGCCGCGCGTGCCGCTGGTGCGCCTGGGCGACGCCGGCATGGGCGT
Organism: Massilia oculi; assembly: GCF_003143515.1. Taxonomy (NCBI): domain Bacteria; kingdom Pseudomonadati; phylum Pseudomonadota; class Betaproteobacteria; order Burkholderiales; family Oxalobacteraceae; genus Massilia; species Massilia oculi. Next base: position 3,059,046 of record NZ_CP029343.1, on the reverse strand, counting down.
GCAGATGGCCGAGTACGTGGCGCACGCCGTGCTGCGTTACTTCAGGCGCTTCGACGAATACGAACAGCAGGCGCGCCACGGCGCCTGGAATCCACTGCCCCAGCATCCGAAAGACTCGTTCACGATCGGCGTCATGGGACTGGGCAAGCTTGGCATGCCGGTGGTCGAGGCGATGCGCCATTTCGGCTTCCCGGTGCGCGGCTGGAGCCGCAGCCCCAAGGACATCCCCGGCCTGCCGACCTATGCCGGCATGGAGCAGCTCGACGACTTTCTGCATGGCACGCGGGTGCTGGTCTGCCTGCTGCCACTGACCGCGGACACGACCAACCTGCTCGACCGCCACCGGCTGGGCAAGCTGGCGCCCGGCGCCTACCTGATCAACGTCTCGCGCGGCGCCATCCTGGCCGAGCCCGACCTGATGACCCTGATCCGCTCGGGGCACATCGCCGGCGCCACGCTCGACGTGTTCCGCCATGAGCCGCTGCCGGCCCCGCATCCGTTCTGGAACGAACCGCGCATCGCCCTCACCCCGCACATCTCGGCGCTCACCATGCGCCTCGACGCCGTGCGCCAGATCGCCGACAAGATCGGTGCGCTGGAAGACGGCCAACCGGTCGACGACCTGGTCGACCGCCAACTTGGATACTGACATGACCCACCAGAGCTCCCTGCCTGCGAAAGTAAAAATCGTCGAAGTCGGCCCGCGCGACGGGCTGCAGAACGAGAAGGAAGCGCTGAGCGCCGACGTCAAAGTCGAACTGGTCGAACGCCTGGCGCGCGCCGGCTTCGTCAACGTGGAGGCGGCCGCCTTCGTCTCGCCGAAATGGGTGCCGCAGATGGCGACCAGCGCCGAGGTGCTGGCGCGGATCGAGCGCCGGCCCGGCACCATCTACTCGGCGCTGGTGCCGAATATGCAGGGCTTCGAGGCCGCCCTGGCCGGCGGGGCCGACGAGGTGGTCGTGTTCGGCGCGGCCTCCGAAGCCTTCTCGCAAAAGAACATCAACTGCTCGATCGCCCAGTCGATCGCCCGCTTCGAGCCGGTGGCGCGCGCGGCGAAGGAACAGGGCCTGCGCCTGCGCGGCTCGATCAGCACGGCCTTCGGCTGCCCCTACCAGGGCGAGGTGCCGCTGGATGCCGTCGGCGACGTGGTGGCGCGCATGCGCGACCTGGGTTGCGACGAGATCGACATCGCCGACACGATCGGCGTCTCGACCGCCCGCAAGACGCAGGCCGTGATGCTGCGCGCAGCGCGGGAATTCCCGATCGCGCAACTGGCCGGCCACTTCCACGACACCTACGGCCAGGCGCTGGCCAATATCTATGCGGCGATGGAAATCGGCGTGGCAATCTTCCACTCCTCGGTGGCCGGCCTGGGCGGCTGCCCCTATGCCAAGGGCGCGACCGGCAACGTGGCGACCGAGGACGTGCTGTACCTGATGCAGGGGCTGGGCATCGAGACCGGCGTCGATCTCGACCAGGTGGTCGATGCCGGGCTGTTCATCTCGCAGCAGCTGGGCCGCAAGAGCATCAGCCGCGCCGGGAATGCGATCGCAGCCAAGCGCGCCGGATGAATCGTCGGGGCGGATGGCGCCCCACAACGAAAAAAGCCGACAACTCACGTTGTCGGCTTTTTTCTTGATACTGGTCGGAGTACAAGGATTCGAACCTTGGACCCCCTGGTCCCAAACCAGGTGCGCTACCGGGCTGCGCTACACTCCGAAGAAGCGAGATCATATCGGTTTCGCGTGACCTGGTCAAGTTTTCGTTGCAAAATAGCGTGTAAGACTTTTCTAAAGTTAAGTTGAGGTATGTATTTCATGCATATGGCTCTGAACTTTGGCGAGCCGGTCAGCCTGCAACGCGGCAACCGGCGCATCGTCATCGGCGTCGCGGTATCGATCGCGGTGCATGCATTGTTCCTGCTGGCGTACCGGAATACGACCTTCAAGACCATGGCGACCGGGCCGGCCGAGCCGACGGTGCTCTCCGTCATGATCGCCCCTCAAGCGCCGCCGCCGCCGCCGCCATCCGAGCCGGAAATCGTTCGTCCGGCAGCGCCAGCCCCGAGCGCCCCCACTGCACCACGCACGACCCGGCCGGCGCCACCGCAAGCCGTGATCGCCGTTCCGGAAAGCGCTAGCGCCGCCCCGGATCCATTCGTTGTGCAGCAGGAAGAAACCACTGAGCCGGCGCCGAAGTTCGACATGAACGCGGCGCGCGAGGTGGCGCGCGCGAATGCCCACCTGCGCGACCCGTCGAAAGAAGGCACGGCGCTGGCGCAATTCCCCGAACCGGCGTTGCAGACCGAATCGAAGCTGGCGCGCGGCATCCGCGAAGCCAAGCGGCGCGACTGCAAGGACGGAATTCCAGGCGGGCTGCTGGCGCCGATTTATTTATTGATGGACAAGAAAGATTCGGGATGCAAGTGGTGACCCGTCATTCGCCCTTGATCTGGAGCGCACGTTCGTAGAGCGCATTCTTCTTGCGTCCGGTAATCTGCGCCGCCAGGTTGGCCGCCTGCTTCACGCTGCACTCGCCCAGGAGGATCTGCAAGATGCGCTCGGCCTCCGCATCCTCCGCATCGGTCGCCTCGACCGCCCCCGCCACCAGCACCACGAATTCGCCGCGCTCGCGATGCTGGTCGGCTTTCACCCAAGCCAGCGCATCCTTCAGCTCGCAGCGATGCACTTCCTCGAACATCTTGCTCAGCTCGCGGGCGAACACCACCTGCCGGGTCGGCTCGAACGCCGCCGCCAGCGCCTCGACGCAATCGATGATGCGGTGCGGCGCCTCATAGAACACCAGGGTCGAGGTCTCGCGCGCCAGCGGCGCCAGCGCCGCCTCGCGGCCCTTGGCCTTGGCCGGCAGGAAGCCGACGAAGTGAAAACGGTCGTTCACCAGGCCGCTGGCCGACAGCGCCGCGATCGCGGCCGAGGGGCCGGGCAGCGGCACCACGTTCAGGCCGGCATTGCGCACCGCGTCGACGATGCGCGAACCGGGATCGGACACGCCGGGCGTGCCGGCGTCGGACACCAGCGCCACGCGCTGTCCGGCGCGCAGCCGCTCGACGATCTTGTCGGCCACTTCACGCTCGTTGTGCTGGTGCGCGGCGATGGTCGGCTGGGAGAGGCCGAAGCGCTGCAGCAGTGCGCCGGTCTTGCGCGTGTCCTCGCAGGCGACCACGTCGGCCAGCGCCAGCAGGTGCAAGGCGCGCAGGGTGATGTCGGTGACGTTGCCGATCGGAGTAGCCACGACATACAGCGTTGCGGTAGGATAGGACTGCTGGGCCGCCTCGCCCATGACGGGAAGTCGGGCGATGTCGATGGTCTGCTGATCTGTCATAAAGGGTTCCGATGCTGAAGAAAAAAAATCTACCGGGCTTGCTCGCGGCCGCCGTATTTACGCTGTTAGCCGGTTGCGGCAGCACGCCATTGCCTCCCGATACCGGTTGCGGCATGCCGGGTGGCGTGTGCAGTGCCGGGGCGCCGGTAACGAATGCGCCGCCGCCGGCGCCAGCTTACACGCCGCCGCCGCGTGACGAAAGTGGCGTACAGACCAATCCGGTCGAGCTGCCGCCGAGCGCCGGCGGCAGCCCGCGCGCCGCGGCGCCATCGTCGGCGCCCTACAGCGGCCCGGCCATGCGTGTGGCGCTGCTGCTGCCGCTCGACTCGCAGGCGCTGGCCCAGCCGGCCGAAGCGGTGCGCGCCGGCTTCATGGCCGCCCACGAACAGCAGCGCGAGGGCATCACCGTCAACCTGGTGCCCACCGGCGACTCGGCGCAGGCGGTGCTCGACGCCTACCGCAGCGCGGCCGAACAGAACGATATCGTGGTCGGCCCGCTGGCGCGTTCCGCCGTGGCGTCGCTGGCCACCAGCGGCGCGGTCAACAAGCCGACCATCGCCCTGAACCACCCGCAAGTCAATTCCCCGCTGCCGCGCCAGATGCTGGTGATCGGCCTGTCGCTCGAGGACGAGGCGCGCCAGGTGGCCGAGTGGGCCGCCAGCGAACAGCCCATCGGCCAGGCCCTGGTGCTCACCGGCCGCGCCGCCTGGCAGCAACGCCTGTCGGGCGCCTTCAGCCAGCGCTGGGCAGAACTCGGCCGCACGCACGCCACGGTCGAACTGCCGGCCGAAGGCGGCTACGTCGACGGCAATGCGCTGGCCGAGCTGCGCGCGCGTCTGTCGGCCGAACCGCCGCAGCTGGTCTACGCCGCGCTCGACGCCAACGGCCTGCGCCAGGTGCGCATGGCGATCGGCACCTCGCTGCCAACCTATGGCACCGCCTCGGTCAACCCGGGCCTCGACACGTCCGGCGTGCCGGCCGAACTGGTCGGCGTGCGCTTCCTCGACCTGCCCTGGACCGTGCAGCCCGACCATCCGGCCGTCGCCGGCTATCCGCGCTGGAGCGCCGGCAGCCAGGGGCTCGACCCGCAGCGCCTGTACGCGCTCGGCATCGACGCCTTCCGCATCGCGCGCGAACTGGCGCAGCGTCCGACCGGCTCGTTCGAACTCGATGGCGTTACCGGCCGCCTGTCGGTGAACATGGGCCAACTCAGTGGTCAACATTCGCGTGCCTTCCGCCGCGTCGAGACCGGCGTCGTGGTGCGCGACAACGGCCCGACCGAACAAATCCTCACCGACGACGCCGGCGGCGACAGTGTGCCGCCACCGCGCCGCGTGTTCGAACCGGTCGCGACCGGTTTATGACATGTGGCCCTTGCGCCTGTCCAGAAGGCAGGCCCAGGGCCGGGAATGGGAACGCGCCGCACTCGACTATTTAAAACGCCATCAACTGGCCCGGGTCGAGGAGAATTTTCGCTGCAAAGGCGGCGAGATCGACCTGATCATGCGCCATGGCGCAACCCTGGTGTTCGTCGAAGTGCGCCAGCGCGCCGACCGCAGACACGGCGGCGCGGCCGCCAGCATCACCCCTGCCAAGATCCGCCGCCTGGTCTGTGCGGCGCAAGTCTATCTGTTGCGTTTTCCCATCATTCCTCCCTGCCGTTTCGACCTGGTCGCCATCGATGGCGAGCACATTGAATGGTTGCGGAACATCATTGAAGTGTAAGCAATTTTTACTGCGCTTGCTCAGGTGGGGTTGCCGCTGCACTATAATCCTCGGCTATGAATACTCAACGCATCCTCGCTCACTTTCAGGAGAGCGCCGACCTGAAGGTGAAGTCGGCCGCCACCCTGGCTCCTTCCATTTCGGCGGCGGTAGAACTCATGTTCAGCGCCCTCTCCAACGGCAACAAGATCCTGGCCTGCGGCAACGGCGGCTCGGCCGCCGACTGCCAGCACTTCGCGGCCGAGCTGGTCGGCCGGTTCGAGCGGGAGCGCTTCCCGCTGCCGGCGATCGCCCTGACCACCGACACCTCGATCCTGACCGCGGTCGGCAACGACTACAGCTTCAAGGAAATCTTCTCGAAGCAGGTGCAGGCATTCGGCCAGGCGGGCGACATCCTGCTGGCGATTTCGACCTCGGGCAACTCGGCCAATGTGCTGGCCGCGGTCGAGGCGGCCCTGGAGCGCGAGATGCGCATCGTGGCCTTCACCGGCAAGGACGGCGGCCAGCTGGGCAAGCTGCTGACCGACGCCGACGTGCACATCAACGTCCCGCATGCACGCACCGCGCGCATCCAGGAAGTCCATCTGTGCGCCATTCACTGCATCTGCGACGGCATCGACGTCGCGCTGTTCGGAGGAGACGAGAATGCGTAACACCCGCCGGCCCATGGCCGCGCTGCTGAACAAGACGCTGTTGACCAAGATCGTACTGGGCACTGCCCTGGCCGCCTCGCTGTCGGGCTGCTTCGGCCTGGTGGTCGGCGCCGGCGTGGCGGGCGCCGTGTCGACGGTCGACCGCCGCACGCTGGGCGCCCAGACCGAGGACAAGTCGATCACGGTCAAGGCCGAGCTCGAAATGCGCAAGATCACCGGCGACGCCGGCAACGTCAACGTCACCAGCTTCAACCGCCGCGTGCTGCTGACCGGCGAAGTGCGCGACGAAGCGATGAAGCAGGCTGCCGAGCGCGAAGTGCGCAAGATCGCCAACGTGGTATCGGTCATCAACGAGCTGCAGGTTTCCGGCTCGTCGAGCTACACCTCGCGCTCGAACGACGCCCTGATCACCACCAAGGTCAAGGCCAGCCTGGTCGACATGAAGACCGTGTCGGCGATCTCGTTCAAGGTCACCACCGAACGCGGCGTGGTCTACCTGATGGGCCTCGTCACCCCGCGCGAAGGCAATATCGCCGCCGACGTCGCCAAGGGCGTCTCGGGCGTGACCCGCGTGGTGAAGATCTTTGAATACATCAACGAAGAAGATCCACGCGTGCGGCAGAACAGCCCCGTGCAGGCTTCGCTGGACTAAACAAGGCCCTCATCAGCCCACAAAAAGCGGCAGGACTATAATGGTCCTGCCGCTTTTTCATATCGATCGACCATGACCGCTCCCACGCATTCATCCGCTACCCGTTCCTGGTTCAAGCCCGCCGCCATCGGCGCCGTGGTGCTCGCCCTGGCCGGCATCGGCTACGCCTCGCTGAGCAGCACCACGCAGGCGCCCGACGTCACCTTCATCAGCATCGCCGGTGAAAAGATCAGCACCGAATCCTTGCGCGGCAAGGTCGTGATGGTCAACTTCTGGGCCACTTCCTGCGTCACCTGCGTCAAGGAGATGCCGGACATGGTCGCGACCTACAACAAGTACAAGGACCAGGGCCTGGAATTCGTCGCCGTCGCGATGCAGTACGACCGCCCCGACTACGTGCTGAACTTCGCCGAGCAGCGCCAGCTGCCGTTCAAGGTGGCGCTGGATTCGGCCGGCGACATCGCGCGCCAGTTCGGCGACGTCACCCTGACCCCGACCACCTTCCTGATCGACAAGCAGGGCCGCATCCTCAAGACCTATGTGGGCGAGCCCGATTTCGCGGCCGTGCACAAGCTGATCGAGAAGGAACTGGCTGGATAAGCCTCAGGCTTTCGGATACAGGATCATCTGGGTGCAGCGGAACAGGGCGATGGTCTTGCCGCTGGCCTGGTCCGTGACGGTGGCGTCCCACACCTGCGTGGTGCGGCCCAGGTGGACCGCAGTCGCCGTGCACGCCAAGGTGCCTTCGCGCGCGGTGCCGAGGTGGTTCGATTTCAGTTCGATGGTGGTGAAGTTCTGCGCGCCTTCCGGCAGGTTGCTGACGCAGCCGTAGCCGGCGCAGGTGTCGGCCAGGGTGACCACGCTGCCGGCATGCAGATAGCCATTGGGCGCCAGCAGCTGCGGCTCGACCTTCATTTCGGCGGACAGCTTGCCGGGGCCGACTTCAGTAATGCGGATGCCCAGGTGGCCAGGGAGGAACTTGGCGCCGAATTCGTTGAAGGCTTCCGGGGTGTACTTGGTATTCACGCGTGTCTCGATGTTGTTGTAAAGAACGGCATCGTACACCGGGAACGCCCACCTGGTTCGAGTGATGCTTCTAGTAGACCGCGCTCAACGCCGCTTGCCACCACCCTGCCTATTGCCCGGCTTGCCGCCCGGCCGGCCTCCCTGCTTGCTCCCCTGCCGCTTGCGCGCCGCCGAATTCTGCTGCTGCAGCACCGCATCGACCCGCTCCGCCGCCTCGCGCGCCAGCTCCTGGGCCAGCGCGATGCTCGGGAAGTATTCCGGCTCGCGGTAGCCCAGCCAGGCATAGGCCGAATACACGCGGCAGGTATCCTCGACTTCCTGCAGGTTCATATAAAGCAGGTGCTGCGGATTCGGATGCGGCTGCAGCTTGACCACCTTCTTCTTGGCCAGCGACAGCGCCCAGTGCTCCCAGGCGCTTTGCAGCACCGGCACGCGGCTCGAGATCGGCACCAGCGACAGCATGAATTTCTCGGCCACCGACAGCGGCAGCGTGTCGAGCCATGCGGCGCGCTCGTTCTGCTCCTCGGTAATGCGCGGATAAAAGAAGCCATCCGGCACGTCGATATTGTGCACGAAGCGTTTCAGGAGCTTGACCAGCGAGGTCTCGCCGGTCACCGCCGCGATGCGGTGCAGCTGTTCGAGCGACGGCGCGACCGCGAAGCCGGTGGCGGCCACCGGCGGGATCTTTTCCTTCATCAGCGCGCGCATCACCTGGTGGGTGTCGTCGTCGTAGCCGGCGACGAATCCTTCCTCGTGCACGCCATAGCGCCCTGCCCGGCCCGCGATCTGCCTGGCCAGCGCCGCCGGAATCTCTTCTTCCTCATAGCCGTTGTACTTGACCGTGGTGGTCATCACGATGCGCGCGATCGGCATGTTCAGCCCCATCGCCAGCGCGTCGGTGCCGACCACGATGTCGGCCTGTCCCTCGCGGAAGCGCTCGGCCTGGGCCCGGCGCACCTCGGGCGAGAGGTTGCCGTAGACCGTCGCCACCGACAGGCCTTTTTCGGTGATCATGTCGCGCCACATCAGGACCTCGCGCCGCGAGAAGCAGATCACGGCGTCGCCGCGGCGCAGGTTCGACAGCTTGCGCACGCTGGTCGGCTCCATCGACAGCGGCCCCATGCGCTTGAGCACATGGACTTCGAGCGGCACCTCCAGGCGTTCGGCCAGCGCCTCGATCGCGCGCCGCGCTTCCACCGCGCCGACCAGGTAGACGACGTTCGCCGGCGCGCCGCACACGGCGGTGGTCCAGGCCGCGCCGCGGTCGCGGTCGGCCAGCATCTGGATCTCGTCGATCACGGCGACTTCCACCGGCGTCTTCGTGTCGAGCATCTCCACCGTGCTGGCGACGTGGGTCGAGCCCTCCACCAGGCGCCGCTCCTCGCCGGTGATCAGGCTGACCTTGATCGGCTCGCCATGCGGGCGCGCGGCCTGCAGGCGCTCGTAGTTCTCCAGCGCCAGCAGGCGCAGCGGCGCGAGATAGACGCCGCTGCCGGCCTTGGCCAGCGCTTCCATCGCGCGGTGGGTCTTGCCCGAGTTGGTGGGCCCGAGCAGCGCGATGAACTTGCGCTGCATGCGGCTGGCCACCTCGAACGAGCGCGGATACTCGGCCAGGTTGATGCTTTCCTTGGTGCGCGCGGCGTGGCGCTCTTCCTCTTCGCGCTCGGCCGCGTGGGTCAGGCGCTGCGAGATGCGCTGGAACACGTACTCGGCCGGCTCGGAAGTTTCGAGTTCATCGAGCACGTCGAGGAAAGTCATCGGGTCCCAGCCGAATTCGTCGGCGTCCCCGGCGATGTCGCGCACGAATTCCTCGGCTTCAAGGTGCAGGCGCTGCAGGTCTTCCTCTTCCGTGCGTTCTTCGATCAGCGCGCGCCGCGCCAGCAAGTCCATCTTGCGCCACTTGCTCGGCTTGGCCAGCACGCCGCGCGCCGGCACCAGGCGGTAGGGCACGCGCAAGCCTTCATAGCGCACCTCGCCCGAGAAGCGCAGGAAGACGCGGCCTTCCAGCTTGACCAGCTCGATGCCGCGCGCGGCCAGGCCGAGCTCGCGCTCGAGGAAGGCGTCGTCAGGTTCGGTGTTGTCGGAAGGGGGGATATCTCGGTGGTCGGTCATGAATGCGGTCGGTGTGTCGATTTGCCGCCACTATAGCGTGGAAGCGCATCGCACAGCGTTCCATGCCTGCCGGCGCCAGCCTGCTCACCCCGCTGTAAGGAATCATGACCTCGTCATAATTTGGCGTCAGTTCTGCGTTCTATTCGCGTCGCATTGACGCGGTTCAATGCGAAACCTACTATTTTGTGGCCATCAGTCGATGGCATATCGCGGTTCAATGCTGTTATTTCGGAGGATTCAGTAATGCAGATCCAGAAAGAAACCAAGCTGTTCGCGTTCAAGCTCGCCGAGAAAAAAGAGAAAGAGGCCAAGCCGGCTGCCCAATGGCAAGTCCGCGACGGCGTGTCCGTCGCTGGCTGCACCGACCCGACCGGGGAGTTCAACGTGCGGTGGTCGCAGAACCGCGGCGTCGACAACGGCGTGTATTGCTGATCGCCGGCTAGCCCAAGGGCCTTGCAACTGCAAGGCCTTTTTCTTTTCACTCTCTCGACATCGGTTACGATGAAACGGGTTCTGATCGTCACCCATAGCCGCGACCTGCATGCCGATGCGATCGTACCGCTATTGCGCCAGCGCGGTCCGGCGCCGATACGGCTCGATCTCGACGCCTTCCCACGCGATTACGAGCTGTGCCAGTCGTTGACCGGCACCGACTGCGTCAACCGCTTGCGCCCGTTGCCGGGCGGTGACTGGATCGATCTGGACCAGGTTGGCGCGGTATGGGTCCGCAAGCCGGCCGACTATGCCTATCGCAGCGACGACCTGGGCGCACAGGAACGCGCGTATGCCCGGCACGAGACCGAGCAGGCGCTGTTCGGCGTCCTGTACAGCCTCGACTGCTTCTGGATGAGCCACCCGCGCGCATTGCGCGGCGCCCAGTGGAAGGGCGAACAACTCAAGCGTGCGGCCCGCATGGGCTTCCGGGTGCCATCCTCGATCGTTACCAACAGCCCCGAAGAAGTACGCCGGTTCAGAGACCGCATTCCGGGACCGATCGTTTTCAAGTCCCTGTCCACGCCCAGGCTGGCGAGCGACGAGATGGAGGCGCACGAGCGCGTCGTCGGCGGATTGGGAACCACCCTGGTCGATGACGCCATGCTGGACGACCTGGACGCGGTCGCCGAACTGCCCTGTCACTTCCAGGAATACATCGCGAAGGACTACGAGCTGCGCGTCACCGTGGTGGGCGAACGCGTGTTCGCCGCGCGGATCGCATCCCAGGACGACCCGCGCACGATGATCGATTCGCGCGACATGTCGGCCCCTGTCGGCTATACGGCCTGCACGCTGCCGCCTGAAGTGGCCCGCCGCTGCATCGACTTCGTGCGCAGCTATGAGCTGAGCTATGGCGCCATCGACCTGATCGTGACACCCGGCGGCGACACCGTTTTCCTCGAAAATAACCCGGCTGGCCAGTTCCTCTACGTGCAGGAGCTGGTGCCGGCACTGCCGATTCTCGAGGCGATCGCCGACCTGCTATGCGAGGAAGCCGCATGCCGCAACTGACGCATGCCCACTTGGGCGAGCATATCGCACGCATCGAACGCGAGCGCGACAGCAAGGTGCTGGTGATGGCCGCGTCCCACCTCGACATCGAGCTGCTGCCTGCACTGTACGACGCCTGCGAGGAAATCGGCCGCGCGCCGCGCCTGGACGTGGTGCTGCATGGCCGCGGCGGCGTGGTCAATGCGGCGCGCCGCATCGCCCTGCTCCTGCGCCGCAGCGCCGACCAGCTGTCCTTCATCGTGCCCTTCCATTGCGAATCGGCCGCCACGCTCTTGACCCTGTGCGGCGACGAAATCATGGCCGGCGAGCTGGCGCTGTTCTCGCCGATCGATCCGCAGCTCGACGGCGCCGGCGGCGGCAGCTTTTCCGGCCTGGACATAGAGCGGTTCGGCGACATGGCGCAGGATTGGTTCGGCATCGAGGGTGACAGCGCGCGCGCCGAATCCCTGGCCCTGCTGTGCAACAGCATCTTCCCGCCCTCGCTCACCGCCTTCTACCGCACCACGCGCGAGCTGGCCGCGATCGGAGAGGAATTGCTGGCCTTCCAGCGTCCCGACCTCGAGGCGGGTGCGCGACAGGCCATCGTGCGGCACCTGATGTCGGCCTACCATTCGCACAATTACGCAATCGGCCCGGACGAGCTGGCGCGGCTCGGCCTGCGCGTGCGACGCGACCAGGCGCTCGAGCGGCTGGCATGGCCGCTGTCGAAGCTGCTGCAGGCCACGGTTGGGGGCGGCGTTCGCGACAGCGACGATGATGAATTCAATGACGCCGTGCTCGCCACACGCGCCGCGCTGCGGGTGCGCCGGCGCCGTCCCGGCGGCCTGGCGCCGCTGTGGCGTGAGGAGCGCGCTGCATGAGCGCGGCCTTCGGCGCCGACATCCTGCGCTGGTTCATCGGCTTCGTGCTGCTGGCCGCCTGCATCGGCAAGCTGCGCACCTTCACGCGCTTTCGCGACAACCTGGCGACGTCGTTCGGGGTCGCCCCGCGCCAAGGCGCTCTGCTGGCGCCTGCCATCGTCGGCATCGAATTGCTGCTCGCGGCGCTGGTGCTGGGTCCCTTTGCCCGGTTCGGCATGGCCGCCGCCCTTCCCCTGTTCGCGGCATTCACCATCCTGCTGGCCTGGCGCATGAAACGCGACGGCGCCTTGCGCTGCGGCTGCTTCGGCGAGGCCGAGCGCAACCTTTCCGGATACGACCTGGTGCGCAATCTCCTGATCGTGACCGCGATCGCCCTGTTCCTGACCCTGCCCGCCGGCGCCGGGGTGCCACCCGCATCCAGCGCCCTGGCCGCGGGCCTGGGCGCCATCCTGGCGGTGCTGGCAATCGACTTCCACGACGTCGCCCATCTGCTCGTGGAGCATTGATGGATGCCGACCTGCTGCAACTGGTACTGGCGGCGCTGGCCTTCGCGGTCGCCCTCAACCTCAAGCTGACGCTGGCCGCGCGGCGCAGCGCGCTGCGCGCCTTGACGCCGCCAGTCACGCTGCAGCCGGGCCACACGCTGCCCGCGATACGCGCCACGGTGCTTGACGGAGGCGGCCGGGTGGCGCTCGGCGCGGCCGGCCCTGCGCGCGCGCTGCTCTTCCTGTCCAGCCAATGTCCGAAATGCCGCGCCAAGGTTCCGCACCTGGCGTCGCTGGTGGAGCTTGCCGGCGATGCCGGCCTGGCGATGTCGATCGTCAGCGAAGAGCCGCGCTGGCGCCTGGCATCCCTGCTGCGCGGCACCGCACTGGCATCGCACACCCTGCGCCTCGGGCGCGCCGATTACCGGCTGCTCAACCCACTGCGGGCCTCGCCAGCCTATCTGTTCGTCGACCCGCAAGGCACGATCGAAGCGGCGGGACTGATCGGCGATGCCGACTGGCGCGCGCTGGAACGGCAGCTCACCGGCGCCGACGGTATGGAGAACGCGGCATGAGCCGCGCGCCCGACGGCAAGACCACGTGGGAGTCCCATCTCGAACGCCTGCGCCTGGTGCACGCGGTGCGCTGGCGCGTCGCCGCCGGCCTGGCGTGCATGGTCGCGGCGGTCGGCCTGGAGCTGGCGATTCCGAAGGCGATTGCCTACGCCATCGACAACCTCGACCGTTTCAGGAACGGCATTCCCTCGTACCTGGCGCTGGCGATGCTGGCGCTGGTGGTGCTGTATGCGGTAGCCTCGATGGCGCGCTTCTACCTGATGCACACGGCCGGCTACCGGATCGTGGCCGGCGTACGGCGCCGCCTGTTCGCCACCATCATCCACCAGCCGATCGCCTTCCACGACCGTCATCACGTCGGCGAACTGACCAGCCGCCTGGGCGCCGACGTGCTGGCGCTGCACGAGAGCCTGACGGCGGGTTCGGCCCACATGCTGCGCTCGCTGACCGTGTTCCTCGGCGGGCTGGCCATGCTGCTGTATCTGTCGCCGATCCTGAGCCTGCCACTGGCCCTGTTCATCCCGGCCAGCCTGGCGCTGGGCAAGCACTCCGGCGCCAGCTACCGCGAACGTTCGCGCGAGGTGCAGGCCAGCATGGCCGACGGCGGCAAGACCGCCCAGGAATACTTCAGCAACGTGCGCCTGATCCATGCGTTCAACCAGCAGCTTGGCGCTGTCGCGAAGTATGCCGGGGCGGCCGACCGCATCTGCGCGGTATCGACAGTCAATGCCGGCCGGATGGCCATGTTCCAGGGCCTGCAGTCGATCCTGACCCTGCTGGCCCTGTTGCTCACGGTGTGCCTGGGCGTGCACCTGATCGCCCAGGGCGCCCTCTCGGTCGGCGAGCTGACCGCCTTCATCATCTATGCCAGCATGGCGACCGATGCCGCGAGCTCGGTGGCCGAGTTCTGGAATTCCTGGATGCGCACCCTGGGCGCCACCGACCGGATCTTCGCCCTGCTGCGCGACGGCGAGCCGCCGCTGCCCACCGACACCGGGAGCCGCCTCGACGGCGCCATCGCGCTGCGCGGCGTGCGTTTCTCGTATCCGGAGCGGCCCGGCATGACGGCGCTGGACGGCATCGACCTGGAGATCGCGCCCGGCGAAAAAATCGCCCTGGTCGGCCCCTCGGGCGCCGGCAAGTCGACCATCGCCAACCTGATCCTCGGCCACTACCGGCTTGATGCCGGCCAGGTCCTGTTCGACGGCGTCGACGCCGCCGAGATCGGCCTGGCCGCGGTGCGGCGCCACATCGCCATCGTGGAGCAGGAGCCATCGCTGTTTTCCGGCTCCATCGCCGAGAACATCGCCTTCGCCCTGCCGGGACGCGAGGTGACACGCGAGGAACTGGTCGCCGCGGCGCGCCTGGCGCATGCCCACGATTTCATCGCCGCATTCCCGCAGGGCTACGACACCGTGGTGGGCGAACGCGGGGTGCAGCTGTCGGGCGGACAGAAACAGCGCATCGCGATCGCGCGCGCGCTGCTGCGCGACCCCGGCATCCTGATCCTGGACGAAGCCACCAGCGCGCTCGACGCCGCCAGCGAACGCCTGGTGCAAAGCGCGCTCGACACCCTGATGCAGGGACGCACCACGATCATCATCGCGCATCGCCTGTCGACGATCGCCAAGGCCGACCGGATCGTGGTCATGGATGGCGGCGTGGTGCGCCAGCAGGGCTCGCATGCGGAATTGATGCGCCAGCCGGACGGCCTGTATGCGTCCCTGATCCGTAACCAGTTGCAGCACCAGATGCCAGCGCGAATCCTTCATCCAGTCAGCCCGTGACGCTGCCGATCGTCAGCTCGACCGGCCGCCCCAGCCGGGCCAGGCGCTCGGCGCCACGGTGCGCTCCGGTGCAGTGCGGCCCGGCGCAGTGGACGACAACCAGGGTATCCATCGGATAGTCGCGCAGCCTGGCCTCGACCAGCTTCGCATGCGGCATGTTCAGGGCCGCGGGCACGTGGCCGGCCGCGTACGGGCCAGGGCCGCGCACGTCGAACAGGATGGAGTCGGGCTGTCCGCCCTCGAGCGGGCGGAGCTCGGCGTGCCCTGGTACACGCATGCGGTGTGCGCCGTCGCAGCCGGCCCGCTGCGCGCCATGGGCGGCTTGAGCGTCGTCATCCCTGGCTGGAGCGACGCGCTGTACGTCCAGGACGGACGCATCGTGGCTTCGGCCGGCTCGGCCGCCGCGCTGTCGCCGGCTGGGCAGGACGGCTGCCTGGGCAGCCTGGGCAGCCTGGGCAGCCTGGGCAGCCTGGGCAGCCAGGGTGGCCAGGGTGGCCGGGGTGGCTTAGGCGGCGACGCCCGCGTTATGCGCCTGCTGGTCGGCGTGGTACGACGAACGCACCATCGCGCCCACGGCGGCGTGCACGAAGCCCATTTCATAGGCCTTTTCTTCGAACATCTTGAAGGTGTCCGGGTGCACGTAGCGGCGCACCGGCAGGTGCGAATTGGTCGGCGCCAGGTACTGGCCGATGGTGAGCATGTCGATGTCGTGCTCGCGCATGTCGCGCATGACTTCCAGGATCTCTTCGTCGGTCTCGCCCAGGCCGACCATCAGGCCCGACTTGGTGACGGCGTTCGGGTACATCTTCTTGAAGTCGCGCAGCAGCACCAGCGAGTGCGTGTAATCGGCGCCCGGACGCGCTTCCTTGTACAGGCGCGGCACGGTTTCCAGGTTGTGGTTCATCACGTCAGGCAGGCCGTCGGCGAAGATGTTCAGCGCTTTTTCGAGGCGGCCGCGGAAATCGGGCACCAGCACTTCGATCTTGGTGTTCGGCGACAGCGCGCGGGTCTTCTGGATGCACTCGACGAAGTGGCCGGCGCCGCCGTCGCGCAGGTCGTCGCGGTCGACCGAGGTGATCACGACGTAGGACAGGCGCAGGTCGGCGATGGTCTTGGCCAGGTTGCCGGGTTCATTGACGTCCAGCGGATCCGGGCGGCCGTGGCCGACGTCGCAGAACGGGCAGCGGCGGGTGCACTTGTCGCCCATGATCATGAAGGTCGCGGTGCCCTTGCCGAAGCATTCGCCGATGTTCGGGCAGCTGGCTTCCTCGCACACCGTCACCAGATTGTTGGCGCGCAGGATGTCCTTGATCTCGTAGAAGCGCGACGAGGCGGTGGCAGCCTTGACGCGGATCCAATCCGGCTTTTTCAGGCGCTCGACGTCCGCGATCGGCACGATCTTGATCGGGATGCGCGACGTCTTGCTGGCGCCTTTCTGCTTTTCGCTGGCGTTGTAGGCGGATGCGGAGGCGATGCCGGTGTCGATTTCGGAAGTCATTTGGCTCGTTGCCCCAGAAGGGCGTCAGTTGGTTTGTTCGGTTCGGACTTGGCTGCGTTCGATCTGCGGGTCGACCTGCTGTCCGAGATGCAGGATCAGGGCCTGGGCCAGCGCCTGCTGGACGTCCGCCAGCGGCGCCTCGACGCCCATGGTGCGCATGTCGACCGTGGCCAGCCCGGAATAGCCGCACGGGTTGATCCAGGTGAACGGAGCCAGGTCCATGCCCACGTTCAGCGATACGCCGTGATACGTGCAGCCGTTGCCGCGCACCTTGAGGCCCAGCGCGGCGATCTTGGCGCCCTTGCGCGGACCCTCGGCGATATAGATGCCGGGCGCGCCGGCGATGCGCTCACCGGCCAGATTATACGCCCCTAATACATCGATCACCGCCTGTTCGATTTTTTCCACAAATTGGCGCGCGTACAGCTTGCCGCCCGGCTTGTTGCGGCGCAAGTCCATCAACAGGTAGATCACGACCTGGCCCGGGCCATGGTAAGTGACCTCGCCGCCGCGGTCGGTCTGGACCACCGGCACGCCCTGCGGCGCCAGCACGTGGCCCGGATCGGCGCCCAGGCCCAGCGTGAACACGGGCGGGTGCTCGACGATCCACAATTCGTCCCGGGTCTCCGGCGTGCGCGCGTCGGTGAAGGCGCGCATGGCGGCGAAGGTGGGTTCGTAGTCGGCCCGCCCGAGTTCACGGACGAGCGGCGTTGCTGAGCGAATCGAGGACATGGAATCGGGAACGAGGCGTCAAGCCATAGTATGGACAGCCCCGTCATTATAAGCCAGCGCGGTGGGACGTGCCTGCCGAACAGGCAGTCCGGCCCGCCGCTTATCGATATGGCAATGCGTCCTTACAGGACCATCTTGACCATCGGGTGGGTCGACAGGGTGCGATACACCTCGTCCAGCATCTCGCGGCTGGTGGCGGTGACGGTGACGGTCAGGCCGGTATAGTTGCCCTTGGCCGAAGGACGGGACTCCAGCTTGCCTTCATGGAAAGTCGGATCCAGCTGGGTCACCAGCGCGAGAATGGTGGGAGCGAAATCGATATGGGTCGCGCCCATCACCTTGATCGGGAATTCGCTCGGGTATTCGATGAGGGATTCTTTCGGGTCCATGACTAATCCTGTGTAAATGCGCATTGTAGCCAATGCCAGCGTTTTCCTCAGCGTTCCTGTATCTGCTGGCCGCGCGCATTGGTATGGGCGCGCTGCTCGCCGCCGCCGCGCGGCGTGAACGCGGGCGTCGAAGATTGCGGGCGCGGCGCGGGCGGGGCGACCATCTGCGGCGGCGGAGCGGGCCGCGGCGGCGGGGCGGTCTCCATTTGCGGCGGCGGACGCACGTCGGGCCGCGGCATCGGGCGCGGCTCGGGGCGCGAGAATGACGGCGCCGGATTGGTGGCCATGGCCGGCGGCCGCTGCTGCTGCAATTGCTGGCTGCGTTCGGCGCGCTCGCGCATGCGTTCGCGCTGCTCGCGTTCGCGCTCGGCATGGCGCCCGAAACCCAGGCGGTCGGCCTGCATGCGGTTGTCCAGGTCGCGCTGCATGCGGTCGCGCTCTTCCTGCTGGCGCACGACGCGCTCTTGCTGCTGCATGCGCTCGCGCGACAGGCGCTCGTTGCTCTCGCGCTGGCGCGCCATCGGGTCCGGCTCGAGGCGGCGATCCTGCACGAAGCCGTCGCGCGTCACCTGGCCGGTCTCGAGGCGCTGGCGTACCTCGCGCCGCTCGAGCAGCTCGCGCCGCGCGTCGTTCCCGCGGTTCCAGTCGGCGCGCGCCACCAGCGGCGGCGGCGGGGCGCTGCCCTGTCCGCGCGGCAGCGCGAAGTTCGGGCGGTCGGGGCGCGGCGCGCGCGGCACGACCACCGGCCCACGGCCGCCGAAGTGCTCGCGCGGCACCACGGTCAGTCCGAGGTGCCCCGGCCGCTGCTGGGCCGCGCGGCGGGTGGCGTGGCGCCAGTCGTTCAGGCGCCGCAGGCGCTCGCTGGACAGGCGATAGCCGGGCACGTAGCGGTCGTAGGGGCTGAGCGGATACCAGCCATGCGCGTGCAGGTTGTGCGAGGCGAAGCCGACGCTCCAGTTGCCGCCGCCGACCCAGCCGACCAGCGCCGGCGACCATACCGGCCGCCGTTCGAGGCGGCCCGGGGCCCAGGCCCAGCGGTTGTGCACCTGCACCCAGCGGCCGTAGTGGAAGGGCGCATAGCCCCATGGCGCGTTGTCGACCCAGGTCCAGCCCCAGGGCGCGATATAGCTCCACTGGCCGTCGCGGTAGGGCGTCCAGTCGGATGCCACCACGGTCGGCGTCCACAGGCTGCCGTAGTCGGAGTGGGTGCTCCAGCTGCCGTAGCGGTCGAGCTCTTCGTAGCCGGTCATCTCGGTGCCGATGTGGCGCGACGACTGCTCGGCCACCAGGGTCTGGTCGCGCGTCAGGGCCCAGTCGTCGAATCCGTCGCGCCGCGCCTGCTGCGTACGCACGTCCTCGTCGCGCACTTCGGCGGCGCGGCCGGTGCGGACGGTGAGGCTGGCGCCGGCGCCGTCGACCTGGGCCTCGCCATCGAGCACGCTCACCAGGCTGGTGTCGGGCACGCGGTCGGCATCCACACGCAGGCGGCCCGGCTGGGTCAGGCGCACGGTCGCCTGGGCCGTGCGCAACTCGAACTCGGGCACCACCTCGCTGTTCATGACGCGGATGCTGGCGCTGCCGAAGTGCAGGCGCAGGCGCAGGCGGTCATCGTCCAGTTCGGTGAACTCGAGCGAGCTGTCGCCATCCAGGCGGATCGAGGTGGAGCCGATGCGGATCTCGGTGCGGGCGCCGGGCGAGGTCGTGACGAGGTTGCGCGTGGTGACCGGCCAGTTGACCACGGCGGCGCTGCTCTCGGCGCCAACGTCTCCGCCGATCTCGACCTGGCCCTGGACGAGGGACACGCGGCCCACCCGGCCCGGCGGCTCGGTCTCCATGACGCCGTTGCCAGTCGCCTCAATCTGCCCCGGCGGGTCGGTCTGCAGCACGGTCTGCGCGGGCGCGCAGGTGGAAATCGCGGCCAGGGCGAACACGGCGGCGGTAGGGATGAGGCGATGGGTCATGACATGCTCCAGGATGGAACGCGGACGGGGTGGCTCAATCTCATTACAACGCTCGAGCTCCCGCGTGGACAACGCGGGTTACATAAAGTTGCATCTGCCGGCCCAGCAGAAATACGATGGATCAGGCCGGCTGGCGCTTGACGAAGAATAGCATCGAGCCGATCAGCACCAGCACCGCGCCGAACACGCGGTTCTGCAGGCGCATATGGCGCGGATCGCGCATGAAGCGCTGCATCGAGGCGGCCAGGGCGGCGTAGCCGTGCATCACGATCGAATCGATCGCCACCATGGTCACGCCCAGGATCGCCAGCTGGGTGAGCAGCGGCGCATCCTTGGAAATGAACTGCGGCAGCACGGCGACCATGAAGATGATGCCCTTCGGGTTCGTGGTATTGGTGAGAAAACCGGTCAGCACGCGCCTGCCGAACGACGGATGCGCTTCCAGGCCGGCGGTCGACGCCGTCGGGCCGGGCGCCGGGGTGGCGCGCCACTGGGTCACGCCGAGGTAGATCAGGTACAGCGCGCCGATCACCTTGACCGCCGTGAAGGCGACCGAGGATGCCAGCAGCAGCGAACCGACGCCGGCGCCGGCGATGACCAGCACCAGGATCAGGCCCAGCTGCAGGCCGAGGACGGTCGCGCTGGCCTTCCTGAGGCCGTAGGCCAGGCCATGCGACATCGACAGGACCGCGCCGGAGCCGGGCGAAATGGCGATCAGCGAACCGGCGATGACGAAGGCGATCCAGGTAGCGAAGCTCATGGCGGTGAAAAAATGAATGGTGCTGCGGAGGAGAGGGGGAAGACTTGCTGCCGGGGAGGCAAAAAACGGCACATTCAGCCAGCGCGCGCGACCCGTCAACGGGCCGCGACGCGAGGCCGGGTACTGATTACTTCTTCTTGGTCGGGTTGACCGCTGCCTTCAGGGTCGCGCCAGCCGAGAAACGCGGGCTCTTCGATGCCGCGATCTTGATCACTTCGCCGGTGGCAGGGTTGCGGCCCTTGCGTGCGGCGCGCTTGGTCACCGAGAAGGTGCCGAAGCCGGTGATGCCCACCGTGTCGCCCTTTTTCAGGCGCTCGGTGATGATCTCGATGATGGTGTTCACGGCGTCGCCAGCGGCAGCGCCCGACATCTCGGTGCGCTTCGCGAATTCTGCGATCAGTTCGCCTTTTTTCATAAATCCCTCCGGGGTTAAAAGAGCGGGAAGATTAGCATAAATATTGCTATGTGTAATGCCGCTCCCGGCGGGAAATCTGAAAGGAAGCCTTATGCGACGCCAGATTCGATGACCGGCCCGTTCAAACGGTTGCGCAGCGCGGCGTTGATCAGGGTCTGGTAACCGGTGCCGCAACGCTCGGACAGGTTGCGGAATTCCTTCAGTACCTCGTCGTCGAGATAGATCGTGATGCGGGTCTTGCGCTTCGGCGGGCGGGCGCGGCGGACCGGAGCGGCGGCGGGAGCGGCAGACTGGAGCGAATCGGTGTTCATGGAATGATCTCCTTCGTTTTGGGGGGACGAGGCTGCAGTACCGCAACCTTCACGCTGCACTATACGTACGCAGACCGGAAGTCGCCCGGCAAAAGCGACGAGATGCAGATTTTCAGGCATGAACTGCAAAAAGCGACGCCGAACGGCGCGGCGAACCGTGTAGCCGCGGAACCGCGCCTCGGTTAATATCATGTCAACTTACAATGAAGGAGCATCACCCATGGCCGGAGCCAGTCTATTCACCCTGTTGGACGATATCGCCACCATCCTCGACGACGTGGCCGCGATGAGCAAGATCGCGGCCAAGAAGACGGCGGGGGTGCTGGGCGACGACCTGGCGCTCAATGCGCAGCAGGTCACCGGCGTGAAGGCCGACCGCGAACTGCCGGTGGTGTGGGCGGTGGCCAAGGGATCGATGCTCAACAAGGCGATCCTGGTGCCCGCGGCGCTGGCGATCTCGGTCTTCCTGCCCTGGCTGATCACGCCGCTCCTGATGATCGGCGGGGCCTTCCTGTGCTACGAGGGCTTCGAGAAGCTGGCCCACAAATACCTGCACGGCGCGCAGGAAGAAGAGCAGCACAAGGCCCAGCACAAGGCGGCGATCGCCGATCCGCGGGTCGATATCGTCCAGATGGAGAAGGACAAGATCAAGGGAGCGGTGCGCACCGACTTCATCCTGTCGGCCGAGATCATCGTGATCTCGCTGGGCACGGTGGCCGGCGCCGCCCTCGGCCAGCAGGTGGCGGTGCTGGTGACGATCGCGGTGGCGATGACGATCGGCGTCTACGGCCTGGTGGCGGCCATCGTCAAGATGGACGACGCGGGTCTTTACCTGAGCCGGAGCCAGAACGGCGCCGCGCGCGGCCTGGGCAAGGGCTTGCTGGCGGCCGCGCCGCGCCTGATGAAGGTGCTGTCGGTGGTCGGCACTGCCGCCATGTTCATGGTCGGCGGCGGCATCATCGCGCACGCGATCGAAGCCGTTCACCACTTCTCGCAAAGCATCGCCGCCTCGCTCACCGACATCCCGGCGGTGGGCCCGGTGCTGGCCGTGCTGGCGCCAATCGTGGTCGACGCCCTGGTCGGCGTGCTGGTAGGCGCGGTGGTGCTGGCGGTCGTGACGCTGGTGCAGCGCATGCGCGGCAAGAAGGCGGCCGCGCACTGACCTTCCTGCATGGCGTCGGCGTCTCCGCCGACGCTAGCGCGACGGCTGATCCTTGCGCGTCAGGATCGCACCGATCGCC
Source organism: Massilia oculi (assembly GCF_003143515.1). NCBI lineage: Bacteria > Pseudomonadati > Pseudomonadota > Betaproteobacteria > Burkholderiales > Oxalobacteraceae > Massilia > Massilia oculi. The sequence continues at coordinate 3,037,016 of NZ_CP029343.1, read as the reverse complement.
AGGCCGATCGCGAACCCCACATACACCACGCCCAGCGCATTGCGCGACATGCGCTTTTCATATCCCGGCTGCAGCGACCTGGGCGTCAGCTTGTAGTCGGTAAAGGCGGCGAATGCCGACGTTGCCGCCGAGGAGGCGGCGATGGCCATCGGATTCTTGCCGTCCATTACGCCACCCAGGGCGCGTTCGAACACGAAGGACCAGAAGGTCGCGCTGGCATGGTGGATCAGGTAGCCCGGCACCGTGTAGCGCAGCGAGAAGCGGTCGCGGTAGCCTGCTTTATTACCATGAACATAGTGGCTGACGGCATTGGTCGGTGCGAAAGCACTGCCGGACTGGATCTTGCCGACCAACGCCATCGCCACCGTGGAGAGCACGCTCGAGGTCGCACCAGAGATGAGTGCGCGCTGTAATGCCGTATTTTCCATACAATCCTCTTTTACTCGATGTGAAGGGAACAACGGATGCGGATTTTGCTGACGGGGGCAAGCGGTTTCATCGGGCAACATCTGCTGCAGGCGTTGCTCACCGAAGGCCACCACGTCGTGTGCGCGCTGAGAGCACCGGAAGCGAAGCTTCCGAAAAGCGATGACCCGCGCCTGAGCTATATCCACGCCGATTTTGCCAACAATACCGATAAATCGGCCTGGTCGGCGCGCCTGTCGCACGTCGACGCCGTGATCAACACGGTCGGCATCTTCCGCGAAAGCGGACGCCAGAATTTCGCCCGCCTGCACCGCGACACGCCGCGCGCGCTGTTCGCCGCCTGCGCCGAATCGCACGACGTGCAGATGGTGATCCAACTGTCGGCGCTGGGCGCCGACCGCGATGCCCAATCGCCCTACCACCTGTCCAAGCGCGATGCCGACGACTACCTGGCCGGCTTGCCGCTGCGCTCCTACATCGTCCAGCCCTCGCTCGTGTACGGCCGCGATGGCGCCAGCGCGCGCACCTTCCGCACCCTGGCCAGCATGCCGTTCACCCTGCGCTTCGGCAGCAAGCCGCAGCTGGTGCAGCCGATTCATGTGGACGACCTGGTGCTGGCCATCGTCGGCCTGCTCAAACACCGCCTGCCGATGATGCCGGGGGCCGGCACCTCGATGCGGGTGCCGCTGGTGGGGCCGCAGGCGATGCCGTTCACCGACTATCTCGGCCTGCTGAGAACAACCATGGGCATGGGGCGCCAGCGCGTGTTGACCCTGCCGGGACCGGTGGCGCGGCTGACGGCCGCCATCCTGCCCGGCACATTGATCAGCCGCGACGCGCTGCGCATGCTGGACCGCGACAACACGGCCGACGTGATGCAGACGGCGATGCTGCTCGGCCATCTGCCGCGCTCACCGAACGAGTTCATCGGCGACCCGGACGGCGAACGCGCGCGCGCCAAGCTCGGCTGGCTGCTGCCGATGCTCCGCTACAGCATCGCGGCGGTCTGGATCCTGACCGCGATCGTGTCGTTTGGCCTGTACCCGGTCGAGGCCAGCTACGCGCTGCTGGCGCGCACCGGCATTCCTCCCGACCTGCAACCATGGATGCTGTATGGCGCCGCCACCTTCGACCTGCTGCTGGGACTGGGCATCCTGTTGCTGGCGCGGCGGCGCTGGCTGTGGCTGGCGCAACTGGGCCTGATCGGCTTTTATACGGTCGTGATCGCGGTCAAGCTGCCTGAATTCCTGCTGCACCCCTACGGGCCGCTGACCAAGAACCTGCCGATGCTGGCCGCGATCTGGCTACTCTACCAACTCGAGGAAAAATGATGGATTACGTGGTGCTGAAGTGGCTGCACATCGTCTCGTCGACGCTGCTGTTCGGCACCGGAATCGGATCGGCCTGGTACATGCTGTTCGCCAACGTCAGCCGCGACGTGCGCGCGATCGCGGTGGTGGCGAAATACGTCGTCGTCGCCGACTGGCTGTTCACGGCCACCACCGCCATCCTGCAGCCGCTGACGGGCTTCTACATGATCCACCTGGCCGGCTATCCGCTGCACAGCAAGTGGATCATGTGGTCGATCGTCCTGTACGTGATCGCCGGCGCCTGCTGGCTGCCGGTGGTGTGGCTGCAGATCCGCATGCGCGACATGGCGGCGGAGGCGGCGCGTACCGATACTGCATTGCCGGTGCTGTACTGGCGTTATTTCAGGATCTGGGTGACCCTGGGGGTGCCGGCGTTCGCGGCGTTCATCGTGATTTTCTGGCTGATGGTGGCAAAGCCGATGTAGCGCTTGCCGCCACATTCATTTTTACTTGAAAGGAAGACCCATGCGGGCTTACCAAATTCTGCACGGCGCAAACATCGACGGCCTCCAGTGCATCGACTACCCCGAGCGCGACCTCGGCCTGGGCGAAGTACGCATCCGCGTGCACGCCGTCTCGCTCAACTACCGCGACCTGATGGTCGCCGGCGGCAACTACCTGGTCTCGGTCGAGGATCCCATCATCCCGTGCTCGGACGGCGCCGGCGAGGTGCTGGCGGTCGGTCCCGGCGTGACGCGGGTGCAGGTGGGCGACCGCGTGGCCGGTTCCTTCTTCCCGCACTGGCTGGAAGGCGGACCGACGCCGGACAAGGTGCGTCACGGCCTGGGCGGCGACATCGACGGCATGCTGGCCGAAGAAGTCATCCTGCACGAGGACGCGCTGGCCATTATCCCGGCCGGCCTGTCCTTCATCGAAGCATCCACCATGCCGTGCGCCGCGGTCACCGCCTGGAACGCAATCTTCGTCTCCAGCAACCACGTCAAGCCGGGCGATACCGTGCTGCTGCTGGGCACCGGGGGCGTCTCGATCCTCGGCCTGCAACTGGCGCGCGCGGCGGGCCTGCGCACCATCGTCACGTCGTCCAGCGACGACAAGCTGGCGCGGGCGCGCGCGCTGGGCGCCCACCACACGATCAATTACCAGGCGATTCCCGAGTGGCACGACGAGGTGCTGCACCTTACGCACGGCGTCGGCGCCCAGGTGGTGCTGGAAGTGGGCGGCAAGGGGACGGTGAACAAATCGGTATCGAGCGCCGCGATGGGCGGGACCGTCGCCGTCATCGGCGGCGTCAGCGGCTTCGGCGGCGAAGTCAATCCGGCCTCGCTGCTGGCCAGCGCCAAGCGCCTGGTGGGCATCTATGTCGGCAGCCGCGCCATGCTGGAGGACGTGATGCGCTTCGTGGACGTGAGCGGCGTCAAGCCGGTGATCGACCGCGTGTTTCCGTTCGGCCAGGCCCGGGAAGCGTATCGCCACATGGCGTCCGGCGCGCACTTCGGCAAGGTGGTGATCGACGTCACCGACCGCACCTAGATCAACGTCGAAGTTTGGGCACCAGCTCGATCTCGAACAGCTTGGGCCACAGCTTGCCGGTGACGAACAGGCGCTTGCCCTTGCTGTCCCAGGCGATGCCGTTGAGGACGGCGTCGACTTCCTTCGTGCCCCGCTGGTCTGGCGGCAGCAGCCCGGTCAGGTCGATCACCCCGAGCACCTTGCCGCTGTCGGGATCGATGCGGGCGATCAGTTCGCTGCCCCAGATGTTCGAATACAGCTCGCCGTCGACCATTTCCAGTTCGTTCAGGCGGTCGACCGGGCGGCCCTCGGCCGTCACCTGCACCCGGCTCAGCTCCTTCATCGTCTTCGGATCGAGGATGCGGATGAAGGAACTGCCGTCGCTCATGTACAGCTGCTTCGCATCGCTGGCCAGGCCCCAACCCTCGCCCTCGTACTCGAAGCTCTGCTTGAGCTTGAAAGTCTTGAGGTCGAACACATAGCCGACCTGCGAGGTCCAGGTCAGGCCGACCAGGCTGTTGCCCACCGCGGTCGAACCTTCGCCAAACACCTCCTTCGGCAAGTCGGCCTTCTGCACCACCTTGCCGGTCTTGAGCTCCACCTTGCGGATCGTCGAGCGGCCATACTGGCCGGTGCTTTCGTACAGATGGCCGTCGCGGTAGAACAGGCCTTGCGTGAAGGCCCCGGGATCGTGGGGGTAGGTGTTCTTGACGACAAAGCCATACACCGGCAGCGCGGCCTGGGCGGCGCCGGCGCTCATGCAGGCGATGGTGCAGGCGACGGCGAAGGTAGAGAACTGTTTGAGCATCGTGGTTGACTGAAAAAGCGGCAACAGACTGTAGCACGAAGGCTGCCGGTTCGCCGTCGAACGCGCGTCAGACATAGGCCAGCAGGCGCCCGCAGGCGATCACGGCGATCCAGAGCAGCAGCGACAGCGCCGCATGCAGCCTGGCCCAGGCCGGCGCGCCAGCCGGCCAGCCGGCGGCCCCGCGCCAGGGACCGGCATGGAAGACGAGGGCATTCACGCCGGCCGCCACGATCAGCGCCAGCTTGAGCAGGAAGACGTCATTGTCCAGCAGCTCGGGCTGGGTCGAGAACATCAGCAGCCCGCTCGGCACGATCAGCAGCAGGCCGAACCAGGACCATGGCAGCAGGTGGCGCGCCAGCCCCTGCACGGGAAGCGTACGGCCGAAGCCGAGCAGGCGCAGGTCGAACATCGCCGCCGCCCCCACCAGCACGGTGAAGCCGACGATGTGGACGATCTCGACGACCGGATACAGCCAGGCGCCGTCGCGCAGGGCCTGGGCCAGTGGCGTCGAGGCGGCCCAGGCGGCCGCATCCTTGATGACGCTCAGCGCAGCTCCGTGACCTTGTCGCCGACGGTGATGCGCTCGGCGCGCAACTCAGCGGACTTGCTGCGGTTGGGGTAGCCGTAGACGGTGACCTTGTTGCCTACCTCCAGCATGTCCTTGGCCAGGCCACGGTTCTCCATGCGGCCGGGCGGCGCCAGCACCACCAGCCAGGTCTTGTCGGCCGTTTTCAGGCGCACGAAGCCGTGGGGCTGCTGGTAACCGGATTCTTCGATGGTGCCGGTCAGCTGTTGAGGTTGCTTGGCATCGTATTCGCTCCACCCGTGATGGGCGGAAGCGGTGGCGACCACGATGGACAATACGGTGGCCAGGAGTGCGCGTTTCATTGTTTTCCTCCGGGTGAAGAAATCGATGATGCATGCGGCAAGCTTATCCCTGAACGAGAAACGACGCGCGCACGACTGCTCTGCGGGAATGGCCATTCCGCCCGGTGTAGTATTTAGTTATCGCCTTTATTCAAGGAAACACCATGTCATCGCGCCGCCCGGCCACCCTGGCCGACCTGTCGACATTGTGGGAATTGCGCACCCGGGCGGTCCGCGCCGGTTGCGCCGGCCATTACCCGGCCGCGGTGATCGACATCTGGTGCGCCGCCCCGGCGCCCGCCTCGCTGCCGCTGCTGGTCCAGGCCGGTGGCGCCGTCGTGGCGGAGGAAAACGGGCACATCGTCGGCTACGCCGTGCTGAACCTGGATACCGGCGAGCTCAATGCCGCCTTCGTCGAGCCGCGCCAGCAGCGCCGCGGCATCGCCTTGCAATTGCTGCAGCAGCTGGAATCGATGGCGTGCCAGCGGGGCCTGTCCCGCCTGTTCCTGTCGGCCTCGCTCAACGCCGTCCCGTTCTACGAACGCGCCGGCTTCGTGTCGCTGCGCAAAGAGTTGTATCCGCACCGTTGTGGGGTAGACCTCGCGTCGGTGTTCATGGAAAAGCAGCTGGCCCGGCCGTGCTGAGCCGCCTGCATCGCCTGGCCTGCACGCGCCAGGCGGCGCAGGCCGTTGACCCGGCGTACCCGGGCGTGCATCGTGTGGCCGATGTCCAGCCGCAGCAGCACCAGGATCGCGATGAACGAACCCAGTACCGGCGCGCCGAACGCCAGCACCTTGAGTGCCAATATGACAGCCGGCGTCTGGACGGCACCCGGCACGTAACCCAATTGCCCAAGCGTCCACCCGATGGTGGCCAGCGCGGCCGCCCCGCCCGCCTTGAGCAGCACCAGGATCGCCGCGAACGCCACGGTCTCGCGCCGCTCGCGATAGCGGAACTCCGAAAAGTCGACGATATCGGCCAGGATCCCCCAGGGCAGCATGCCCACCCCGGCCAGGCCGATGCCGGCCAGCGCCGCACATGCGAGCAGCAGGGCGCGCTGTTCGCCGGCACAGGCGAACAGGACGATGCCGGTGGCGGCCACGCCATGGCTCAGGGCCAGCAAGGTCGTCTTGTCATGGCGACGCACCAGCGCAATCCACAAGGTGGCGCCGGCGATGCCGCTCAGGGCGAGCGTCAGGAGCACCCGGCCGGCGAAACCGGCATCGTCCAGCACATACGTGCACAGGTAGAGCAAGGTCTTGGCGAACATCGGTATCGCGAAACCGGTCACCATGGCCACCACGGCGATGGCGCCGAACAGCCGGTCGGGCTTGGGCCACCAACCGAAGGCGGCGGCTGGTCGCGGAGCCGGGCCGCGCACCTGGTCGGCCGTGCGCGACGACCATGCAGCCATCAGCAGGGTCGCGCAAAACAGCACGCCGGCGCCGACGCCCAGCCATGCCATGCGCACCGGCGTCGCCTGGCCTTGCGCGACGTTCATCGACGGCGCGATCACGGTGGCGACGACGATGCTGGCGGTAGCGCTGAACAGGGTGCGGTAGCCGGAAGCGCGCCCGCGCGCGTGGCTGTCGGTCGTCACCCGCGCCAGCAGGCTGTTGTGCGGCACGTCGATCAGGGCGTAGGTGGCGCGCAGCAGCAGCAACAGGATGGCGATGAGAGCGAAGTGCTTCACCTGCAGGAGCGGCAGGGCGTACAGCGCCCCGAAGGCGCACGCACAGGGCAGGACGCATAGGGCAATCAGGCGCGGATAGCCGATGCCGCGCCGGTCGGCATGCGCGGCGAGCATCCCGGCGCCGATGTCGAACGCCAGGTCGCCCAGGAAAACGATCAGCATGAGCAGGCTGACCTCGCGTGCGGGCATGCCGATGACATCGGTCAGCAGGAACAGCAGCGTGACATCGATGCTGCCCAAAAAGATCGCCTTGCCGAAGTTGCCCGATGCATAGCCAACGACATGGCGGTCGTCATTCAGCTGGGCGGCGCATGCGCGAAAGTCTGGCATCCCGCGAGCATATCCGGCGCGGATGACAGTTTGATGTCAGCGCGCAATCCTAGCCCGCTACCAGCGTGGTCGCCGCATGGATCGGCAGCAGTGCGGCGCCCAGCGCGATGGCGCTGCCGCCCAGCGCCGAGATACGGATCTGCCCCGGCCGCTCGGGCGACCAGCACAGCGGCATCGCATTCAGGCGCTCGGCCAGGCGCTCCACCACCGAGGCCGGCAAGGGACTCGAGAACACCACGTCTTCCGGATCGAACCAGGCGATCGCACTGTTGACCAGCACTTCCAGCTGGCTGGCGGCGCGGTCGAGCCAGCCCTCGACGACCTCCTCGAAACCTGCAGTGAGCTCGTCGAAACGGGCCACCGACTCGATGCCGCAGCCGGCTTCGCGCAGCACCGCCAGCAAGTCCAGCGTGCTCGGACGCGGCAGGTGGCCGGGATAGAGCATCCCGATTTCGCCGGCCGCGCCGAATCCGCCCTTGACCAGCCGTCCATCCTCGATCACGCCTGCGCCGATGCCGTAGCCAAGCAGGATCACGACGACGGTGGATGCCTTGCGCCCGGCGCTGCTCAGGTAGTACTCGGCCATGGCCGCCGCGTTGGCGTCATTCTCCAGCAAGACCGCCGTGCCGAGCGCCTCGCCCAGCATCTGCCCCAGCGGCACGTCGTTCCAGCCGGGCAGCTCTTTCACCGTATGCCACGAATCGCCCGTGCGCGAGCGCGGCGAACCGGGCAAGCCCACGCCGATGCCGAAGAAGCGCTGGCCCAGCAAACGGTGCCGTACGCCGAGTACGTCGAGATGCCCTTGCACGATGGCGGCGAATTCGACGGGGCTTGGCGTGCCGATCTGCTCGCTGACCAGCGCGATGATCTCGCCCGAGAAGTCGACCAGGGCGATCTCCAGCACCCCCTTGTGGACCGTCGCGCCGGCTGCGAAACCACCCTGCGGCGAAATACCGAGCGGGATGGTCGGCCGGCCGCGCGTGGGCGCCTCGAGCGCTTCCCGCTCTTCGATCAGGCCGAGGCTGATCAGGTTATGCGACAGCTTGGTCAGTGCCGAGTTGCTGACCTGGAGAGAGAGGGCCAGTTCCGTGCGTGGCATCGCTCCTTTCGTGCGCAGATGCCAGAGCAGGCGTTTTTCTTCCGAGAGCAGGTGCAGGCGTGCCGCCTTCATCGTTCCAGCCTTGTCGCGTGAATTTTATTTATTTTACGAGTAATAAATAATCCGGTCAAAAACGGTCCTTATGCTCGCCCTGTTGACTTTATCCCTACAGGACGATTCCATGATCAAGACAAGAATGACGCTCGCGCTGCACTGTGCACTCGGCGCCCTGACCGTACTCGGCCCCTGTGCCGCAGCCCAGGAACCCTCCGCTGTGGTGGCCCCCCGGCGCCGGCCGCGAGCCCGGATGCCGACGCCGCCACCGGCGCCCAGGTGGTGGTGGTCACCGGTTCGGCGCGCCCGCAGCGCCGCTTCGACGTGTCGTATGCGGTCAATTCCCTGTCGCAGGGCGACATCCAGAAGCTGGCGCCGCTGAACATGGCCGACCTGCTGGGCAAGATGCCCGGCATCCAGGTGGAAGCGACCGGCGGCGAAGTGCAGAACGTGACCCGCGTGCGCGGCATCCCGACCGACGACGGCTATGCCCTGTTCCAGCAGGACGGGCTGCCCCTGATGACCGAGATCAACGGCTTCTTCTTCCGCGGCGACAGCATGAACCGCTACGACCTGATGACCAGGAACGTCGAAATCGTGCGCGGCGGCCCCGCGCCGATCTATGCCAGCCAGGCCGCCGCCATCGTCAACAACACTACCGTCACCGGCTCCGAGAAGACCATGGGCAAGGCCCGGGTCACGGTCGGCACCACGGGCCTCAAGCGCCTCGACGCCTACCAGTCGGGCAAGATCGACGACAAGACCTATTACGCCGTCGGCGGATTCATTCGCGAGGACGACGGCCATCGCGACAACGGCTTCCCGAACGACCGCGGCGGCCAGATCCGCGCCAACATCAAGCGCGTGACCGACAGCGGCACCTGGAAGCTGAGCGCCAACTACCTGAACGACCACAACGCCTTCTACCTGCCGATCCCGGTCTCGGATCCGCGCAATCCGGCCGTCTCGCTCGACCGCTACATCGATTATTTCGACGGGACGATGAATTCGCCCGCCCTGCGCAGCGTGCCGCAGAAATACCTGGACGGCGCCGGCGTCCTGCAGACCGAGACGCGCGACCTGGCCGACGGCCGCCACCTCGAATTCGGCAACCTGGGCCTGCAGTACGAGGGCGACCTCGGCGCCTGGCAGCTGTCGGCCAAGGCCGGCGCCACCCGCGGCAAGCTCGAGTTCGACGCCTTCTATTCGACTTCCAACCCGGCCGACGCGACCACCTTCGCCAACGGTTTCCTGAACTCGGCCAGGGCTGCCTTCGGCCCGGTCGCCCGACTGGGCTATGCGGTCGCCGGCAGCAAGGGCGCGCAAGCCTACGATCCGGCGCAGGATTCCGGCCTGGTGATGCAGGGCCAGTACCGGGCGCTGGGCGCCACCTTCTACTCGCACCAGGCCGACGTCAACCTGACGCGCACCTTCGCGACCGGCATCGGCAGCCACGACGTGAAGGCCGGCTTCTACGCCAGCGCCTACGGCACCACCAGCAAGTCGGTCTACAACGACATGCTGATCGAAGTGAAGGGCCGCCCGCGCACCCTCGACCTGGTGGCCTATTCGGACTCCGGCGCGGTGCTCGGCTCGGTCACCGACAACGGCGTGCTGCGCTACACCACGACCCTGAACCAGGGCGACGTCGAGGCGCGCATGGGGGCGCTGTACCTGAACGACACCTGGACCGTGAACGACCAGCTGCGCCTGGACGCCGGCGTGCGCACCGAGCGTTACCGCTACGACGGCTACGCCTTGCTCACCGCGCAGGCCAACCTGGGCGACCGCGCGACCCTGGCCGACGACACCACGCGCCGCTTCACCGGCGCGCGCCAGTCGCACGTCCACAAGCCGCGCACCACCAACTGGACCCTGGGCGCCAACTACGATTTCACCCCGAACCTGGGCGGCTACGCGCGCGTGTCGCACCTGGAAGTGCCGCCGACGATGAACGTGGCCTCGTCGGTCGACCCGCTGGTGCTGACCACCAAGGCCGACCAGTACGAGGTCGGTGTCAAGGCCACCCTCGGCCGCTCCTACCTGTATGTGACCGCCTTCCGCACCAACTTCGACCCGCTCAACGCCTCGTTCGTCGCCTTCAACCCGGTCACCGGCCGCAACGACCAGACCGTGCCGTTCTACGGCAAGGCCGTGGTGCAGGGCGCCGAGGCCGACGGCGCCTGGCACGTAACCGACCGCTTCGTGGTGAACGCCTCGCTGACGGTGCAGGAACCGGAGTACCGCGACTTCGCCAGCGCCACCGGCGCAGATCCGTCGCGCATCATCGGCAACCAGCTGATCCGCCAGCCGAAGGTGTTCGGCAACATCCGTCCGAGCTACAGCTTCAACCTTGGCGGCAATGCGGTCGACGTCTACGGCAGCGTGGCCTACATGGGCAAGCGCTACGTCGACTTCTTCAACGCGACCGAGCTGCCTTCGTTCCACACCATCGGCGCCGGCGTGACCGTGACGCGCGGCGACTGGCAATTCCAGCTCACCGGCGACAACCTGACGAACGAAAAAGGTCTCACCGAGGGCAATACCCGCACCGACGCGCTGGCGGGCCAGGGCAATAGCGTGGCGATCTATGGCCGTCCGGTGTTCGGACGAAGTGCGCGCTTCTCCATCAGCAAGGCTTGGTAACACGATGATCAAACATCTCATGCTCACGGCAGCGCTGGCTGCCGCACTTCCCCTGCACGCCGCACAGGCGGTCGACCGCCACTGGTCGCTGATGGCGGGGCGCATGTTCCCGCTGGTGACCTCGATCCAGCCCGAGCGCGCGCCGGCCGCCCTGGTAGCCGTGCTGGAGCAACGCAGGAAGCGCATCGACGCCTGCGAGCTGGCGCCCAAATGCCTGCTGCTGGCGGCCACCTGGACCGATGCCGACATGGATGCGGTGGCGGCGGCCGTGCCGGCGGCCGGCAAGCCGCCGGGCATGGCCGACGACGGCGCCAGGGCCCAGGTGGCGCGCGAACTGCGCGGCCTGAACGCCGTGCTGCAGACCTACGGCTTCGGCGCGCAACCGCGCTATCCGATGATCGACGGTCCGATCGAGAAGACCGACGGCGCCGGCTTCAAGGCCTCGGTCGCGGACGCCATCTGGCTGGCCGACGCCGGCAAGCGCGACCCGGCGGTGCGGCTGGACCCCAGCATCGCGCTGGCCATCGCCCTGATCGACGCCAACGATCGGCGCGACGCGGTGCTGTTCGAGCCGCTCGACCAGGCCCACAACGGGGCGCCGTTCGCGCTGGCGAAGAAGACCGACTGGCAGCGCTACAGGTACTCTGCGATCATCATTCCCGGCGTCGGCCCCGAGAATCCGGCGCTCTCGATCAGCGCGCGCAGCAAGCTGCACCTGCAACTGGCCGCGCGCCGCTTCGCGCAGGGCGACGTGGCCTTCATCATCACCAGCGGCGCCGCCGTGCACCCGAAAGGATCGACTTATGTCGAGGCGGTGGAGATGCGCAGGACGCTGGTCGAACGCTTCGGGATTCCCGCCGAGCGCATCGTGATCGAGCCCTATGCGCGCCACACGACGACCAATCTGCGCAACGCCACCCGGCGCCTGCACGCGATGGGTGCGCCGCTGGACAAGCCGACGCTGATCGTCGCCAACGCCAGCCAGAGCCGCTACATCTCGAGCCCCGAGTTCGCGGCCCGCAATCCGGCGGAACTCGGCTACGATCCGGGCGCCATCGGCACGCGCCACTCGCCGTACGAGGTGGAATTCACGCCGTCGGCGCGCTCGCTGCGCGTCGATCCCTGGGATCCGCTCGATCCCTGAAACGCGATTCATGCAAGAGGAATGGACCGGGGCGCCTGTGCAGGCATACACTCGGCCATTCCTCCACTTCGTCCAGACCACCGATGCACCGTTTCTCGGCCACCTTGGGAATCGCGCTTGCCGCCGTCCTGTCCCACCCGTCGGCCCATGCCGCCTGCGACGACTATCCGCAGGAACTCGCCACACGGGTCAGCGCCGACCAGGCCCTGCGTGCACGACTCGACTTCAGCCGGATGAACGATCCAGACCAGAAGACACTGATGCAGCAAATGGGCATCGTCGACCGTGCCAATACGGCTTGGCTGAAAGCATTGTTCGAGCAATGCGGTTTTCCGGATGATGGCGCCGTCCGAGCAGCCCTGCAATGTTGACTTCAACTCGATGGACGACCGCGAGAAAGTGGAAGCGCGGCGCCCAGCCCTGGGACTGCCGCCGCTCGACATCTACAAGGAGATCGTCCTGGAGAATTCGAACTGCGCGCCGGTCAAGCAGGACGGCAATACCGCGCCAGATCAGACGCTGTAGCGCGACGCCGGCCTGGTATGCGACAGGTTCGGCCCCAGCGCGCGGCGGGCGCTTTCAAATGCGTCCCAGTCGGCGCTGTCCGGCAGGGCCGGGATGGTGATGACTTCTCCCTGATCCAGACCGGCGAGGGCGGCGTCGACCATGTCGTCGACGCGCATCACGATCTCTTGCGGCAGGTGCGCGACCGGTACCCCGGCGTGGTCCCAGAATTCGGTGGCGGTGGCGCCCGGCAGCACGGCCTGGACCCGGATGCCCTTGCCGCCCACTTCGTGCTGCAGCGACTGGGTGAGCGCCAGCACGAAGGCCTTGCTGCCGCCGTAGGTGCCGTTGAGTACCTCGGGAGCGACGGCCGCGATCGACGAGATATTGATGATGGTGCCCTGGCCGCGCGCCACCAGGCGCGGCACGATGGCGCGCGTCAGGCGGGTCAGCGCCGTCACGTTCAGCGCGATCATGCGGTCGAGATCGTCGACGCTCGAGTCGAGCATGCTGGCGGTGGCGCCCAGGCCGGCGTTGTTCAGCAACAGCGTGATCGACGCATCGCTTGCCAGGCGCTCTTCCACGCGGCGCAGGTCGGCGCCTTGCGTGAGATCGGCGACCAGGATGTCGACCTTGCGGCCGGTCTCGGCGCGCAGCCGGGCGGCGACCTGCTCGAGGCGCTGCTGGTTGCGCGCCACCAGCACCAGGTCGTAGCCGCGTTCGGCCAGACGTTGGGCGTAGCGGGCGCCGATGCCGGTCGAGGCGCCGGTGATCAGGGCGGTGGTGGCTTGTGCGGTCGTGGTCATGTCGTTCTCCCTGGTGTTTCGTTGTCGATGGAAACAGTCTACGCAGACAAAACATGGCCTGTTGGTCATATATCCCTCAATTTGAGCCATCGTGCATGTGACCGAATCCGAGGGCTGGACGCAAAAAAACGGCGTGCATCGCTGCACGCCGTTTTCACGAACCACCCGCAGGTGGCGACAATCACGCGATCAGATGAAGGTGAACGTCGCTTCCTGCGCCAGGCGCGATTTCGGCAGGCCGGCATTGAAATCGCTTTCCGACGAATAGCCGAAGCTCACCAGCACCAGGCTGGTCAGGCCCTTCGCGTTCAGGCCGAATTCCTCGTCCAGGATCTTCTGGTCGAAGCCTTCCATCGGGGTCGCGTCGATCTCGAGCGTGGCCGCGCCCAGCAGCGCGGTGCCCAGCGCCAGGTAGACCTGCTTCTCGAGCCACTGCGCCACGTCCTTGCCGCCGAAGCGGTGCTGGTTGACGTAGCCGCGGCGGGCGCCGTCCTGGCCGGCGCGCGCGGCGGCGTCGCGGAAGCGGCCATCGCGTTGTTCCTGGTCCAGCAGCGCTTCCAGGTGCGCCTCGTCCATGTCGATGCGCGAGCACAGCACGATCACGTGCGAGGCATCATTGATCTTGGCCGCGTTGTAGGCATAGCCGCCCTGCGCCGCCTTGGCGATGCGCGCACGGCCTTCCGGCGTGTTGGCGACGACGAAGTGCCACGGCTGCGAGTTCACCGACGACGGGCTGCTGCGCAGCAGGTCGTACACCTGCTGCATTACTTCTTCAGGGATGCGGCGCTCCGCATCGTAGGCTTTGGCGGTATGGCGTTTTTGTGCGGCCGACAGGATATTCATGGTGCTCCTTCCGATATTGAATGCGACGATCTTAAGCGATCTGCGCCTTAAAAGTTCTCGAGCACGATTTTTCCGATCGCGCGGTTGCTCTCGATGAGGGCATGGGCGCGGCGCAAATTGGCGGCGTTAACCGTGCCGAAGTGCTCGCCCAAGGTGGTGGTCAGGGTGCCGTCCTCGACCATCGCGGCCACCCGGTTCAGGAGCTCGTGCTGGCGCACCATGTCGGCCGTCTCGAACATCGAGCGGGTGAACATCAGTTCCCAGTGCAGCGAGATCGACTTGCGCTTGAGCGGCACCGCGTCGAGCGTGGCCGGATCGTCGATCAGCGCCAGCTGGCCCTGCGGCGCCAGCGCGTCGATGATGTCCTGGTAATGGCGGTCGGTGTGGGTCAGGCTGATCACGATGTCGACGTTGGCCAAACCCAGCTCTTCGAGCTGCGGCTGCATCCGGCGGGTGTGGTCGACCGTGTGGTGGGCGCCCAACCTGGTCACCCATTCGCGGGTGGCGTCGCGCGAGGCGCTGCCGATCACCGTCAATCTGGTGAGCCGGCGCGCGAGCTGGGTCAGGATCGAACCGACGCCGCCGCCGGCACCGATGATCAGGAGCGACTTGCCTTCACCGCCGCCCTCCGGCACGCGCAAGCGATCGAACAGCAATTCCCAGGCCGTGATCGAGGTCAGGGGCAGGGCGGCCGCTTCGGCGAAGCCGAGATTCGCGGGCTTCCTGCCGACGATGCGCTCGTCGACGGCCTGGAACTGGCTGTTGGAGCCGGGGCGGACGATCGAGCCGGCATAGAACACCTCATCGCCCGGCGCGAACAGGGTCACGTTGGCGCCGACGGCGCGCACGATGCCGCTGGCGTCCCAGCCCAGCACGCGCGGCTCGCTGACGGCAGAGCCCAGGCGGATCTTGGTGTCGACCGGGTTGACCGAGACGGCGCGCACTTCGACCAGCAGGTCGTGCGGGCCGGCCAGCGGCATGGGCAGCTCGGTGTCGACCAGGGCCTGCGGGTCGTCAATGGGCAGGCCGTGTTGGGTATAGACTATCGCTTTCATTTTCTTCTCCGGGAATAAAGTGGGGGCAATACGGTGACAACGATTCTAGAGAAGAGCCGGGCCGCGAAACAGCGCCACGGCAGGGTTTCACTTTCACTGTGGGAAAGAAAATGATCCGTCTCGACGACCTGTCGCTGTTCGTGCGCGCCGCCGCCCTGGGCAGTTTTTCACAGGCCGCGCGCGAAGTGAACCTGCTGCCCGGCCAGGCCAGCGCGGCGATTCAGAGGCTGGAACGCGAACTCGACGTCCGCCTGTTCGCGCGCTCGACGCGCAGCCTGCGCCTGACCGACGAGGGCAAGCGCTACCTGCCTTTTGCCCAGGATGCGCTGCAGACGCTGCGCGATGGCCACGACGGCATGCGCGGCGAGAATGCGTCCCTGTCCGGCACCCTGCAGGTGGCGGCGCCGTCCGACTTCGGCCGCAATGTGCTGCTGCCGTGGATCGGGGAGTTCCGGCGCGCGCACCCGGGCCTGGACATCCAGATGCTGGTGTCGGACCAGGTGGCGGACGTGTTCCGCGATCCGGTCGACATCGCGCTGCGCTACGGCCAGATCGACGACGCCAGCTTCATCGCGCTCCCGGTGGCGCCGGAGAACCGGCGTGTGCTGATCGCTTCTCCCGCTTACCTGGAACGGCACGGCCGCCCGCAAACGCTGGCCGAGCTGGCCTCGCACGCCTGCCTGGCCTACCGCCTGCGCGGGCGCATCTATGACCGCTGGTGCTTTCCACTGCCTGAAGGAGACCAGATGGTGCAGGTCAAGGGATCGCTGGTCAGCGACGACGCCGACGTGGTGCGGCGCTGGGCCGTCGCCGGCGAAGGCATCGCCTATAAATCCTGGCTCGACGTCTGCGCCGACGTGGCGGAGGGAAGGCTCGAGGTGGTCTTGTCGGAAATCCCCGGCGAAGCCACCCCCTTGAACCTGGTGTGCCCGCACCGCAAGCAATTCTCGCCCGCGGTGAAGCTGTTGCATGCGCTCGTGAAGGAACGCTGCGCTCCGCTGCTGGAACGCCTGGAGCGCCTGGGTGGCCGTTAAAGCGCGCCGCCCTTGACGATGGCGCCGCCCTGGATCACGACCGCCGGCGCTTCCAGCAAGGTGACGTCGACAAGCGGATCGCCCTTGACCGCCACGATGTCGGCATAGCGGCCCGGCTCGACCACGCCGACGTCCTTGCGCGCCAGCGCCTCGGCCGCGTTGACGGTGGCGGCCTGGATCGCCTGCAGCGGCGTCATCCCGTACTGGACCATGACGGCGAACTGCTTGGCGTTGCCGCCGTGCGGGTGCACGCCGGCGTCGGTGCCGAACACCATCTTGACCCCGGCCGCATGCGCCTTCCTGAAATTCTGGCGCTGCCGTTCCGTCACTTCGCGGTCCTTGCGCAGATTATCTTCCAGCACGCCGTTCTTTTTGCCTTCAAGCGCGGTATAGGTGCCGTTGTAGATGTCCATCGACAGCCAGGCGCCGTGCTTCTTCGCCAGCGCGATGCCCTCGTCGTCGATCAGGCTCGCATGCTCGATCGTGTTGACGCCGGCGCGGATGGCATCCTTGATGCCGGCCGCGCCGTGGGCGTGGGCCGCCACCTGCAGGCCCCACTGGTGCGCTTCTTCCACCGCGGTGCGCAGTTCGGCCAGGGTCATCTGCTGCTGGCCCGGTTCGGTGTTGCGCGAGAAGACGCCGCCGGTGGCGCAGACCTTGATCACCTGGGCGCCGTACTTGCGCAGTTCGCGCACCGACTTGCGTACTTCGTCCGGGCTGTCGGCGTTGTACTTGTTCTTTTCTTCCATCGACGGCGGGAAGTAGGTGCTGTCGCAATGGCCGCCGGTCGCGCCGAACGACCAGGCGGCCGGCACGATGCGCGGGCCGCGCACCTTGCCGGCGGCGATCGCCTGGCCCAGGCCGACGTCGTTCCAGTCCGAGGCGCCCAGGTTGCGCACGGTGGTGAAGCCCGCGTCGAGGGTCTTGCCCGCATGGGCCACGGCCAGCGCCGACCAGAAGCGGTCGTTGTATTCGAGGCCCTTGTAGCCGCCATAGGTCGGGTCGGCATCGAGGTGCACGTGCATGTCGATCAGGCCGGGCAGCAGGGTCATGCCGGGCAGGGCGATGCGGGTCGCATCGGCGGCGGCCGGCGTGGCGGCATCCGGCTTGAGGCTGACGACCTTGCCGTCGCGCACCAGTATCTCGGGGTTCTGGATCATTCGGCCGCTCTTGACGTCGAGCAGGCGGTCGGCGCTGATGATCACGTCGGCCGCGTGGGCGGCATGGACGGAACACAGGCCGGCGGCGGCCAGGCACAGGGAGAGGGCGTTCAGGGTCAAGCGGTTCAAGCAGCCTCCGGGCGGTGAGATGGGCAAATGGCAACTTTACACCGGACAACATCTCACCGACCCATTTTTTTGCTTAGCTGTCTATCAGCAGCAACGCCGCCAGCACCAGCATCATGGCGCCGGTGAGCGCTTCGAACACGCGCCACACTGCCGGCCGCGCCAGCACCGGGGCGAAGCGCTGCGCACCGACGCCGATCGCCGCGAACCACAGGATCGACGCCGTCATGGCGCCCAGCGCGAACGATCCACGCTGCTCGGCCGCCAGGCTGCTGCCGACGGCGCCCAGCAGCACCACGGTGTCGAGATAGACGTGCGGGTTGAGCAGCGACAGCGCCAGCACGGTCGCCAGCGCCGCGCCGAGGGTCTGGGCCTGCGCCGCCGGGTCGGCCGCCAGCGAGGCGCCGCCGCGCAGGCTGCTGCGCCAGCAGCGCAGGCCATACCAGAGCAGGAAGACGGCGCCGCCATAGCGCGCCACCGACGTCAGGAGCGGCGAGGCCTCGATCAGGGCGCCCAGGCCGGCGGTGCCGGCGGCGATCAGGATCACGTCGACGACGATGCAGGTGACGACCGTCGGCAGCACGTGGCGGCCGCGCACCGCCGTGCGCAGCACATGGGCGTTCTGGGCGCCGATGCCCATGATGAGGCCGGCGCCCAGGCCCAGCCCCTGTAGATAAACCTGATGCGAGAACATGGCCGCCTCCTTTGGTAAAGGCGCCACTATCCCAGCCCGGCGGGCAGGATTCAATTATATTAATGATTATTCAAGCTACTTAAGAAAAACTAATGACGATCGATCCCCGCCGCAGCGCCGCCTTCCTGGCCGCCATCGATTGCGGCAGCCTGGAGGGCGCCGCGGCCCAGCTCAAGGTGACGCCGTCGGCGATCTCGCAACGCATCGCGGCCCTCGAGCAGGAGCTGGGCACGCCGCTGCTGGTGCGCAGCCGTCCCTGCCGCCCGACCGCGCCCGGCGCGCGGCTGCTGCAGTACCTGCGCCGCTCGACGCTGCTCGAATCGGAATTTTTGGCCGGGATGAAGGACGACCCCGGCCCGGCGCGGGTCGCGCTGGCCGTCAACAACGACACGCTGGCGACCTGGCTGCTGCCGGTGCTGGCGCCCATCCTCGATGCGGAAGGGCTGCTGGTCGAATTCGTCCTCGACAACCAGGGCCATACCTTCGCGCTGCTGGAAGGCGGCCATGCGGTGGCCTGCATCTCGGGAGAGACCGAGCCGATGCGCGGCTGCAGCGCCAGCCCGCTTGGCGTGATGCGCTACCGGATGGTGGCTTCTCCGACCTTCGCGCGGCGCTGGTTCCCGGCCGGGATGACGCGCAGGGCGGCCCAGCGCGCGCCGCTGGTGGTGTTCGACCGCAAGGATGCGATGCAATCGGCTTTCCTGCTTACCCATTTCGGGCTGCCGGACGGCGCCTATCCGTTTCACTACGTGCCGGCCAGCGATCCCTTCGTGCACGCGGTGCGCTACGGCATGGGCTACGGCATGCTGCCGGAAGAGCAGTGCGGAGCGTTTCTCGAGAATGGCGAACTGGTCGACCTGGCCCCGGCCTTGTACCACGACGTGCCGCTGTACTGGCACGCCTGGCGCATTCAGCCGCCGCGGCTGGAGCGCATGGGAACGGCGCTGGTGAAGGCCGCGCGCGGCGTGCTGCTGCCGCTCGCCTGAGCGACCGGAAACCACTGCGCCACGCCCCACAGCAGCCCGGGAACCAGCAACAGGTGCAGCGGCGCGAACGGCGGCAGCCGGTCGAGCAACAGGGCGAAGGTCCAGGGCGTAGGTCCAGGGCGTGGCGAGGGGCAGTATCTGGTTGACGTCGTAGGCGGCGCTGGCGCGCGCGAGGCGCAGGTAGGTCGATAACGGCAGGGCAGGCATGGCGGGCTCCCGGTCGGACGATCCGCCTGGTGCTGACACGGGCCGGGCTGGCCCATCGTGCGCGCAATAAAAAAGGGCCGGTTGTCTGCGCAACCGGCCCGTTCGGCCTTACGGCTGGTAGGAAGTCAGCGAACGATTACGAACCGATGCGGCCGCCGTCATTCTTGGTGATGACCAGGGTCGCCGAGCGCGGACGCTTGCCGGCGCCGTAGCCCGCGTTCGCCGGCCACTGGCTGGTGTACTTGCTGGCGTCGCCGATGTTCGCGGCGGCGGTGTTCTCGCCCGGGTGCTGGATGTTGACGAACAGCGCCTTGCCGTCCGGGGTCTCGGTGATGCCGGTCAGCTCGCAGCCGACCGGGCCGACCAGGAAGCGCTTGAGCGTGTCGGCGCTGGCGGCCTTGCCCACGAAGGTGTCGACGCTCAGGGTCGAGCCGTCGGTCTTCGGATAGCTCAGGGTGACCTTCTTGCCGTCGCCCACCTTGCCCGGCAGGCCGGCCACCATCATGCAGTTGGTGACGTCGGTGTAGGCGCCGTCATCGGTCTGGATCCAGCAGATGCCGGTCGAGGTGCTGAAGGCCAGGCCGTCCGGGCTCGAGAAGTCCTGGTCGTTGGAGAGGCCAGACAGGTTGATGCGGGCGGCGTCGGCGGCGGCTTCGGCGCCGAACAGGTAGACGTCCCATGCAAAGCTGGTGGCGGCCGAACCGGCGGCGTCTTCACGCACGCGGATGATGTGGCCGTTCGAGTTGCCCAGCTGAGCGGTCGAACCCTTCATGTCGGTGTACGAACGCGGGTTGGCCGCGTCCGGCGCCATCTGGCTCGAGCTGCTCGGCTCGACGCGGCGGTTGCTGTTGTTGGTCAGCGTGTAATAGATCTCGCCGGTGGCCGGATTCACCGCGCACCATTCCGGACGGTCCATCCTGGTCGCGCCGACGGCGTCGGCGGCCAGACGGGCGTTGACCAGCACGTCGGCCTGGTCGGCGAACTTGTAGTTCGCGAAGTTGGCGATGGCGCTGTTGGCGATGCTCAGTTCGATCCACTGGCCCTTGCCGTCGGCGCTGAACTTGGCCACATACAGCTTGCCGCTGTCGAGGTACTTGTCGCCGGTGGCGATGCGATCCGCCGCGACCGCGTCGGCCGGGTTCCACGGCGCCGTCGAGACGAATTTGTACATGTATTCGCCACGCGAATCGTCGCCCATGTAGACGGCCAGCGGCTGGCCGGCGGTCAAACGGCCGAAGGCGGCGCTTTCGTGGGCGAAGCGGCCCAGCGCGGTGCGCTTCTTGATCGCGCGGGTCTTGTCGTAGGCGTCCATCTCGACGATATAGCCTTCGCCATTGAGCTCGTTACGATAATCGTCGCTGCCGTCAAGCGACGTGCCCTTCTTGCTGATGTTCCAGCGCTGGTACTTGTCGTCCGCGCCGCCGGTTTCCCAGCCGTGGCGCGAGGCCGCGCCCTGCGCCAGGCCATAGCGGTTGAGCGAAGCGACGCTCTTGTCGCCGCGTGCGGCATTGTCGGTGGCGGAACGGGTGAAGTAGCCGGCCCAGTTTTCCTCGCCCGACAGATAGGTGTTCCATGGGGTGCGGCCGGTGCCGCAGTTGTTGATCGTGCCGCGGAATTTCGTGCCGTCCGGCGAGTACTTGGTCTTGACCAGGGCATTGCCGCGCACCGGACCCGACAGCTGGACTTCGGTTTGCTGGTGCACGCGGCGGTTGAAGCTCGAGCCCGGCAGGTATTCCCACTTGCCGCCGTTGCTGCGCACTTCGATGATCGACAGGCCGTGCAGCGCCATTTCCTTGTCGACTTCGGCGCTTGGCCTTGGCAGCGTGTTGGTGCCCCCGTTGGCGTGCACGAAGAACGAGGCCAGGCCTTCGTTGGTGGTGGCTTCGTGGTTCATCGCCAGCAGGCCGCGGCTGACGCCGCTGGTCGAGACGCCGCCGCTGTCCGACAGCGAGAAGAATTCCATGCCGTCATGGTGGTCGCCCGCGCGGTTCTCGAAGTCGGTGTCGGTGCCGTCGTTCTTGTAGGCCGGGGTGCTGCTCGTGAGCGGATCGCCCAGCGCGTACAGGACGGTGGCGGTATAGCCGGCCGGGACGACCACCTTATCGGCCAGGCTCTTGCCCACGGCGGTGAAGCCGAGCAGCTTTTCGACCGGCGCCGGCGGCGGGGTGGTGTTGGTCGGCGGATTGGTCGGCGGGGTGACAGGATCGTCGTCGGAACCTCCGCAGGCGGTCAGGCCGAAGCTGCCGAGCAGGGCGGTCGCAGCCGTTGCGGCGCCGCCGCGCAGCATGCTGCGGCGGCTCAGGCGTTTCTGGAGAACGTCGCTGAAGTGTTCATTCGACGAGTTGTTCGAATCGACATCATCATGTTCGGCAGGAATGCGGGCGAAATCGGTCGGCTTGTTCACGGAAGTGGATCCTGTTTTCTAGTGTGGGAAAGGAAAGCCACTGAATAGTAGTAAGGCAACATGACCACTTTGTGACGGTTTGATCACAGTTTGATGACAGCGCGTCGGCCCCCTTGCTTTTCTCCGCGGCATTTTCAAGATTCTCCCGCCGCCATCGGATGCGGATACCACTGACTGCGCCGCTGTGGTATAGATAACGTTTTACCTGGAACAGACAGATGCAGGAACACCGCGCCACCACGACGCAGCAGGACACGATCACCCCTGGATGGACGCTGTTCGAAGCGATTCCCGATTGCGTGAAACTGCTCGGCATGGACGGCACGGTGTTGGCGATCAACCGCAACGGCCTGCGCGCGATGGAGATCGACGACATCGGGACGATGCGCGGCAGGGCGTGGACGGCCTACTGGCCGCAGCCGGCCCGCCCGGCGGTGCAAGCCGCCCTGGACGCGGCGCGCGCTGGCGGCACCGGGCGTTTCAACGCCGCCTGCCCGACCGTGCGCGGCACGCCCAGGTGGTGGGACGTGGTGGTTACCCGCACCGAGGCAAGCGACGGCCAGGCGCCGCACCTGCTGGCCGTTCTACGCGATATCAGCGGACAGGTGCGGGACGAATCGCAGCGCAAGGAGACCGAACGCGCGCTGCACGCCAGCCGCGAGCGCTTCGAGAAGATCGTCAGCCAGGCCGCCACCGGGGTGGTCCAGATCGACACCGCCGGCCGCATCGTGCTGGCGAACCAGAAGTATTGCGCGATGGTGGGCCGCAGCGAGGCCGAGCTGATCGGCATGAGCGTGACCGAGGTCACCGCGCCGCAGTCACGCGTCCAGACCCAGGATGCGCTCGCGCGCCTGAAGGCCGGCGCCGCCGGCGTGGCGCTCGACAAGTACTATCTGCACAAGAACGGTTCGCTGGTCTCGGCCACCAGCAGCGTCAATGCCCTGCGCGGACCAGACGGCGAATTCGAGGGCCTGGTCGCCATCGTGCTCGACACCACCGAGAGCAAGCAGGTCCAGGATCGGCTGCGCGCCAGCGAGGAGCGCTACCGCACCCTGTTCGAGTCGGTCGACCAGGGCTTCTGCATCTTCGAGATGATCTTCGATGACGCCGGCAAGGCCGTCGACTACCGCTTTTTGGAGATGAATCCGATGTTCGAGCGCCACACCGGCCTGGTGGACGCCGTCGGCCGCACCGCGCGCGAGATGCTGCCCGCCCTGGACGACTTCTGGTTCGAAACCTATGGAAAGGTGGCGCTGACCGGCATCCCGGCGCGCTTCGAGAACGAGGCCCCGGCCATGGGCCGCTGGTTCGACGTGTACGCCAACCGCATCGGCGGATCGGACAGCCGCAAGGTGGCGCTGCTGTTTTCCGACATCACGGCGCGCAAGCGCTCGGAGGAAGAGCTGCGCCGCCTGGCCGCCGACCTGGCCGAGGCCGACCGCCGCAAGACCGAATTCCTGGCCACGCTGGCGCACGAGCTGCGCAATCCCCTGGCGCCGATCCGCAACGGCCTGTCGGTGATGCGTCTGGGCGGCGACGATCCGGCGGCGGTCGGCAAGGTCAGGGAGATGATGGAGCGCCAGATCGGCCACATGGTGCACCTGATCGACGACCTGCTCGACGTGGCCCGCATCAGCGGCGGCAAGCTCGAACTCAAGCGCCAGCGCGCCGACCTGCGCGCGATCCTGGCCAACGCGGTCGAGACCAGCCTGCCGCTGATCGAAGCCGGCCAGCACGCGCTCGATCTGGACGTGCCCGACCTGCCGCTGCCGGTGGACGCCGACGCCACCCGGATCGCCCAGGTGGTGGCCAACCTGCTCAACAATGCCGCCAAGTACACGCCGGCGCGCGGCCACATCCGGCTGTCGGTGCGGCGCGATGGGCCCGAGGCGGTGGTCGCCGTCAGCGACACCGGCGTCGGGATCGCGGGCGAAGCGCTGGCCGGCGTGTTCGACATGTTCAGCCAGGTCGGCCGCACCGTCGACCGCTCGCAGGGCGGGCTCGGCATCGGCCTGTCGCTGGTGCGGCGCCTGGTGGAAATGCATGGCGGCAGCGTGGTGGCCGAGAGCGGCGGCGCGAACGCCGGCAGCGTGTTCACGGTGCGCCTGCCGCTGGCCGAGGCGGCCGACGGCGGGGCTGCGCATCCGCAGGGCGAGGAGGCGCCGGTCCGCGACGGCGGCGC
Source organism: Massilia oculi (assembly GCF_003143515.1). Lineage (NCBI taxonomy): Bacteria > Pseudomonadati > Pseudomonadota > Betaproteobacteria > Burkholderiales > Oxalobacteraceae > Massilia > Massilia oculi. The sequence continues at coordinate 3,013,108 of NZ_CP029343.1, read as the reverse complement.
CGGATTGAACGTGCTGGTGGTGGACGACAACGTCGATGCCGCGCTGACGCTGTCGATGATCCTGGAAGCGTTGGGCCACGTCACCCGGGTGGCGCACGATGGCCACGGGGCGCTGGAGGCGGCGCGGGATTTTCGCCCGCGGGTCGCCTTCCTCGACATCGGCATGCCCGGCATGAGCGGCTACGACACGGCGCGCGCGATGCGCGCCACGGAGGAACTTGGCGGGATCGTGCTGGTGGCCCTGACCGGCTGGGGCGCCGAGAGCGACCGCCGGCGCTCGAGCGAGGCCGGCTTCGATCACCATCTCACCAAGCCGGTGCAGCTGGAGGTGGTGGAGAAGTTGCTGGGGCGGGTGTGAAGCCTACGTCCTCCTCAGCTCATCTTCGAGGTCGCCGATCAGCTGGACCACGCTGGGCGTGATGCCCTTGTCGCCCGGGGTATAGAACACGCCCGGCAAGACCCGGTCTTCTTCCAGCTGCGGCAGCAGTTCGTCGATCAGTTCCTCGAGCGAGAACGCCTGGGCGTCATAACCGTCCCATTCGTATTCGGCGCACAGGCTGGCATAGTCGCTCGCCGGCCACATCGGAAACACCAGGGTGCCGTCGTCCGTCTTGGCCAGGGCCCAGCCGTCCTGGTACAGCCCCCACACTTCGCGCGCGTCGGCGACGCGCTTGATGAAATACTCATAGCGCTCCGGCCCCGGCAGCGTGACCACGGCGGCCAGTTGCTGGCCGCCCAGCTTGATCGCCGAGATGATACGTTCGCTCATCACCATTCCCGTTCATTGAGGCGCAAAGCCTGACATCATCAGGATACGCCATCGGGCGCCGGTGGTGCGTTCGACAGACGCGCAAGCGAATCAGGCCGCGTTCAGCGCATAGCGCACGTCGTGGCGGTCGCCCGGCGGGGCGTCCAGCACCAGGAAGGCGTCCCAGCCGAGGCGGCCGGGATGCAGCTCGTCCAGCGTGGTGTTGTGGACGTCGGCGGCGCGCAGCACCACCTCGACCTCGTATTCGAACGCGACGCCGGTGAACAGCGCCAGCACGCTGCCGAGGGCCCGCGCCGCCAGGCCGCCCGGCAGGAAGCCCTGGAAGCCGGCATGCGCCAGCGGCCCCACGACCAGGCGCAGGCGCAGGCTGCGCTGCCAGACGCGCGCGCCGGCGATCGCGCGCGTGCCGAGAACGGCGCTGTCCTGGCCCAGCGTGGTCTGCTGCGCCGGCGGCACGTCGTACCAGGAGCCGACGAACTGCTCGGCCTCGACCTGTTCGCCGAAATATTCCGACAGCACCCGCGCCAGCTGCACGGCGGACACCGCCTGGTGCCGGATCGCGGCCGCGAAATACCCGATCGACTCGTCCAGCACGGCGCCGTCGGCTGCGCCGGCCAGGCGCCGGCGCAGCGCGGCGTCGCCGAGGCCGGCCAGTGACAGCAGCAGGGGCAGGAAGGCATCCTGGCCATCCAGCTGGTACTTGAACGGCAAGCGGTACTTGCGCCAGGCTTCGTAGAACAGCGCCAGCGAGCGGTTCGAGAATGCGTCCAGGAAGGCGCGCGGGCCATCGTCCTCTTCCTCGTTCTTGTGGCGCGCCCCGTGCTCGGCGATGCGCTCGGTATAGTGGGCCGGCAGCACGCCATGCGCGCCCAGCAGGCCCATGAAGGCGGGGGTCAGGTGCACGCGGCGCAAGGTCCCTTCGCGCACCGCCTCGCCCAACGCGGCGGCGTCGACCGGCAGCTCGAAGGGCATGCCGACCTCGAGGTCGCGCAGCTCGGGCTCGATGGCTTCGAGCTGGCTGGCCGGGAAACCCAGGGAGAGGGTGTTCCGGAACCGCAGCATGTCGGCCACCAGGCCATGCGGATCCAGGCCGCGGCGCTTGAGCCACAGCTCGAGCACGCGCACCGCCTGGAAGAACTCGAAGCGCCACGGCTCGCGCAGCAGGCGTTCGATTACAGGAGACTCAGTTCGCCGCTTCTCGGCCCGCATCGCAGCAACTCCTCTCCGGATCGGTGGGACACGATCACCAGCTGGGTGAAGCTGTTGGCGTGCACGTACAGCGCCAGGAAGCGCTCGACGATGTGGGCGAAGGCATGGATGCCGCTTCCCACGAACGCCTCCTCGTCGATCGCGATGCGCACCTCGACCCCGCGCACCAGGCAGTTGAAGGGGTTCCCGGACAGCCAGGCGCTGGTGGGCACATAGGCGATCGCACCGATGCCGCCGACCTGGCGCGTCGACGCCGCCGAACGCGGCAAGTCGTGCAGCGCCAGCATCTCGCGGAAGGCCTCGACGCCGCCGTCGGCCAGCGACAGGTGGTTGAGTGAAAGCAGCGAGATCAGGCGCCAGTGCGCGCTGCGTCCGCGCGCGAAGCGCCAGGTGGGGCTGGGTTTGCGCAGGAAGGAAATCTCGCGCACGCCCGATCCCCCTTCGAGGAACAGGTCGCCGCCCGGTTGGCCGTAGCTGAGCAGTTGCGGCAAGTCGCGGTTGGTGCAGGTCAGCTCCAGGTTCAGGGTCGTGGTCTCGACGTCGGCCGGGTCGAAGTCGATGTCGACGATCGATATCCGGGTCTCGAAGCCCGGGCTGCGCTCGGCCATCGTGTCGTCGCGGTGCATGGCCCAGTAATGCCCGTTCCGCTCGGGCGTCTGCGCATGCTTGAGCGAATAAAAGGGCTGGAACCGCACCACCGTCTCGCCCTGCGGCGTCTGGCGCACCAGGTTGACCTCGTCGATCGCGTTGACCTCGTAGGCATAGGCGCGGCGCGCATCGGCCAGTACCGGATAGCTGGCCGTGGCATGGGTCAGGCGGATCGGTTCGCCGCGCTGGGCGAACAGGTTGATCACCGGCGTGCAGCCCGCCACCAGGTTGTTGGTCGAAAGGTTGGACAGCATGCGCGCCAGGTTCGAGTCGCTGCGGATCCCGTTCAGGGCCAGGTGCACGGTGAGGCGGCGCGTGCCCGCGGGCAGGCTGCGCGCCAGCAGCGCCAGGTCGAGGTCGACGAAGTTGAACTTCTCGGGAAAGCAGAAGTATTCGGTCAGCAGCCGGTAGGCGGTGTGGGAACGGGCCGGGAAATCGATCAGCGCGTCGTCCTCGACGAAGCCGGCGGCGCGCACGGGCAGCGCCGGCAGGGCGATCCAGTGGCCGCCCTCGGGCTGCGCATAGGCGGCGACCGTGCGCGCCAGCAGCGCGTCGCGCAGGGCCGCGCAGAACGAGGGTTCGCCATCGAGGAACAGGCGCAGCGCCGGCAGGTCGATCGCCTCGACGCCGCCACCTTCGCAAGTGACGCTCAAGGACAGGCTGACGCTCGCGCCGGCGCCGGGCGGCAGGAGCACCGCATCCGGCGCGTGAATGATCGGCGAAAACACCGCGCGGCTAAGGACCAGCGGCGCCATCGCGACCGGGTACACGGTGCGGAAGATGCAGGTCACGCCGCGCACCGGGCGCGTGGTCAGCCTGGTGCCGCGCGGGATGGTGCTCACCGTGGTCTGTTGTTTGGCCGCGGCGGCGACGTCCAGGCGCGCGATCGAGCACGATGGAAAGGGCCGCAGGTAATGCGGATACAGCACGTCGAACAGCGCCTCGGTGAACTCGGGATAGTCGTCGTCCAGGCGCTTGGCGATGCGCGCGTTGAGGAAGGCGAACGACTCGATCATGCGTTCGGTGTGCGGGTCTTCGCATACTTCGCCGCTCATCGACAGGCGGCCGGCGATGCGTGGATAGCGCTCGGCGAATTCGCGCAGGTTGCGCCGCAGGTAGGCCAGTTCGCTTTCGTAATAGGGCAGCAGGCGGTCCAACTCAGGCTCCCGCCGTTGCCGATGATGCCGCCGCCACGCCGGCGGCACTGCCCGCTCCCGCGCGGCCGGCCTTGCGGATGCTGTACTGGAGCGTGGACGGCTGCAGCACGGCGTCGAAGTTGACCGGCTCCTCCGACATGCTCCCCACCAGCACCGCCGTGATCGAGAAACTCAGGCGGTTGACCGACGGCGCGCCGCCATCGTCCTGCATCTCGAGCAGCGCCTTCACCTTCTGCAGCCGCGGCTCGTGGCGCGCGATGGTGTTTTCGATGCAGGTACAGATATGGGCGCGGTCGGTTGGACTGGACAGCGAACGGTCGGCGAAGTCGCACAGCCCATAGCCGACCATCGACCTGCCGCATTCGGGAAAGACGGCCAGTGCGCCGTCCTGGATGGTCGAGCGCGTGTTGAGCAGCGCTTCGAGGTCGCGCGCCACCGCATCCTTCAGTTCCTCGACGTTCAGACGCGCGACCGCCACGCCATTGCGCAGCGGCTGGCCGAGCAGGCGGTCGAACAGGTCCGGCGTGAATCCTTTCATCGATCCCCCCTCCTTGGCACAAGCCCGTGTTGCGTACTGAAAACCAATCGCATGTTGCCACGGCGTTCAGTGCCAACCTTTGATCAAGTTCACATGCGCAACAGCATCTCGTCGTTATCGTTTCCTTTCGCAAAGAACAAGCGGAAGGAACGACAGCCATGACCAGCAAAGTCCTCTGGGGCGAAGGCCTGCTGCTGCGCCCGCAGCATTTCCAGCGCCAGGACGCCTATCACGAGCATTGCCTGTACAAGGGGGTCAGGGCGGCGCACCCCTATGCATGGGGGGTCGAGCAGCTCGAGATCGACCGCGAAGCGCTCGCCAGCGGCATGCTGCGCGTGCAGCGACTGTCGCTGCGCTTCCAGGACGGCGAGCTGTACGAGGCGCCCGGCCTCGACGAGCTGCCCGGCACCGTCGACCTGAGCGGCCTGCAGCAGTCGGTGCAGGCAGTGACGTACTACGCGGCGCTGCCGGGACTGAAGCCCTTCAACGCCAACTTCGTCCAGCCGGGGCAGGCAGCGAACACGACGCGCTTCATGCAGGCCAACGAAGAGACGCCCGACCTCTACACGCAGGCGGCGCCGGTGCAACTGGCCTACCTGAAGCGTGCGCTGCGCCTGGTGTCCGAATTCGAGCCGCGCGACGCCTACGTCCACTTTCCCCTGCTGCGCGTGCGTAGAATCGCCACCGGCGGCTTCGAGCTCGATCCGGCGCTGGTGCCGCCGTCGATGTCGCTGGGCGCCGCCCCGGTCCTGTTCCAGCAGCTGCGCCGCCTGCTCGACGCGCTGCAGGCCAAGGTCGGCGCGCTGTACGGCCATCACCGCGAGCCGACCCGCAACGTGATCGAATTCCGCTCCGGCGACATGTCGTCGTTCTGGCTGCTGCACACGGCCAGTTCGGCCTATGCGGCGCTGTCGCACCACTTCAACCAGCCGGCCCTGCACCCCGAACGCCTGTTCGAGGCGCTGCTGGACGTGGCCGGCGGCCTGATGACCTTTTCCAAGAGCTGGACCCTGTCCGACCTGCCTGCTTACCAGCACCACGATCCCGGCCCCGCCTTCGCCAGGCTGCACCAGATCGTCCGCGAGCTGCTCGACACCGTCATCTCGGCCAAGTATTTCGGCATCGCCCTGAACGAGGTGCGGCCGTGCTACCACATCGGCATGCTCGACTCGGGCAAGATCGACGACGACACCACCTTCTACATCGCCGTCTCGGCCGACATCCCGGCGCTGGAACTGGTCGACGTGGCGCCGCTGCGCTTCAAGGTCGGCGCCCCCGACGACGTCGAGAAATTCGTGCTCTCGGCCCTGCCCGGCGTGCGCCTGCAGTACACGCCGCAGCCGCCGGCGGCGATCCCGGTGCGGCCCGATACCTGCTACTTCATCCTCGAGGCGAAAGGACCGATGTACGAGCGCATGCTCAAGGCGCAGTCGATCTCGATCTACGTCCCGGCCGGCATGAAGGAGCTCAGGCTCGAGCTGCTGGCGGTGATGTCCTGAAAAAGGAGGAAAACAACCATGGCAGGAGCACTGATCAGACTCGGCGACAAGACCTCGCACGGCGGCGTCGTGCTGGAAGCCTCACCCAACAGCGATATCGACGGCGTCGGCATCGCCCGCATGGGCGACAGGACGAGCTGCCCCAAGCACGGCCCCGGGCCGATCGTCGAAGGCGATGCGACCCTGATCGTCGACGGCAAGGCGGCGGCGCGGCATGGCGACAAGACCGCCTGCGGCGCGACGCTGATCGCCGGCCAGCAAACCACCATCGACCAGGTCTGAGCCCATGTCCACCGCCACGACCACGACCACCGCAGCGCCGCCGTCCCCTGGCTGGCTCAGCCGCATCGGCGGCAGGCTGCTCGCGCGCCAGCCTGTCGCGCAGGCCGCCACCGCGCCGGCGGTGCAGCAGGACGCCGTCCAGGAACGACCTTGCCCGACCTTGTCCATTCTCGCCGGCGCGCTGTGCACGTCGCACGGCGCCTCCGCCGACGAACTGGGCGCCGCGCTTGCCGCCAACAAGGTCGATGCCGACCTCGACCGCGAACTGGTCGACGACGACGGTTTACCGGTCATGAGCGCACGCTGCGAACAGGCCGGCGACCAGGCGGTGCGCGAAGAGATCGCCGACTGGCTCGACAGCTGCACCGCGCCGGCGCCGCGTTTCGGCGACGAAGGGTGGCGCGCACTCGTCCTTGGCACGACAGTCCTGCGCGAGCTCGCCGACCGCGCCGCAGGGCTGCTGGGCGCGGACGAAGGCGCGCCTGTGACGCTGCAACTGGCCTTGGCGCTGCCGGATGACTGGCAGGTCGAGCACCGCCAGGCGGCGTCGATGTGGTGCAGCCAGGTGCTGCTGCGGTGCGGCTGGCCCGCGGCGCGCATCGGCCTGGCCGAACCGGCGGCCCCGGCGCCGCTCATTGCCCGGCTGGCACAGCAGGCGGAGAACAAGGCGGAACGAAAATCGGCGTCGACCGCGACGATCCTGCTCGCGTTCTGCTCCCACGTCGGCCAGGAGACGGTCGACCGCTGGTCGGCCAATGGCACGCTGTTCACCTCCTTTCGCCCGCGCGGCCGCATCCCCGGCGAAGGCGCGGCCGGGCTGCTGCTGGCGCCGGCCGCGGACGGCGCCGGCATTGTCCACCTCAGCCTGGAAGCCGAGGCCTGCGATCCGGCATCCGCCAGCCTCAAACGCCTGTCGCCACAGCGCCTGAACACCCTTGCCGAGCGCCTGCTGCAGGGCGCGGCGATCGCGCCGGCCGCCATCGCCATGGTCGTCGCCGACGCCGGCGCCGACACGCGCCACGCGCTCGAACTGATGGAGTTCGGCGGCGCCACCACGCCGCACCTCGACAACGCCAGCGACATCGTCCGCCTCGGCCCGGCCTGCGGCGCATGCGGCGACGTGCCCTTCGTCGCCGCGCTGGCGCTGGCCGCGCACGCCGCGCTCGAACACGATGCGCCGCTGCTCTGCGTGGGCAACGACGCACCGGACCTGCGGACGCTGGCCCTGGTCCGCCCCGCTCCCAAGCTGGAGGACGCGCCATGAACTCCCCCTATTACGTGCCGTCGGGCCGCCTGCCGGCGCAGGCAATCGTCTCGACGGGAGCCTGCGCGCTGCTGGTCGTCATCCCGGCCTGGCTGTATGCCTGGCTGACGATCCATTCGCCGCTCGTCCTGGTCGACTGGTTTGCCATGGGCGTCTTCGCGCTCGTCATGGGCGTGGCCGCGCGCCAGGTGGCGCGCCAGGCGAAGGCGCGCAACCCCATGTGGATGGGCAGGTTGGGCCTGGCGATCGGCGTCGCCGGCTGGTACGCCCACTGGGCCGCCTGGCTTGCCATCGCCGACGCGGGCGGCTTCGCTTCGCTGCTCGCGGCTCCGCAGGACATGTGGCGCTTCGGGATGGTGCTGGCGGAGAACGAAGTGCGCCGCGTCGCGGGGATGCGGATCGAGGGCAGCGCGCTCGTCGCCGGCTGGATCGTCGAGTTCATCCTGATGACCACCTTGCCCAGGTCGCTGGCGCGCGGCGCGGCCGAAGAACCGTTCTGCGAGCGAAGCGGCCGCTGGGCGACGCCGTTCGAGCTGCCGCGCAGATTCGCCTGGATCGAGGAACCGCACGTCGTCGTGCACCGGCTGGAAACCGCGCCGGGCGAACTGTTCTCGATCCTCGGCGACAGCGTCGGGGCGGACGCCGCGCGCTACAGCACGGTGACGCTGTACCGCACTGAAGGAGATCCGTTCGTCTCGATCGACAACGTGCAGGTCGAGCGCGACGCAAACAAGGAAAAGAAGACCACGCGCCCGGTCATCGCCTACCTGCGCCTGCCGGGCATGGATGCAGAACGGATCGTCGAGGAATGCAGCGCACCGACCGCAATGGAACCCGGACAGGCGCCGGCCGACACGCCGGAACTGGCCGACGCCATCGGCCATCTCGGCGCCGGCCGCCTGGACGAAGCGCTGGCCGGTGCCATGCCCCATACGGCAGCGACGCGGGACGGCTTGCGCATCGATGCGTTCCGCCTGTGCGCGATGGCCAGCGCGGGCCTGGGGCGCTGGGCCGAATCGCTGCACTACTGGAATGCCTTGTGCGACGAAGAGCCGAGCGCATTCAATGCCCTGCAAACCGGATGCTGCTGCGCCATGACGGGCGACACGGCGCGCGGCGAAGCGTGGATCGCCTGGGCGCGTGAACGCAATGCCGCTTCGCGCGAGATGCCGGACCCGCAGATCGTGACCAGCTTCATCTCGGCCCTGACCCAGTGCGGCCAGGCGGCCCGGGCGATGCCGTATCTCGAGCAGATGCGCGCGCTCTACACGGGCCTGGGTTGCCTTGATCCTACCTTGCTGTTCGTGCGCCGCATTCCCCTCTTCGGCACCTTCCTGCAGAACAGCCTGCCCATCGTCCGCGCGGCCCTGGACCAGGACGAGGGTCGCGCCTGGTACGCCGCGATGCTGCCGCATCTCGACGGCCCGGGAAACGAGACGCTGGGCGCCTGGCTGGACGAGAATTTTGCCGGCATGGCAATGGAATAATCGGACTCGCGGCAATTCCGCGACACTCGACCGCATTGTGCGATGCTTTTGAGCAACTAAACCGGCGTCTAGCGTATGATGCACAGCCCTACAACGAACATCCTGACGCGGTATGAAAACGGATATGGCACACCTGGACGTGACGCTCGGCGACGTCATCGAGGCGGCCGACACGCTCCAGAACGACAAGCAGCAGGTCACGATCGAGGCCGTGCGCGGCATCATCGGCGCCGGCTCGACCAAGACCATCCACCAGCACCTGGCCACCTGGCGCGCCAGCCATGCGAAACCTGTCGCGGCGCCCAAGGCCGAAATGCCGCCCGAGCTGCTGGCCGAACTGGGCCGCTGGGCCCAGCAGTATGCGCAGGATGCGGGCGCCGGCATGCGCGATGCGCTGGCGCGCGCCGAAAGCGATATGGATGCGCTGCTCGCGGCCGGTAACGAACTCGAAGCCGAACGTGATGGCCTGAACGCCGAACTGAGCGATGCGCGGGTCGCGCGCGAACAGGCCCAGCTGATCGCGGACGAGCGCAACGAAGAGATCGAGCGCCTGACGGCCGAGCTGCGCAATGCGCGCCAGATCGCGGCGGACGCGCTGGTCGGCAAGGCCAAGGACCAACTGGCGATCGACGGCAAGGACGCCCAGTTGGCCGACCTGCGCCAGCAGCTCGAGCGCAACGTGGCGGCCACCGCGGCCGAGTCGGATGCGCGTCTGCGCGCCCAGATGGAGCTGGTTGGCGTCACGACCGAACGCGACAACCTGGCGGCCGAGATCAAGGAATTGCGCACCACGCTCGACAACTCGCGCAGCGAACGCAGCAATCTTCGCGCCGAACTTGAAAGCCTGCGCGCACGCAAATAAGCCTGCCCACGGTGAAATAAAAAAAGGCCTCGGTGCAATGAACCGAGGCCTTTTTTTTCGCTGCGGCATACGCCGCAGCGCTTCTTTACCGCATCACTCCTGCGTTGCCGCCGGCACGTCCAGCGTGACCGCCTTCAGGCCCAGCGCAGCGCTGCTCTGCTGGCGGATCTGGTTGGCGAAGGCCGGATCGTCGTTCAGCTTGCGGCCGTACGAAGGAATCATTTCATGCATCTTGGCTTGCCATGCAGGCGTCTCCAGCTTGTCGCGGAAGGCCGATGCCTTGAGCACCTTGAGCATGATCGGCGCGGCGGTCGAAGCGCCTGGCGAAGCGCCCAGCAGGGCGGTGACGGAGCCGTCGCTCGATGCAACGACTTCGGTACCGAACTGCAGCAGGCCGCCCTTCTTCGGGTCGTCCTTGACGATCTGCACGCGCTGGCCGGCGTTGACCAGTTCCCAGTCTTCCATCCTGGCTTCCGGGAAGTATTCACGCAGCGTCGCCACGCGGTCTTCCTGCGAGTTCATCACCTGCTCGACCAGGTACTTGGTCAGCGGGATGTTGTCGATGCCGGCCTGCACCATCGGACGCACGTTGCCGGTGCCGATCGAGGCCGGCAGGTCGACCCACGAACCGTTCTTGAGGAACTTGGTCGAGAAGGTCGCGAACGGTCCGAACAGCAGGGCTTTCTTGCCGTCGATGATGCGGGTGTCGAGGTGCGGCACCGACATCGGCGGCGAACCGACCGAGGCCTTGCCGTACACCTTGGCGTGGTGCGCTTCGATCAGCGCCTGGTTGGTCGTCACCAGCCATTGGCCGCCGACCGGGACGCCACCGTAGCCCTTGGCTTCAGGAATGCCGGTCTTTTCCAGCAGCGGCAGCGCGCCGCCGCCGGCGCCGATGAACACGAACTTCGCGCTCACGGTCTTGAGCTGGTTGTCCGCCAGGTTCTTGACGGTCACGTTCCACAGGCCATCCTTGCCGCGCTTGATGTCTTCGACCTGGCTGCGCAGGTTCAGGGTCATGCCGTGGGTGCCGGTCAGGTGAGTGACCATGCTGCGGGTCAGGGTGCCGTAGTTGACGTCGGTACCGATGTCCATGCGGGTCGCGGCCACTTTCTGGCTGGCGTCGCGGCCGTTCATGACCAGCGGCGCCCACTTGCGGATCGTCTCGTGGTCCTCGGTGTACAGCATGCCCTTGAACAGGTTTTCCTTTTGCAGGGCGTCGTAGCGCTTGCGCAGATACTGGATGTTGTCGTCACCCCAGACGAAGGCCATGTGCGGCACGTTGTTGATGAAGGTGTTCGGCGCGCCCAGGTATTCCTTCTTCACCTGGTAGGCCCAGAACTGCTTCGAGATCTCGAACTGTTCGTTGATGTCGACGGCCTTCTTGGTGTCGATGGTGCCGTCCGGCAGTTCGGGCGTGTAGTTCAGCTCGGCGAAACCGGAGTGGCCGGTGCCGGCATTGTTCATCGCGTCGGAGCTTTCGGCCGAGACCGAATCCATGCGCTCGAACATTTCGATCGTCAGTTCGGGATCGAGTTCCTTGAGCATGGTGCCGAGGGTGGCGCTCATGACGCCGGCGCCGATCAGGACGACGTCGACCGGCTTGTCATTGGAGGGAGCGGGGGCTTTGCTGCACGATGCAACGATGAAGCAGGAAAGGACAACGAGAAGCGAGGTACGCATACGAGTATCACCTGAAAAATGTTTGCGATGGCCTGGCATGCAATCAGATTTAAAAAATTCAACGGCTCGGTAAAGGAACGTCTGCACACCGCCTGCTGGCGGTATCGATGCACCGATAAGGAACGGGTTGTCGGGACCTGTCGCGGTCCATGAAAACAGCAACAAAACTCGGCAACCGACGCATTGCGAAGGCGAGGCAACGGCGAACTGGATGACAGTCGAACCGGCCTTGCAGGCAACACGGATATGACGCGCTGACATGGGTTGTCAGGCAGGCCAGTCGATATCCCTGGCGTCCATTGAGCGGGAAGTCCTATAGAGGACTGAGCGGAGTATAGCCCAAACAAATCAGGCTTGCGCGGGCCACCCCCGGTAAACGTGGCCCTCTCAGTATTCGACCTGTGGCGAACTCAGTAGTAGTACCGAGTCCGTGCCGGTAAAGCGGCGCGATGCTCGTGAATGCCCGAGAGCCCATCACGTAAAGGCGTCGATCGGACGATGGCGCGCCAGTTCCATCCGGCCGCGCGTTCAATGGGGGCAGTGTCCCGCCCTGCTGCTGCTCAAGATGCAGCTACACGATCTCGGTGCATGGTCGTGCTCCTTTCGATCTCGGTCTATCGCATTGCTTGCCGGCCCAGACGCCATATCACGCGGTCACCGAGATGGACCGATTCCAACCTGCCGGCATCGCGCAGGCGCGCAAGGGCGCGTTCGGTGACATCCATATGCCCGGGAAGCGGTTCCCCTGAAATCCACCAATGATGGACACCCTCGGTGGTGTCGGCGCTGGACGGATGCTGCGCCAGGTAAGAAAGGATGGCGCGCTCGGCGACATCGATAGCGTTCTGATCCATGGCGGTCAGACGGCCGGCCAGTCGAGCCGCTGGATCCGGTTCTCGGCCGCTTCCGGACGCCCGAACAGATAGCCCTGGAAGTGCGAGCAGCCTTCTTCCATCAGGCGCCGCAACTGCTCCTCGGTCTCCACGCCCTCGGCCGTCGTCTCGATCAGCAGGCTGCTCGAGAGGCCGGTGATGGCGCGGATGATCGCCATCGCTTCCCGGCTCTGCCCGATCTCCTGCACGAACGACTTGTCGATCTTGATCTTGTCGAATGGGAAGGAGCGCAGGTAGCTCAGCGAGGAATAGCCGGTGCCGAAATCGTCGAGCGAAATGCGCACGCCCAGCTTCTTCAAGGCCTTCAGGGTGCGGATATTGCCGTCGCTATTGTCGAGCAACACCGACTCGGTGATCTCGAGTTCCAGCCGCTCGGCCGCCAGGCCGGAATCGGCCAGCGCCAGCGCCACCATGCTCACCAGTTCGCTGCTCTTGAACTGGATCGGCGACAGGTTGACGGCGATCGTTTCGCCATTGGTCCAGGTCGCCGCTTCCTGGCAAGCGAGGTTGAGCGCGCGGGCCCCGAGCTCGTGGATCAGGCCGGTTTCTTCGGCGATCGGAATGAAGTCGATCGGTGGAATCGCACCGCGTTCCGGATGGCGCCAGCGCATCAGCGCCTCATAGCCCGAGATGCGATTGCCGGCCTTCTCGACGATCGGCTGATAGTGCATCTGCAACTCGCCACGGTGCAGCGCCCGGCGCAGGTCGATCTCGATCTGGCGCCGCACCCGCGCCGCCGCCTCCAGTTCGGGCCGGAACACCTCATGGCGGTTGCGGCCGTTGCGCTTGGCCTCGTACAAGGCCATGTCCGAGTGCTGCAGCAACTGCTCGGCCGTGCTGCCGGCGGGTGTGGACAGCGCGATGCCGACGCTGATGCCGACCGCGAAGCTGTGGCCGTCGATCGAGAATGCCGGCGCCACCGCCTCGATCAGGCGCTGCGCCGCCTGCTGGGCTTCTTCCAGGCGCTTGACGCGCGGCAGGACCACGGCGAACTCGTCGCCGCCCAGGCGCGCCAGCGTGTCCTGGTCGCGCAGGCATTTGCGCAGACGGCTGGCCAGCGTCAAGAGGATCTTGTCGCCGAAGCCATGGCCGTAGGCGTCGTTGATGTTCTTGAAATTGTCCAGGTCGAGGCACAGGATGCCCACGCCGGAGCCATCCTCCGCGCTGGACGCGAGCGCGGCATTGAGGCGTTCGTTGAACAGGTTGCGGTTGGGCAGATTGGTCAGGCCGTCGTGCTGCGCCATATGATGGATTTGCGCATAAGCGGCCAGCTCGTCGGTCACGTCTTCCGTGATGATCAGCACGTACTCGCCCTCGCCGTTGGGCTGCTTGCCCGGCACCGTGCGGCTGCGCAGGCTGCGCTGGCCGACCGAGGTCTCCACCAGCACGGCGTCGTCCAGCCCGACCCTGGTGGGCGCCGCATGCGCCGTCTGGCGCTCGACATACTCGGCCACGCCCGGGCTCAGGCAATCGCCGACGGCCAGGCCCTTCAGGTCGACACAGGCCTGGGCGAACAGGCGCTGCGCCTGCTGGTTGGCCAGCAGGATGGTGCGCGAAGCGACGTCCAGCACCAGCACGCTGGCCGGGATGTTGGCGATCACCGAATCGAGGAAGTCCGACAGCGAGGCCATCTGGCGGCTATAGGCTTCGGCCAGCTCCTTGGCCTCGACCAGCTTGCGCTGCTGCTGGTAGCGTTCGGTGATGTCGCGCGTGATCTTGGCAAAGCCGACCAGGGCGCCGTCATCATCGCGGATGGCGTCGATCACGACGTGGGCCCAGAATGCGCTGCCATCCTTGCGCACGCGCCAGCCCTGGTCTTCAAAGCGGCCGGTGCGGGTGGCGATCTCGAGGTTGATGTCGGGCAGGCCGGCATCCCGCTCCTCGGCGCCGTAGAAGCAGGCGTAGTGGCGGCCGACGATCTCGCCGGCGGTATAGCCCTTGGCGCGCTGGGCGCCGGCATTCCAGCTGGAGACGACGCCGGCGGGCGTGAGCATGTAGATGGCATAGTCGACCACCCCCTGGACGAGCAGGCGGTACATCAGGTCGGGGTTCTCGGTGTTCATGGGCATGGCATTGGAAAACGGAACACCGTGCAGGCGCGGTGCGGCGCCCCTGGTGACGTGGACGCGCGAAGGCGGTCAATCAGGAACCCTGACTATACAGGATTTAGTTCTTTTTAGAACCACTCATAGAGTTCAGGCAATGCTGATCGGAACGGGGCATGCCTAGGTTCGCATGTCCAGCCGCCACGCCGCGGGCGTCGCGCCGGTCATCTTGCGGAAGGTGCGGCCGAAGTGCACCGCGTCGGCGAAGCCGGTGGCCACGGCGACGTCCTCCAGGCAAGCATTGGTGTTCAACAGCAGTTGCTTGGCGCGCTCGACACGCGCCTGCAACTGCCACTGATAGGGCGCCATTCCGGTCGACGCCTTGAAGGCGCGGCAGTAGTGCGACTGCGACAAGCCGGCCAGTTGCGCGAGTGCCGCCAGCTCGACCCGCGCCGGCAACCTGGCCTCGAGATAGCCCAACGCATCCCTGAGCTGCAGCGCCGAGAGCTTGTATCCGCTGCCTTTGGCCGGCCTGGGCCGTTCGCAAAGCCTTGCGGCAATCGCCGCGGTGAGCGAGTCGCCGTACAGCTGGGAGGTGGGATCGGGGTCGCCGATCGCGTCGGTCAGCAACCTGATCAGGGTCCACACCCGGTCATCCGAGAAGCGTAGCCGGGGCACGTCCATCGGTCCCGGCGAACCGGACATTGCCATGCGCTCGCGGAGCAGGCTTGCGTCGAAGCTGATCGCCGCGCACCTGAGATAGCGGGCATCGTCCGCATAACCCCATAGCGCCATCTCCGCCGGCGCGAAATACATGGGCCGGGGAGTGTAAGGATGGGGATTGGGGACGGCGGGTGCCGACCTGGGTTCGGCGTATCCCCGTCCGACCTCTTCGAGCTTGGTGCCGAGCCGGATCGACTCTTCGTGACGTTTCAGCTGCACCAGGATGCGGCCCGTGCAGGTGTACTCGACCAGCTCGACGTTGACGCCGTTCCAGCGACGACTCGTCGTCGTCAGCATGGTCACGTTCTCGGGCAGCTCGCTTGCGCTGGACATACGAATGCAAGCGCTGCTATGCGTGAGGGACCACGGGCCGCATCGTGCCCGCGTGCGGGAATTTGCCGTGGCGGTAAGCGGCATAATAGCCGGCCAATTCTTCGGTGGAGCCGGCGATGAAAGGCCCTTTCGCCACCACCGCGATGTTCTGCGGCAGTCCCGCATACAGCAGCAGGCGGGCGCCATCGTCCCCGGCGCGCAGGCGGAGCGCGCTGTCGCCGTCTCCCATCGGGCCGGTCCAGCCGACCGCGCCCGTGGCAAGTTTTTCGGTTGTGGCGCCAGCTTCCGTGTCGCCCTCGACCACCACCACGAAAGCGTTGTACGAGGCGGGAACAGGCGCGGCAAAGACCGCCCCCGGCGCCAGCCGGACGTCGACCAGGGTCACCGGGACCGCATTCAACGTCGGCGCCGCGGCGTCCCCCGACTTGCCGCTATAGACCGTCGCCACGAGGCCAGGCCCGGTGTGCACCGGCATGTCGGCGCGCCGCAGGACCTGCACCCGCGGCGGCATATTGCGCTGCGCCTCGGGCAGGATCAGCCACAGCTGGAACAGGCGCATGCCGCCGGACACCACCGTGTCTTCGGCATGGACGATGCCGCTGCCGGCCGTCATCCATTCGACGTCGCCTTCCTCCAGCCGCCCACCGGTATCTTCCATCGTGCCGTTCAACATGAAGGTGACGGTCTCGAGGCCGGCGTGCGGATGCGCCTCGCCAAACGCGCCTCCCGGCGAGACGTGATCGTCGGCCATCAGGAAAAAGGGATCGGTGGCAGCCAGGTTGCCGGGCGCCACCACCAGGGCGGCCTTGTGGCGCTCGCCGTCGAAGCCCGGGCCCAGTGGGGGAATGCTGGTGACGCGATCGATCGTTCGTTCGAACATTGCTCTCTCCTCGTGGTGCGGGGCGGCCCGTCGCGCATCGGCGCCGTCCCGATCCCGTTCATTATCCCTGGCTGCCCGAGCGCGATCCAGACACGAAAGTGGCGATGCCGTGTCGCCGAATGCGCAACGCGACAACGTCGTCCGATAGGTCAGAACCGGTACTGCATGCCGATGCTGACGAAGCTCAGCGCGTCGTCGGCGCCGGTCTCGCGCAGGAACCTGCCTGGCTGTCCGTAGGCGGCCACCGCCGTCGAGGACCAGCCCGGGCCGGCGTCCAGGTGGCGCCGAGCGATGCGATGGTCGCCACGTAGCGAGCACGGCTATCGCCGATGGGCCCGATCAGCCTGCCGTTGGGCGCATACACGCCGTCGCGGGTGCTGTGGCGCCAGAAGAAGTCGAGGCTGGCGTTCAGCTGGACCCGTGGCGCCAGTTGCATCGTCAGCGCCGGATGGATGTTGAAGAAGTTGCGTGGACCGAGCGTCGCTTCGTCGCCAAAATAATTCCCGCGCGGGTAAATGGGATTGAGGGTGCCGAGGCGGTCGTCGCCGGGGTCCTTGTCGCCGCTGGCGACGGCGAGCAGCAGCGCCGCCCGCGGCCGGCCGGCCACGCCATCGAAGGTGTGGCCGGTTTCCGTCGCAAGCGACCAGGCGCGGATATCGGCGTCGCCGAAGTGTCCGCCCTGCACGATGAATTCCCAGTTCCAGTCCCAGGCTTCGCGATCGCCGAACAGGCGGGCGCCCACCGACCAGCGGCGCTCGTGCGCCTCGCCCTGGACGTAGCGGGCAACGGTGTCGTCATAGTGCAGGGCATAGAGGTCCCAGGAAGTGAGACCGCCGGTGCGGGTCGCGTAGACGCCGCGCAGCTTCTGCGTCGGCAAGCGCGTGTCGTCGAAGCTGCCCGCGAGGTTCTGGCGCGGCGCCGCGGCGAAGGCGTCCACGCGCCAGGCGCCGCCCACCGCATAGGCGCGGACCGCTTCGAAGCTGCGCCGCACATTGGGGCCCTCGCGCGCATCGATGACGCGCCCCCTCCCGAACTGCAGCTCCTGGATGCCGGCCCGGATCCCGATGCGGCTTGCGCCATCGCTTCCCGATTGCCATTCGGCGAACAGGTTGGTCGGGTCGAGGCGGTTCTCGTCCACCGGGGACGGGCCGGCGGCGCGGCCGCTGGTGGTCGAGCTGGACAGCTGGACGAAGCCGCGCCAGTGTTCTCCCAGGCGCAGGGCGGCGAAGATGGAAGCGCGGTGCTGCAGCACGCCCCATCGGTCCTGGGGGTCCAGCCCATAGCGCGGATTGCCGGTGTGCTCGTAGCGCAGGCGCAGATCGCCGCCCAGCGTCAGGCGCACGTGATCCGCGAGCGGGCGGTCCTTCCAGCATGCGGCGCGGCTGCCGCCATCGGCGCATCGCTGGCGCTGGGCCTCGACGTCGTCGTCGAAGCGCAAGGGCCGATACTCCGCCAGCGCGGCATCGGCCGCCAGCAGCAAGGAAATCGCGAGCCAGGCCGCGCGCACGCTCACCTTACCGGGCCTGGTAATAGCCGCCGAAGTGCTTGATCGGCGACCATGCAGGCAGGATCTCGGGCAATACCGGCGACAGCGACCGGTAGTCCTGCGCGCCGTACACCACCCGGCCATCCATGACCGTCAGGACCGAGGAGACGGACTTGATCTGGGCTTCCGGCACCGTGAAGTAATCCCGGTCCAGCAGCGCGAAGTCGGCGAGGTGGCCGGGGGCGATCATGCCCATCTCGGATTCGGTGTTCATGAACCACGCCGCATTACGCGTGAACAGCCTCAAGGCCTCGTCACGTGTGAGGCGGTTATTCTTGGCCAGGATTTCAGCGCCGGAGATCGACTTGCCGGACACCATCCAGCTGATGCCGATCCAGGGATTGAACGAAGCGGCGCGGAAGGCGTCGGTGGTCATGGCCAGCGGCACGCCGCTGTCGACGAGCTCGCGCAGGCGCGGGGTGATCAACGCTTTGTCGCGGCCGTGGGTCTTGACGAAGCTGTCGCCGTGCAGCGCCATCTTGGTGTCCAGGGCGATGCCGCCGCCCAGTGCCTTCACGCGGGCGATATTGGCTGGACTGATGGTCTCGGCGTGTTCCAGGCTCCAGCGCAGGCCGTCGAGCGGCATCTTCTGGTTGAGCTTCTCGAGCGCATCGAGGAAGGGCGTGATGTTCTCGTCGTAGGTGATGTGCTCGCTGAAGGGAATGCGCCGCTGGACCAGCTTGGAGATATCCCGCTCGACCAGTTGATGCATCTTGACCGGCTCGATGACGAGCGTCGGACGGTCGAAGTTCTCGTGGTCGTGCACCTCCACCGACAGCAGCTCGCCGGCGCCCTGGTAGGAGTGACCGTGGGCCAGGTGCGGATGCAGGTTGTGGCCGGGAGCGATCGGCGCCGTCTTCGTGATCGCCGTGATCTGCGCATCCACCACGTTGAAGTCGGCGCCATCGCCGAACTGGATGTCCATGAAGGGCATGCGGATATTGAGGCGGTTGTCGCGGGCGAGGGCATCCACGGTGCGCACGGCCTTGGGATAGCCGCGGAAGCCCGTTCCCGCATCGACGATGGACGTGACCCCGACGCGGTTGAGACTATGAACAAGCTGAACCAGCGAGCTCACTTCCTCGTCCGGGGTGAGCTGGGGGACCATGGTTTCCATGGCGATGAAGGTGAAGGTGTAGCCGTGGACCACGCCGGTGTAGCGGCCTTGCGCATCCTTTTCCAGCTCGGTTCCCGGCAGGTTGGGGAACTTGTCGGTGCCCACGCCGAAGGCGTCCATCGCCAGCTGGTTCATGAAGCCGCGGTTGTAGGCGTACTGCACGATCAGGGGATGGTTGGGGACGGCCTTGCGCAGTTCGTCCACGGTGGGGAAGCGGTTCTCCTCGAACTGGTATGGCGACCAGCCGCCGACCACCTTGACCCAGTGGCCCTCCGGCGTGCGCTTGGCTTGCTCGCTCAGCATTTGCATGGCCCGGCGCAGCGTCGGCACGCCGTCCCAGCGCAGGGTGTAGTTGTAGCCGAGTTCGTTGAGCACGTGGGTGTGGGCGTCGATGATGCCGGGGATGAGGCGGCGACCGCGGGAATCGATGACTTTCGTGTTGGCGTTCTTCAGGCCGAGCACTTCGGCATCGGTGCCGACCGAGTAGATGCGGCCGTTCTTGACGGCCACGGCGGAGGCCGAAGGTTGGGCCGGATTGCCGGTGTGGATCCTGGCGTTATGGACGATCAGGTCGGCGCCTGGCGTTTCTTGCTTTCCTTGTGCCTGGGCATTGGTGAAGCCGCTTACCAGCATGCATCCGATCAGGATTATTCGTTTCAATCTCGTTCCCCAGTTATCGATGTATAGGACACCACGCTGCACCGGTCGCGGTCGGTGAACCGGACTCGGCAGCGGGGTGGTGTGATGGGGAAGAGGTTACCTATACGGTCCAGCGTAGTCACTGATCGTTCATGCTGTTCGCAGGACGATTCTGCTCATCCGTGCAGGAGCTCAGGCGACGCGCCTGAGCATGCGTGCGAATTCCGTCTTCTCGACGTTGTCCACGCCGTTCTCGTGGAAACGCACGATGTGCGGGCCATGCTCGTGATGCCGGTCGCGCGCCTCGGTGGATGCCCACTCTTCCACGAACACGAAGTGCCCCGGCATGTCCCTGTCTTCGAACAGGTCGTAACGGATATTGCCGTCCTCCTTGCGCGAGGGTTCGACCAGGCTGGCCAGGTCGCGGCGCAGTTCGTCTTCCTTGCCTTCTTTCGCCTTGAGTCCGACGACGATGAATAATTCGCTCATTCGCTTCATTCCTTGATGGTCGATCACAGGGCGGCCTCGCGTACGGCCGCCCTCGGACTTGCCGCTTACTTCGTGGCCGCGCCGTGCAGCGCCTTTTCGGCATTGAAGCCGTCGTGGTTCTCGAAGACGCCCATGAAGCCCGGCACTGTCGCAGCGCGCGACCAGTCGCGCTGGAGCTCGCAGTACATCTGGACCCGGCTGATGAGCTTCACGCCGGCCTGTTCCATGCGGCGCAAGGCCGCCTCGTGCGCACCGAGCGAGGTGCCGCCCACCGCATCGACCGGCACGTAGACTTCGTAGCCTTCCTGGATCGCGTCGAGCGCCGGGAAGGTCAGGCAGGCCTCGGTCCACAGCGCGGTCATGATCAGCTTCTTGCGGCCGAGCGCCTTGACCGCCTCCTTGAACTCGATATCTTCCCAGCTGTTGATGGAGGTACGGTCGTAGGTCGGCAGGTGGCCGAGCACCTCCTGCAGCTCGGCGATCGGCGGCTTGTTGCGGCCGGTCGCGACATTGACGGTCGAGTGGATGATGGGCAGCTCGTAATTCAACGCCGCCTTGGCAGTGCTCACGATATTGAACACCAGCTCGTCGCGCGGCATCGAGCGGATCGACGAGACCTGAACCGGCTGGTAGTCGATGATGATCAGCGCCGCATTCTGGGGTGTCAGGAGGTGATCGGTATGTGGATTGCGAATTTTTTCGGTGGTCATGGTCTTCTGCGCTCCTTCTGGTAGCGGGGTTGGATCTCCGGGGCAGGCCGGACGACACGGCATTGCGTGAATGGCCATTGTGCTGTTCCTCACCACCTGGCGGTAGCGCCATCCGACGCGAAGGTCAGTAGCCTGACGTGCAACCCTCTCACGTTCACGGCCGCCCAGGACAACCGATCCTCGCCGGCTTTGCTCATTTGATGATCTCGATAATTCTTGCGCGCGCCAGTAACGGAATTTAATCAAATGATAAAAATCAGCTCAGGGAATGCCGTGCTGCGGCGCAGCATATTCCTGTATTCCGAGAAAAATCTACATTCGAAAAAGGTCACATATTGCATCACACAAAAGCAATGCTGGCACGACGCTTGCAATAGAAATGGTTCAACGGATCTAGCTGACCTGAGTGCCCCCTACATTAAGGAATCAACATGAACGCACTATTCGTAACTGCCAGCACCGGCCCTGGGCGGCGCGCTTTTCCAGCAACTGTGGTTTCCATCGGCGCCATCCTGATGACTGCCGGTGTCCTGCTCGTCCCATCTGCTGCGTTTGCCCAGCAACAGCGCGCGCCACTCGATGTCGTCAAGGAGTTCCTTGAAAATACCGCACCGGACAAGGTCGGCGCCGCGGCCAGGCGCCTGGTCGCCGCCGACGCAACCTATGTTTCGCTGAACTTCGACAACCCGGAGCTGAAGAAGATCGAGCCCTGGGCGGGAACGTCGACAGGTCCGGAAGGATTCAGCAGCACATTCAGCCGCGTGGCCAAATACTGGAAAATCGAGGACTTCAAGGTCACCGACATGTTTGGCAGCGGCGAGAGCGTCGCCGTGTTCGGGACGTTCACCTACCGTTCGGTGGCGGTCGGCACGACGTTCCGTTCCCCATTCTCGATCCTCGCGAAAGTCAGGAACGGGCAAATCCATTATTTCCAGTTCATGGAAGACACCTATGCGTCCGCATCGTCGTTCCGGCAAAGCGGCAGCTGGATCGTCAAGACCGATCCGGACGCGCCGGCATTTGAAGTCGGCAAGGGCAAGTAAGCAGCATGCCGATCCTCAATGGTGAGCAAGGCGGCGTGGACAAGACGGGAGCATGAAAGTGGACATCGATGTACTGCAGACCTTCGTCGAAGTTGCCGGCGCGGGCGGCATCTCGCCGGCGGCATCGCGGCTCAGCTTGTCGAAATCGGTCGTGAGCCGCCGCCTCGCCCGTCTTGAAGACGAGCTGGGACTGCAACTGCTGTCGCGCACGACCCGTGGCGCGGCGCTGACGGAAGCCGGCGCGACCTTCATGCACTATGCGTCCCGGGCCTGCGCCGAGATCGACCTGGCCCGGGAAGCGATCCATCCGGCGGGCGAGCTGTGCGGACGCTTGCGGATTGCCGCGCCACTGTCCCTGGGCTCGACGCATTTCGCGCCCGTGATCGCCGACATGGCGCGGCGCTACCCACTGCTCAACATCCACACCTGTTACAGCGACCAGGTCGTCGATCTCATCGGGGAGGGCTACGATTGCGCGATCCGGCTCGGCTACCTGCAAGACTCGAACCTGGTCGCGCGCCGCATCGGCCCGATCCACAGGACGCTGGTGGCCAGCCCGGCCTACGTCGAGCAGGCTGGCTCCCCCGAGAACCTGGAAGAACTCCACCACCACCAGGCCCTCCTGCAGGGAACGGAAGCATGGCACCTCAGGGATGGAGACGCCAATGTCACTGTGCGCCCGCAAGGACGCTTCAAGGCCGACAATTGCAACGCCCTGCTTGCTGCCACATTAGCCGGACTGGGTATCGCCTGCCTTCCCACAGGGCTGGTGCGCGACCATCTGGATGCGGGATCGCTGGTGCCAGTCCTGCGCAAGTATCCCTTGCCGCCAGCCGGCGCCTATGTCGTGCGCCCGCCTGGCCAGCGCACGACCCGGAAGGTTCGCGTCCTGACCGACCTCCTCACCGAATATTTTGACAAAGCACCACCCGTTTGAGATGCTTGCCAGTCCGGTGAATTCAGATTTGTACGGGATCTTCGGCGCTGTCGATTCTGGAACGTTTTAGCCGGTAACTGAGCTGCGGCCTGGTGATACCCAGCATCCGCGCGGCGCCGGACAGGTTGCCCTTGCTGCGTACGACCGCTTCGCGCAACACCATATTCTCCATGTCTTCGAGCGACATTTGACTCTGGAGAATCTGGTCACACAGCGTGCTTTTACGTTCTTGCTCAGGGTTTTCAAGTGCCCCGGCTTTGTCGACTGCAACGCGCTCCATCTCCGGGAGCACGAAGTTCGGAAACAGATCCCGGCTCTCGATCCAATCGCCCTGTGCCGCCAGAATGACCCCGCGTTCGATCATGTTCCCAAGTTCCCGAACATTGCCAGGCCAGCTGTATGCCACCAGCGCCTGCATGGCCTGGTCGGTCACGCCAGCAACGCGCTTTTCGTGCAGCGCGCAGAACTTGTCCACCATCATCGATACCATCGAGGGGATATCGCTGCGGCGCTCGCGCAATGGCGGGATGAGGATAGGGTAGACGCTCAGGCGATAGTACAAGTCGGCGCGGAAGCGTCCAGCCTTGACGGCCTCCGGCAGGTCGATGTTGGTTGCCGCGACGATACGCACATCGACCTTGCGCGGACGCTCGTCGCCAAGCCGCTCGATTTCACCTTCCTGCAGCGCGCGCAGCAGTTTCGCCTGCGAGGCCAGTGGCAGCTCGCCAAGTTCGTCGAGGAAGAGCGTCCCTCCGTCGGCACGTTCGAACTTGCCCGCGCGTGAGCTGGTGGCGCCGGTATAAGCGCCCCTTTCGACGCCGAACAGCTCCGCCTCGATCAGATCGTGCGGAAGCGCGGCGCAATTGATCGTCACAAAAGCCTTGTCTGCGCGCCGGCTCCGGTGATGGATGGCACGCGCGAAGCGTTCCTTGCCGACACCGGTTTCACCTGACAACAGTACCGTGACGTTGGTTTCGGCAGCTTTCTCGACGAGGCGATAGGCCTGCCTGAAGCTTGGCGATTCGCCGACCATGTCCTCGAGGCTGCGGTATGTCTTCAGGCTGCTGCGCAGCATGTCGACCTGGGATGAAAGCTCCAGCAGCTGAGATACGATGGACTCGGGCTCGAAGTAAGGCGTGAAGTCCTGCGCGTCAGGCCATTCCTCGACAGGCTTGCCGACGATCCTGCATTCTTCGTCCGAACAGCCGATGCACTTCGTTTCCTTGAACAGGATGAAGCGTCCCATGAAGGCAGACGTATAGCCGGAGGCGTAACCGATCAGGCTCCAGCATACGGCGTCCTGCTGCGGACCGAAGGAATTGACGTGGGCGGCGGCTTCCCACGAGTTACGCCAGATGAACTCACCATGGAATTCGCCTTTGTCGACGTCCATATGGCCGAGCACGGGAATGACCTGCACGCCGCCCTCGAGCATGTGCATCTGCGGCCCCGTTGCAAACGCTTCCTCGATCGTCAGGTTGCCACGAATCTTGCGCGCCAATTCAGCATCGCGCGTTCCTGACGCAAATCCCATGCGGGTGAACATGCGCCGTGTGAACTCCTTACCGACCGAATTCATCATTTCTTCGCGCAAGCCGCCTAACGATGCCGCATGGAGCAGCAGCATGCGGCTTTCGGACAGCCAGATCGAGCCGTCGTCTGGCGAGAAGCGGATGAGCCGCCGCAGGTCCAGGTCTTCGGGAAATTCGATCATTTCACTGCTGCTCCCATTCGATGGTTAGAAAGTATATTGAATGAGTGAAGGTTACCTAGACGGTCCAGCATGGTCACTGATCATTCTTGCTGTTTACAGCACGATCCGATCATGGCGCTGCGGTCGCGGCATTCGACAGCATCGTATCGGCGATATCCAGCATCGCCCGCAGGCGGTCCATATGCCGCAAATCGTGGTGATAGCCCACCCCGATATCCCGGCTCGGGGGACGATCGGGCAGGTCGATGCGCTGCAATCCAGAGAGTGCATCGCCAAGCGGCCTTGGCAGCACTGCAATGCCCATGCCGCGTAGGGGCGATCGGATCCGACTTTCAGGCCTGGCACGAGAAACGGACACCGCTCGGCCGGGCCGGCCAGGTGCAGGACATTGCGCCGATCGTTGCCTTTCTCGCGTCAAGCGATGCCGGCCGGGTGACGGGCGAGATCATCCTGGGTTCGGGGGGCATGCGCTGATGGAGATCGGCATCATCGGGCTGGGTGCAATGGGCCGCGAGATTGCGCGCAATCTGGCTGCGGCCGGGCATGCGGTGAAGGCGTGGAATCGTTCTGGGGGAGACGTCGCGGGCGTGCGGATGGTGGAGACGCCGGCGCAGGCGCTGCAGGCGGATGTCGCCTTCACGATGCTGTCCGACGATGCGGCGATCCGCGGTGTGTTGCTGGAGACGGGAGCGCTGGCGCAGGCGCGCGGAAAGCTGGTGCATATCGAGCCGTTCATATCAGGTCTATTCGGCCAATATCCTTCACGATCGCCACGAGCCGGGATCCAAGGCGTCGCTGGGCTTGAAGGATTTGCGACTTGCGCATGCGGCAGCAGAGCAGCTGGGACGAAAGCTGCCGATGCTCGAGGCCGTTCGTCTTCGAATGGGCGAGGCTGTCGATGCAGGTGGTGGTGAAAGGGATTGGTCGGTGATGGCTGATTACACGATTCGATCGGCATAGTCCTCCTGTGCCGAAGGCCCAGCGGTCGATGGGCTCAACAGAACAGCCACGACGACTGGTGCCGCGAACCAGTCGGCTTGCGACTGGCTATTAGACTTGGGCGGTTAGCTCGCGACTGGCTATCCGCATGACGTCGTCTGTCATCTAAACGGGCAGGATAAATTCGTGCACATCCAAAGGATTTTTTGCAGGACCATTTTTTTGCAGGAAGTCCTTCGCTTTATCAACATCGATGCGAATGCACTGCACCGGGCGATAATAGCCTGGCATTGATTCAACACTGTATGCGAACACGCCGGTCTCCACGAGAGCATCCACCACCCCTGTCGTAGCCTGCATCACATTGCGGTAAGGGGAGTCCTTTGGAAGAAAGCAGCGCCGCAGGATCGCATCGAGTCCATTTACTGCCTCGCCCTGAAACCGATCATAACCTTGACGTCGTTTACTAATTGCCAACATCGAAATAGTTCCACGCCGCATCCAGGCATCGATAAACTGAACAAGATCGATCGATGCTCCTGGCCCACCATAGGGCAGCCGGACGAAAAGCCCATCGGCGGTGAGTAGCGAATTAGTGACGATTTGCTGGCTTTCCGTAACGCTGCAACCGTTGCCAAGCAAATACTCAGCGTAGGGAATCACGACGAAGGCAGGCTCGCCATCCGCTCCGTAAATGTATTGGTGAGACATGGTTACTCCTGGATTTTGGTTGTAATACATCGAAGTTTACGAGCACGCACAAGCCGCACGTTCTGCTCGTTTCACTGTAATACATCGAAGTCTACATCGAAATACATTGAAAATCCAGTGGTATGTTGCAGCGTGTCTAAGCGTCTAAAAGAGAAAGCCCATGGACCGACGTCCATGGGCTTTTTTCAGATGCGAAGTGGGGGATGAGTTGAATTCTCACCTACTTACGCGTTTGGAGCGTATCTCTTCACTCGACCGTCACCGACTTCGCCAGATTACGCGGCTTGTCCACATCGGTACCGCGCGCCAGCGCCGTGTGATACGCCAGCAGCTGCAGCGCCGCCACGTGCAGAATCGGCGACAGCAGCCCGTAGTGTTCCGGCAAACGAATCACGTGCAAACCATCGCCCGAGGTGATGCGCGAATCGACGTCGGCGAATACGTACAGCTGACCACCACGCGCACGCACTTCCTGCATGTTCGACTTCAGCTTTTCCAACAGCGCATCGTTCGGTGCGATCGTTACCACCGGCATCTCTTCGGTCACCAGCGCCAGCGGGCCGTGCTTCAGTTCGCCGGCCGGGTAGGCCTCGGCGTGGATGTACGAGATTTCCTTGAGCTTGAGCGCGCCTTCCAGGGCGATCGGGTAGTGGATGCCGCGGCCCAGGAACAGGGCGTTTTCCTTGCGCGCGAATTCCTCGGCCCAGGCGATGATCTGCGGCTCGAGCGCCAGCACCGACGACAGGGCGACCGGCAGGTGGCGCATCATCTTGAGGTGTTCGGATTCTTCGGCGTCGGTCAGGCGGCCGTTGACTTGCGCCAGGGTCAGGGTCAGCAGGAACAGGGCCGCCAGCTGGGTGGTGAAGGCCTTGGTCGAGGCCACGCCGACTTCGACGCCGGCGCGGGTGATGTAGGCCAGCTGGCACTCGCGCACCATGGCGCTGGTGGAGACGTTGCAGATGGTCAGCGTGTGGTGCATGCCGAGGCTGCGTGCGTGCTTGAGCGCGGCCAGGGTGTCGGCCGTCTCGCCGCTCTGCGAGATGGTCACCACCAGGGTGTCGGGGTGCGGCACGCTGTCGCGGTAGCGGTATTCGCTGGCGATCTCGACGTTCACCGGGACCTTGGCCACCGATTCGATCCAGTACTTGGCGGTGAGGCCGGCATAGTAGCTGGTGCCGCAGGCCAGGATCAGCACGCGGTCGATCTTCTTGAACACGGCGTAGGCGCCGTCGCCGAAGAGTTCCGGCATCACGCCGGTCACGCCCTCGAGGGTGTCGCCGATCACGCGCGGCTGCTCGAAGATCTCTTTCTGCATATAGTGGCGGTATGGGCCGAGCTCGGCCGCGCCGGTGTGGGCGTGCACGGTTTTCACTTCGCGCTCGACCGGACGGCCGTCGACGTCGACGATCCAGTAGCGCGCCAGCTGCAGGTCGACCACGTCGCCTTCTTCGAGATAGATGATCTGGTCGGTGGTGCCGGCCAGCGCCATCGCGTCGGAGGCGACGAAGTTTTCCTCCTTGCCCACGCCCACGATCAGCGGCGAGCCCTGGCGCGCGGCGATCACGCGGTGCGGTTCCTCGCGGCAGAACACGGCGATGGCGTAGGCGCCGTGCAAGCGCTTGACGGCTTGCTGCACGGTCTCGAACAGGTCGCCGGTGTACAGGTGGTCCACCAGGTGGGCGATGACCTCGGTATCGGTCTGGCTCGTGAACTTGTAGCCCAGCTTGGTGAGCTCGTCGCGCAGCTCGTCGTGGTTTTCGATGATGCCGTTGTGGACAAGTGCGATGCGCGCATTGTCTTCGGCGGGCGAGAAGTGCGGGTGGGCATTGTGCGACGCCGGGGCGCCGTGGGTGGCCCAGCGCGTGTGGGCGATGCCGGTGAAGCCGTCGAGGCTTGCCTCTTTGACTTGCGATTCGAGGTCGGCCACGCGCGAAGTGGAACGCGAGCGGGTCAGGCGGCCATCGAGGTGGACGGCGACGCCACAGGAGTCATAACCCCGGTATTCGAGGCGTTTCAGGCCTTCGATCAGGACGGGGGTGATATTGCGTTTGGCAACTGCTCCGACGATACCGCACATGGCTAACCTCTCTGGATGAAAAACTGTTGAGTCTTATCGTAGAGCAATCTGAATGAAATAAGCTTACAGTGCGCGGCTAATTTTGTTAGATTATTTCATCTGTGCTCGACCGAGAAATATTGTTCCATATATCTCATAAAATTTATTGAATATTTCACCAAGATGACCGAACTGCCTGCTCTCGACGACGTCGATCGTCGCATCCTGACTATTTTGCAAACTGACGCATCGCATACGAACGCCGAACTGGCGGCGCTCGTGCACGTGTCGCCGCCGACCTGCCTGCGCCGCGTAAAGCAGCTGACGGAAAGTGGCGTCATCGAGCGCCAGGTCGCGATCGTGGCGCCCGACAAGGTCGGCAGCCGCCTGTCCGCCATCGTCGAGATCACGCTCGACGTGCAGGCCGCCGAGCGCATGGAAGAGTTCGAGAACCTGGCCGCCAGGGAAGCGGCCGTGCTGCAGTGCTACCGGGTGTCGCCAGGCCCCGATTTCGTGCTGGTCGTGCAGGTCGCCGACATGCCGGCCTACCACGCGCTGGCGCACCGGCTGTTCACGTCGCACGCCAACGTGCGCAACGTGAAAGCCTATTTTTCGACCCACCGCAGCAAATTCGACACCCGGATCGCCGTCTAGATCGCCGTCCGCAGCCTGTGGATAATATTGTGGAAGACCAGGTGAATGAACAGTGGGTAAGCACGGTAAAAGCCTGTGTTTATCTTGTTCACTTCCTGTGATTACCCTGTCGACAGCCGGTGGATTACTTCTTCACTTTCACTGGACGCTTCCATCCTTCGATGGTGATTTGCTTGGGCCGCGAAATCGTCAGCTTGCCGGCCGGCGCATCCTTGGTCAGCGTGGTGCCGGCGCCAATCGTCGCGCCCTTGCCGATCGTCACCGGCGCCACCAGCTGGCTGTCGCTGCCCACGAACACCTCGTCTTCGATCACGGTACGGAACTTGTTGGCGCCGTCGTAGTTGCAGGTAATGACGCCGGCGCCGATGTTCACACGTGAGCCAACGGTGGCGTCGCCGATATAGGCCAGGTGGTTGGCCTTGCTGTGCGCCGCCACGGTGCTGTTCTTGACCTCGACAAAGTTACCCACATGGACGTCCTCGCCCAGCTCGGTGCCCGGACGCAGGCGCGCATACGGTCCGATCTGCGAGGCGGCGCCAATGGCGGCGCCTTCGATATGGCAGAACGGCTTGATGTTGGCCCCAGGACCGACCGTGGCGCCGACCAGCACGCAGTTGGCGCCAATCTTCACGCCGTCGGCCAGTTCCACTTTACCTTCGAAGACGCAGCCGACGTCGATGACGACATCACGGCCGCAAATCAGTTCGCCGCGCACATCGATGCGCGCCGGGTCCATCAAGGTCACGCCTTTTTCCAGCAGGGCATGGGCGATATTCAGTTGATGGCGACGCTCGAGTTCGGCCAGTTGCACCTTGCTGTTCACGCCGGCCACTTCCCATTCGCCCGACGGTTGCGCTGACACGACCGGCACGCCGTCCGCCACGGCCTGGGCCACGATGTCGGTGAGGTAGTACTCGCCCTGGGCATTGTTGTTGGACAGCGCAGCCAGCCACTTCTTGAGGTGGCGGGTCGGAACCGCCATGATGCCGCTATTGATTTCGCGGATGGCGCGCTCGGCCTCGCTGGCATCTTTTTCTTCCACGATGCGCGCGATCTTGCCGTTCTCGCGCACGATGCGGCCCAGGCCGAAGGGGTTGGCCTGTTCGACCGTCAGGATGCCCAACTTGTCGCTTCCTGCGGCCTCGACCAGGCGGCGCAGCGTGTCCGCCGTCGTCAGCGGCACGTCGCCATACAGCACCAGGGTGGCGCTGCCATCGTCCAGTTGCGGCACGGCCTGCATCACCGCATGGCCGGTGCCCAGCTGCGGCTGCTGCAGGGCGGTGTCGATGGTGACGCCGGTTTCTTGCGCCAGCGCGGACACCATATCGGGCACCGCTGCGCCGCCGTGCCCGTAAATCACACATAATTTCTGCGGACTCAGGCTACGTGCCGTATCGATAACGTGACGCAACAGCGGCTTACCAGCCAATGGATGCAGGACTTTCGGCAGGGCGGACTGCATGCGCTTTCCCATGCCGGCGGCGAGGATCACAACGTTCATAAGCCGTTCTCAAAAAGTTGAAAATATGAAAAATTCTAGCATGCGAAATACCTTGTTCCGGCGCACCATTGCGTTATTCGCGATTGCCTTGATGGCGCTGGCGGCCGGTTGCAGCACCATTCGCTTCTCGTATAACCAAGGGGACACCTTACTGTACTGGTGGATGAATTCCTATGTCGACTTCGAAGGACAACAGGCCGACATCGCCAAGCGCGACATCAATGGATTGTTCCAATGGCATCGCCAGACCCAGTTGCGCGACTATGCCGCTTTATTAGGCAATTTCAAGCAAAAACTGGGCGGCAACCCGAGCCAGGCCGACCTGCTCCAGGCCTACCGCGAGATCCGCGTGCGCGGCGAACGCCTGTCCCAGCGCGCGGTGCCGGAACTGACGACGCTGGCCATGTCGATTACCCCCGCGCAAATCGCCCATATCGACAAGAAGTTCAAGGACAAGAACGAGGAATACCGCCGCAAGTTCATGAGCGGCAGCGTCGAGAAGCGCCAGCGCGCGCGCTTCAAGAAGTCGATGGAGCAGATGGAGCTGTGGTTCGGCCGCTTCAGCAACGAGCAGGAAGCCGCCCTGCGCCGCGCCTCCGACCTGCGTCCGCTCGACAACCAGCAGTGGCTGGAGGAGCGCCAGTACCGCCAGCGCCGCATCCTGGCGCTGCTGCAAGAGGTGCAACAGAAAAAGCTCAACCGCGAGCAGACCACGGCCAAGGTACAAGGCCTGATGCGCGAGTTGTTCACACGCATGGAGTCGCCCGAGCGCAAGGCTTTCTATGACGCCAGCATCGACCATACGACGAAATACATCCTGACCGCGATCAAACTGGCGACGCCGGAGCAGAAGGCCCATGCGCAACAGCGGATGCAGGGCTGGATCAATGATTTCGAAGCATTGGCAGCGGGTAAATAACGTCGGCGGCAAACCGCATAAACCTGCATGCTATAGTGCCGCCCATGCAAAGAAAGTCCATGAAATCGAGGCCCGAGGCCGCCAAACCCCACGGCGCGCCGCGCATGGCCCAGCATCAGGTCCGCATCATCGGCGGCGCCTGGAAACGCACGCTGCTGCCGGTGGTCGACGCCCTCGGCCTGCGTCCCACCCCAGACCGCGTGCGCGAAACCGTCTTCAACTGGATCAACCACCAGCTCGGCAGCGACTGGGACCAGGCCATTGTGCTCGACCTGTACGCGGGTTCCGGCGTGCTCGGCTTCGAGGCGGCCAGCCGCGGCGCGGCGAAAGTGACGATGGTCGACAACCACGCCCCGGCCGTGCGCCAGCTCGAAGCCAACCGCGACAAGCTCAAGGCCGACAACATCACCGTCCTGCGCGCCGACGCCCTGACCCTGGCGCGCGACCTGGCCACCCGCGGCCAGCGCTTCGACGTGATCTTCCTCGATCCGCCTTATCAACAGAATCTGCTGGCCAAGACCCTGCCGCTGTGCGCGGCGCTGCTGCTCGAAGGCGGCATGGTGTATGCCGAAGCCGAGGTGCCGTTGCCGACCGAGGGCGACGACATCCCCGACTGGCTGATGGGTTGGGAAGCGGTGCGCGCCGACAAGGCGGGCATGGTCTACTACCATTTGCTGAAGCTGCAGGAAAAGGCGGCCTGAGTCCCGCCAGGGGCCTGGAAACCGCACAACCATTGGGCAATCCGTGCTCCAGCCTGGGGCGAATGCCGTGTTTTCAGGCATAATGCGCGTTCCGATAGGGTGTTCATTTTCAGGGAGCCGCAATGGTTGTAGCCGTTTATCCAGGTACGTTCGATCCGCTGACCCGCGGCCACGAGGATTTGGTACGCCGCGCATCCGGGCTGTTCGACCGACTGGTGGTCGGCGTCGCCGACAGCCGCAACAAACGTCCGTTCTTCACGCTCGAAGAGCGCCTGGATATCGCCAACGAAGTGCTTGGCCATTACCCCAATGTGCAGGTCGAGAGTTTCTCGGGCCTGCTCAAGGATTTCGTGCGCAAGCACGACGCTCGCGTGATCGTGCGCGGCCTGCGCGCGGTGTCCGATTTCGAGTACGAGTTCCAGATGGCGGGCATGAACCGCTACCTGCTGCCCGACGTCGAAACCATGTTCCTGACCCCGTCCGACCAGTACCAGTTCATTTCGGGCACCATCGTGCGCGAGATCGCCATGCTGGGCGGCGACGTGTCCAAATTCGTATTCCCTTCGGTCGACCGCTGGCTGCAGCAGAAAATCGCCAGCATGGCGCAAACGCCGAAGGCCTGATTCTCCAGGACGTATCATGGCTTTATTGATTACCGACGACTGCATCAACTGCGACGTCTGCGAACCCGAATGCCCCAACGATGCCATTTCGATGGGCGAAGAGTATTACCAGATCGATCCGCACAAGTGCACCGAGTGCGTCGGCCATTTCGACGAGCCGCAATGCGTGCAACTGTGCCCGGTTGCCTGCATTCCGCTCAATCCGGAATGGCGCGAATCGCGCGAAGAACTCCTCATCAAGTACGAGCGTCTGACGGCTGACAAGCCCACCGCCTGATCTCTTCTCCCAAGCCGGCAACTCTGCCGGCTTCTTTGTTTCCCGCCTCAGCTTCCCTGACCGCGTACCGGCATGCCCGGCATGCGGCATCCGCACGTCCCTGAACGCTGACTTTCATCCAGCCATATTCGCCCGTTCTCGCCTGCTACTCCCGGTCAAATTCGAACAGCGCTTTTTCACGCTTGTTGGTCGACTGATTTCGCTTGTCCACACCATTACCGTAAGTCGCTACCATCGATATCTACAATGTGAACTTTGTTGAACACACAGCATATTACAGTTAAGTTGCGATGATATTTCATGAATTTACCTTTATCTTCAAAAAAATATTCGACTAGTCCAACCTCATGTGATTCTAATCTATATTCTTATAAAATCATCCTAAGTAGTGACTAAATACACCGATCAGTACGCTAATTCGCATCGCAATGATCCGACGAACTTGAGATAATTTTGACTTATTGTGAACTTTGTTAAATAAAAAAGCCGAGAAAACCCGGGTAACGCAAAGTCACCAGGCGTGAAGCGACATCCGGGCATTTTTCAGAGGAGAACAGAAGAGCGCGGCCGTGACGGCGTGCGACGGAGGGGGCAGGGACGAAAAAAACGCGGTGTCCGTTGCCGGAGACCGCGTCAGGGGAGAAATTCGGTAATAATCAGTGGCGGATGCCCATTGCACGCACTTCGGCGGCGTCCACCGGATCCAGGCTGGCCAGCTTGTGCTTGAGCGCCAGCGCTTCGTCCAGGGCGCGGCGCGCGGCCTGTTCGGCCTTGCTGCGGCGTGGACGCACGGTCAGGTACAGGGCGCGGCCGATGCCGACCAGCAGCGGGCGGAAGAACAGGACGAAGCCAGCCAGCAGGGCAAGATACACGGTGGTGCTGAACACCTGGCCGTAAGGTACGGCAGCGGCGGCTTGGACTAGGGTGGCGGTAGAAGACATGATAGGCTCGTTCTGTTATTGTTGAGAACTATAGTGCGTCGCAACATATAAATCTAATTTTGTTCCCTGATGGCCCTTATACTGTTTGTGAATGATTTGGAGTACACTACTCGTACTCCTGCATTCACAACAGTTTTCTCCTTAAACCCATGAGCTTTCTGACGCTTGACCTGAATCTGCTGCGCGTGTTCGACGCGGTGATGACCGAGCAAAACCTGACCCGCGCCGCCGGCCACCTGGCCATGACCCAGCCCGCGGTGTCGAATGCGATCAAGCGACTACGAGAAAGCCTGGGCGACGAGCTCCTGATCCGCACCGCCTATGGCGTCAAACCGACCCCGCGCGCCGAAGCCCTGTGGCCGGCCGTGCGCCAGGCCCTGGCGGCGCTGGAAGCGGCGGTGATGCCGGAGACCTTCGACGTCTCCAAGGCCCAGGCGACCTTCCGCATGGCCATGGCCGACGCGACCGCTGCGCTGTGGCTGCCATCCCTGATGCGCTCGATCGAACGCGAGGCGCCGGGCGTGAACATCCGCATGGTGCCGCTGACGACGCGCGAGCCGCGTCCGATGCTGTTGCGCGGCGATATTGACCTGGCGGTTGGCTTCTTCCCCGGCGTCGCGGCCCAGCTGTCGTACGAAACCGGTTCGCCGATCCGCCACGAGCGCCTGTATTCCGGCGTCTATGTGTGCGTGATGCGCAAGGACCATCCACTGGCCAAGGAAAAGCTCGATCTCGATACCTATTGCAAGGCCAATCACTTGCTGGTGAGCTTCTCGGGCCGTGCCCACGGCCTGGTCGACGAGGCGCTGGCCCAGGTCGGTCGCGAACGCCGCATCCTCTTGACCGTGAACCAGTTCTTCACGGCGGGCAGGGTGGTGGCGAACTCCGACCTGATCACGGTGCTGCCGAAACACTTGATGGTCTCGACCGGCATGACCGACGTGCTGATCTGGAAAGAGCTGCCGTTGCAGCTGCCGGCCGTGCACCTGGACATGCTGTGGCACGAACGCGATGGCCGCAGCCCGGCCCACCGCTGGCTGCGCAAGAACCTGGAATCGATGGCGGAAAGCGCCTCGAAGAGCGGCGTGCGCAAGGTCGTCTGACAGCGCCAGCACGGGGTATCAGTGCAGCAAATTGCTTCACGTGAAACAAAACGGCCAGGCAAATGCCTGGCCGTTTTACGTTGACGCGCTGGCTGGTGCTCAGCGGATCGGCAATTTGGTCGTATTCTTGACTTCTTCCATCACCGCATAGGTATGGGTTTCGCGCACGCCCTTCTGCAACAGGGTCTTGCCCAGGAATTCGCGGTAGGCCGCCATGTCCTTGACGCGCGCCTTGACGAGGTAGTCGAAGCCGCCGGCCACCATATGGCATTCCAGCACCTCGGGAATCATCTGCACGCTCTGCTTGAACGCATCGAAGACTTCGGGAGTGGTACGATCGAGCACGACCTCGATGAAGACCAGCAGCGACACGTCGAGCAGCTGCGGATTGAGCTGGGCCGTGTAGCCCATGATGTAACCCGATTCGTGCAGTTTGCGCACGCGCTCGAGACAGGCCGCGGGCGACAGGTTGACCCGTGCCGCCAGCTCCACGTTGCTGATGCGCCCGTCGTTCTGCAGCTCGGCGAGGATCTTCTTGCTGATCTTGTCCAACATCGGGTGTCTCCCGTTAATTTTATTCGGTCAGATTGTCGCATCAAAAACTATCTATTGCTAGTCTGGTTTAAAAACAGAATAAATCCAGAAGAATTCCTTCTACAATCGAATCATTTCCACCGACGTACAAACCGCGCCGACCACCATTTGTGGGACGGCGCTTTTGCTGTGCGGTGCCCTTCGTTGTGACTTTTTCTTTTGACTAGATAGCCATGCAGATCGCTGCTTCCCCGGCCTCCACCTTCGTCCCCTTCGACGCCCTCCACGCTGAAACCAAGCGCGGGCAGACGCCCCTGCGCGCCGCCATCACCGCCGCCTATCGCCGCGATGAAACCGAGGCCGTCCAATGGCTGCTGGCGCAAGGCGCAACGCCCGGCGCAGAAGCCCAGCCGCTGGCGCACCGCCTGGTCTCGGCAGTGCGCGAAAAGCGCACCCGCGCCTCGGGCGTGGACGCGCTGATGCACGAGTTCTCGCTGTCGTCGGACGAAGGCGTCGCGCTGATGTGCCTGGCAGAAGCGCTGCTGCGCATCCCGGACAGCGAAACCGCCGATCGCCTCATCGCCGACAAGATCAGCCGCGGCGACTGGCGCAAGCACCTGGGCGAATCGCCGTCGCTGTTCGTCAATGCCGCGACCTGGGGCCTGCTCATCACCGGCAAGCTGGTCTCGACCAATAGCGAGCAGGGTCTCGGCTCGGCGCTCACGCGCCTGATCGCGAAGGGCGGCGAACCGCTGATCCGCAAGGGCGTCGACATGGCGATGCGCATGCTGGGCAACCAGTTCGTCACCGGCCAGACCATCGACGAAGCGCTGAAGAACAGCCGCGACAACGAGACCCGCGGCTATCGCTACTCCTACGACATGCTGGGCGAGGCGGCGCTGACCGAAAGCGACGCCAGGAATTATTACGCCTCATACGAAGCCGCCATCCACGCGATCGGCAAGGCCTCCAATGGCCGCGGCATCAAGGACGGTCCGGGTATTTCGATCAAGCTGTCGGCGCTGCATCCGCGCTACAGCCGTGCGCAATACGCGCGCGTGATGGGCGAGCTGCTGCCGCGCGTGCGCAGCCTGGTCCTGCTGGCCAAGACCTACAACATCGGCATCAATATCGACGCCGAGGAAGCCGACCGTCTCGAGATCTCGCTCGACATGCTCGAAGCGCTGGCGTTCGATCCCGAGCTGTCCGGCTTCGAAGGCATCGGACTGGTGGTGCAGGCCTATCAGAAACGCTGCCCGTTCGTGATCGACTTTCTTGTCGACCTGGCCAAGCGCAGCGGCCAGAAGTTCATGGTGCGCCTGGTGAAGGGCGCCTACTGGGATGCCGAGATCAAGCGCGCCCAGGTCGACGGCATGCCCGGCTATCCGGTCTACACGCGCAAGGTGTACACCGACGTCTCCTACCTGACGTGCGCGCGCAAGCTGCTGGCTGCGGCCGACGTGCTGTATCCGCAGTTCGCCACCCACAACGCCCACACGCTGTCGGTGATCTACACCTGGGCCAGGCAGGACCAGGTCAGCAACTACGAGTTCCAGTGCCTGCACGGCATGGGCGAGACGCTGTACGACCAGGTCGTGGGCAGCAAGAACCTGGACAAGGCTTGCCGCATCTACGCGCCGGTCGGCTCGCACGAAACCCTGCTGGCCTACCTGGTGCGCCGCCTGCTGGAAAACGGCGCCAACTCCTCCTTCGTGAACCAGATCGTCGACGAGAACGTGGCGATCGACACGCTGCTCACCGATCCCTTCGACGTCGCACGCGCCAGTGCTGGCCGTCCGCATCCGGCGATCGCGCTGCCGCTCGACATGTTCGGCGCCGAGCGCAAGAATTCAAGCGGCATGGACCTGGTCAACGAAGACATCCTTGCCAAGGTGGCGGATGGTCTCGCGCAGCAGCGCCAGCACGTCGCCGGCCCACTGATCGACGGTTCGGTCGATGCCGGCGTGCCCGCCAATGTGGTCAATCCCGCGATGTCGAGCGATATCGTCGGCCAGGTGAGCGAAGCCTCGCGCACCGACGTCGAAACCGCCCTGGCCGCGGCCAGCGCCTTCGCCGGCGAATGGGCCGCCACCGCCACCCACGAACGCGCCGCGATCCTCGAGCGCACTGCCGATTTGTTCGAACAGCACGGCGTCGAGTTGATGGCCCTGGCCGTGCGCGAAGCCGGTAAATCGCTGCCGAACGCGATTGCCGAACTGCGCGAAGCGGTCGACTTCCTGCGCTACTACGCGGTGCAGATCCGCGGCTCGAGCAAGGCCGAGGCGCTCGGTCCCGTGAGTTGCATCAGCCCCTGGAACTTCCCGCTGGCGATCTTCACCGGCCAGGTGGCGGCCGCCCTCGCCGCCGGCAACGTGGTACTGGCCAAGCCGGCCGAGCAAACGCCATTGATCGCCTGCCGCGCGGTGGAACTGTTCCTCGAGGCGGGCACGCCGCGCGCCGCGCTGCAGCTGCTGCCGGGCCGCGGCGAAGTGGTTGGCGCCGCCCTGACGGCGGACAGCCGCATCAAGGGCGTGATCTTCACCGGGTCGACCGAAGTCGCCCAGCTGATCAACCGCACGCTGGCCAAGCGCGCGGAACAGGAAGGCATCGACATCCCGCTGGTGGCGGAAACCGGCGGCCAGAATGCGCTGATCGTCGACTCCTCGGCGCTGCCGGAGCAGGTGGTGCAGGACGTCCTGAGCTCTGCCTTCGATTCGGCCGGCCAGCGCTGCTCGGCGCTGCGCGTGCTGTTCCTGCAGGAGGACATCGCCGACAAGACCATCAAGATGCTCAAGGGCGCGATGCAGGAACTGCGCGTGGGCTGCCCGGACCGCCTGGCGACCGACATCGGCCCGGTGATCGATGCCGAGGCCCAGCGCAACCTGCTGGCCCACATCGAGCGCACCAGGGCCACCGCGCGCAGCCACTTCGCGCTCGAGCTGCCGGCGTCGGTCGTCGCTGCCGGCACCTTCGTGCCGCCGACCGTGCTCGAAATCGCTTCGCTGGCGGAGCTCAAGCAGGAAGTCTTCGGTCCGGTGCTGCACATCGTGCGCTACCGCCGCGCCGAGCTGCCCTCGGTGATCGATGCGATCAACGCCACCGGCTATGGCCTGACCCTGGGCGTGCATTCGCGCATCGATGAAACCATCGACACCATCGTCAACCGCGCCCACGTCGGCAATATCTACGTCAACCGCAACATCGTC
The DNA here is from genome assembly GCF_003143515.1 of Massilia oculi. Classification (NCBI taxonomy): domain Bacteria; kingdom Pseudomonadati; phylum Pseudomonadota; class Betaproteobacteria; order Burkholderiales; family Oxalobacteraceae; genus Massilia; species Massilia oculi. Next base: position 2,974,476 of record NZ_CP029343.1, on the reverse strand, counting down.
GGCGCGGTGGTCGGCGTGCAGCCGTTCGGCGGCGAAGGCAAGTCGGGCACCGGTCCGAAGGCCGGCGGCCCGCTCTACCTGAAACGCCTGCAGCGCGGCGCGGCGCCCTTGATGGAACATGTGCGCCAGCCGGAAGCGGCATTGGAGGCCCTGATCGGCTGGCTGCGCGCCAACGGCCAGCAGCCGATGGCCGCGCTGGCCGAAGGCTACGCGCGCACCTCGCTCAATGGCGTGTCGATGGACCTGCCCGGCCCGACCGGCGAAAGCAACCGCCTGTCGTTCACGCCACGCGGCGCCGTGCTGTGCGCGCCCGCCACCTCCGCCGGCCTGCTCAATCAATTGGCAGCGGCCCTCGCCACCGGCAACCGCGCCCTGGTGCTGGCGCCGGCGCCGGACGCGATTCCGGCCAACCTGCCGGCGGCGGTGAAGGAACGCGTACGCTTCGTGGGCAAGGAAGAAATCGACGCGGCCGACGTCGCGATCGCGCTGGTCGAAACCGGCCTGGCCGGCCTGCTGCGCACCCGGCTGGCGGCGCGTCCGGGCGCGATCGTCGGCATCGTCGATACCGACGCCCTGGTCCCGGTGGACCTGTGGCGCCTGGTCGCCGAGCGGGCGGTCTGCGTCAACACGACGGCCGCTGGCGGCAACGCAAGCCTGATGACCTTGGGCCTGTAAGAATCATCGTAGCGTGGGCGGCTTTGCCGCCCACGCGTCCGACAAACAAGAAACCGGCAGGAGAAGCACCAGCAAGAACAACCCACAACAGGAGACAACCATGCTTGTAGGCGTTCCAAAGGAAATCAAGAACCACGAATACCGCGTCGGCCTCACGCCGGCGTCCGTGCACGAACTGATAACACGCGGCCACCAGGTCATCGTCCAGCAAGACGCTGGCAGCGAGATCGGCCTGAGCGACGCGCACTACACCGCCGCCGGCGCCGCCATCGCCGGCAGCGCCCAGGAAGTCTTCGCGCGCGCCGACATGATCGTCAAGGTCAAGGAGCCGCAACCGCTCGAGTGCGCGATGCTGCGCGACGGCCAGATCCTCTACACCTACCTCCACCTGGCTCCCGATCCGGAGCAAACCGCGGCCCTGGTCAAATCGGGCGCCATCTGCATTGCCTACGAAACGATCACCGGCCCGGGCGGCGGCTTGCCCCTGCTTGCGCCGATGAGCGAAGTCGCGGGCCGCATGTCCATCCAGGCCGGCGCCGCCCACCTCGAGAAGTCCCGGGGCGGCATGGGCCTGCTGCTGGGCGGCGTGCCTGGCGTGGCGGCCGGCCATGTCGTCATCATCGGCGCCGGCGTGGTCGGCGCCAATGCGCTGCAAATGGCGGTCGGCACGGGCGCCCGCGTCACGGTGCTCGACAAGAACGTCGACCGCCTGCGCCAGCTCGACCTGGTGTTCGGCAACCGCATCTCGACCCTGTATTCCAATGCCCATGCGCTCGAGGAAGCGGTCCTGGACGCCGACCTGGTGATCGGCGGCGTGCTGGTACCCGGGGCTGCGGCGCCGAAACTGGTCACGCGCGACATGGTCTCGCGCATGAAGAAGGGCGCCGTCGTCGTCGACGTGGCAATCGACCAGGGTGGCTGTTTCGAGACTTCGCATCCGACGACGCACGCCGATCCGACCTTCCTGGTCGATGGCGTGGTCCACTACTGCGTCGCGAACATGCCGGGCGCCGTGGCGCGCACCTCGACCTTCGCCCTGAACAACGCCACCATCGGCCATGCCCTGGCGCTGGCGAACAAGGGCTGGCGGCGCGCACTGGCGGACGACGTCCACCTGCGCCATGGCCTGAACGTCTGCCAGGGCAAGGTGACCTTCGAAGCCGTCGCCCAGGCCCTGGGCTACGACTACATCCCGCCCGACTCGGTCCTGGGCTGAAGCGGCGCTTCCACCAGATGCCGGCACAGGCGCCGGGTGATGTGGAAAGCGTACTGCGCGGCCACCGACTTCACGAAGCGCATGAAGTCGTGGGCCGCGTTTTCATTGGCATTGTCCGACACCGCGCGGATGACGGCGAACGGCACGTCCAGTTCGTGACACACCTGCGCGACCGCGGCGCCTTCCATCTCCACCGCCACCAGCCCGGGCAGGGCGCCGTTGAGCGCGTCGATGCGCAAGCGATCGTTGACGAACTGGTCGCCGCTGGCGATCAGGCCGCGATGCACGCGCGGCTGTTCCAGGCCAAAAGCCAGTCTCTCGGTCTCGGAGATCGTCTGCAGGAAGTCGCATTCCAGGAAGGCGTGGGCGGCGCTGGACAGGCGTAGCGACAGCTGCTGGTCTGGCTGGAAATGCGTCTGGCCCGTGAGCGGCACTTCGAAACGGGGGAACAGGGGGCTGGCATCCATATCGTGCTGGACCAGCGATTCGGCCACCACGATGTCGCCCACATGGATCGTCTTATCCCCCGCGCCGGCAACGCCGGTGAAGAGGATGTGCGTAACTCCAAACTTTTCCACAAGCGTTGTCGCCGTCATGGCAGCGGCAACCTTGCCAATACGCGATAAAACGCACACAGCGTCGATTTCCCACAGTCGTCCGACCCAGAACTCGCGTTTGCCGTAGATGAGCTTGGCGGGCCCTCCCATGGCTTCCACGAGCCCTGCCTGTTCTTCGTGCAAGGCGCTGATGATCCCTAGACGCATGTCTTCCTGATAGTAGGTGTATGGAGAGGTGTTGAAGCCTTCAAGGCCGTACAGACAGGCAACTGTGAATAAGGGACGGATTGTACACAGCTTCCATCGCATTCAGTTCTCGAATTGCAGCAATCGTGGTTCTTGCTGGACGTGGTGAGCGACCTGTTCTGGAAGACGCTTTTTCTGCCTGCGCTGTGTTTGCTTATTTAATTAAGAGATATGTATACAAGGTTGATAGTAGTAGGTAAACGCGACGTTCTCTGTGGATAAGGTGCGTTTACTCCACAGTATCAATGGTTTACGACCTCGTTTACGCGCTGGAAAAAGCTTGCGTCCGGCTTGCACGGTTCTTGGACAACAAATCGGCTCCCAAAAAAAGGTCCTGTTTTGCACATCTGATGCTGTGGATATGCAGCGGCTTTTCCACAGCTGGTTTCTCGTCACTACCGTTGAGCAAGCGATATTCGTTCGGTGTGACCACGTCCGCATGCATTGCAGGGCTTTTTTTTTGTACGACCTTGGCTCGTCTGCAGTCTTCAGCGGGCCCGGCGTCGACGAAAGTGGCGCTTCCTCATATTGTTTTAGTTAAAAGCTTGTATACAAAATGATAGTAGTAGTAAACGCTTCCCGCTGTGTGGATAAAGCCGATTTTTTCCACAACATCAGTGGTTTACGGCCGCGTTAACCCGCTGGAAAACGCTTGTGCCGACGCTGTAGGAAAGTTGGATAGAAATTGCGCGCCTGGACAAGATTGGGGTTTCTGCACATTCCATCCTGTGGATATTCATTCGGTTTTCCACAGAGGTCCGCTTTTTTTTGCCTGCCTGGAGGGCCGTCGAGCATATAGGCCAGTACGTGGTCGAGATGGCCGACAGCCTGGGCTTGCGTCATATCGCTTCCCGGATTTGCCACACTCGACCAAAAATTTTTTTTTCGCGGGCTCGTCAGGTTTACAACCAAGATCTGTATACAACGATGATAGTAGTGGTTAACGGAGTCGGGTTTCTGTGGACAACCCGATTAAAGAACGAGAAATCAGGGGTTTATGTCACGGATAAGTCCGTGCACTGCTGAGCAAACTGCTTGGTGGCAAATCTGGACAAGATTTTTGCCTGTGCAAAAAAGCTGAGTTTTGCACAAACGATACCTGTGGATATCAAGTAGCTTATCCACAGAAGGGGTCTGGACAGGCGTTTACGTTCTGGTAAGCTGTTTCTCATCGAACTGAGGTACAGGGAAACGCATGGATGTCGTGTCGCAGTACGTCAGGGTCAATGGTTTGAACATGCACTACGTGACTGCCGGCGAGGGCCCGCCAGTCCTGCTCCTGCATGGCTTTCCGGATACCCACGCGGTCTGGCGGCGACAGATCCCGGCCCTGGCTGCGGCTGGGTTCCAGGTCATCGCTCCCGATCTGCGCGGCTACGGCAAGACCGATATGCCGCCTGACGTCGGCGCGTATGCAATCGACTTCGTGGCCGACGATGTGCTGCAGCTCATGGATGCGCTGGGGATCGAGCGGGCGACCGTGGTCGGCCACGATTGGGGCGCGCAAGTCGGCTGGCATCTGGCCATGCATGCGCCGCAGCGTGTCAGCCGTTATGCGGCGCTGTCGGTCGGCCATCCGAAGGCGCTGGCCAAATCGGGTATCAATCAAAAACTGCGCTTCTGGTACATGGCGGTGTTTATGACGCCGGTCCTGGCTGAAGCGCTGTTGCGGGCAGGGAATTGGGCCGCGCTACGAGCGATGAACCGTAGTCGTGAACAGCAGCAACTCTGGATCGATGCGCTGGCGCCGCAGGGCCGGTTGACCGCGGCCCTGAACTATTATCGCGCCAACCTGAAGGCTTCCGGCGGCAAGCGATGGAAGCCGGTCGACGTGCCCGTGCTGGGTGTCTGGAGCGAGCACGATCCCGCGCTGCGCGAACAGCAGATGCTCGACTCGCGCGAACAATGCCGCGCCGGTTTCGACTATGCCCGCATCGACGGCGTGGGCCATTGGCTGCAGCTGTCGGGAGCCGACCGGCTCAATACCTTGCTGATCGATTTCGCAAGATCGCCGGCGGCGGTCACGCCGGCATAAGCACCACGGGGAAGGGCGGGCTGGCGCCGTGTCGGTACGGCTTGCTTGCCGTAAAATATCGGCTCTGCACCTCCCCTGAAAGTTTCCCATGATCGATGTAGTGTGGCTCGGCGGCGCCGCCTTCGCCGCCGGCCTGGTCGACGCCGTTGTCGGCGGCGGTGGCCTGATCCAGCTCCCCGCCATGTTCTCCCTGTTGCCGAAAGAAGCGCCGGCAACCATCCTCGGCACCAATAAACTCGCAGCGATCTTCGGCACCGGCTCGGCCGCCGCGAGTTACGCGCGCCGGGTGCGGGTCGCGTGGAGCACCGCGGCGCCGGCCGCCATTGCCGCCTTTGCCCTTTCCTTCGCTGGCGCCTGGACCGTGACGCGGGTGCCGGCGGATTTCGTGCGTGCACTGCTGCCGTTCGTGCTGGTCGCGGTCGCTGTCTACACGTTCATGAAGAAGGATCTCGGCGCGGTGCACGCCCCGCTGCACAGCGGGATGGCCGAACGCTACTGGGCGATCGGCATCGGCGCCGCCATCGGTTTCTATGATGGTTTCTTTGGGCCGGGAACCGGCAGCTTCCTGCTGTTCCTGTTCGTGCGCTTCTTCGGTTTCGACTTTCTCAGCGCATCGGCTGCGGCCAAGGTGGTCAATGTCGCCTGCAATCTGTCGGCGCTGATGTGGTTCGGTTACAGCGGTCATTTGCTATGGCAGCTGGGTTTGCTGATGGCCGGATGCCAGATCGTTGGTTCGGTGATCGGCACTCGACTGGCGTTGAAGCATGGCAGCGGTTTCGTCCGCAAACTGTTCCTGTTCGTTGTTTCCGCACTGATTGTAAAGACAGCCTACGATTCGTTCACAAAGCTGGGCTGGTAACGCTGTTTCACGTGATACATCAAAGCCGGGTTCTTGCCCGGCTTTTTTTTCGTCAGTTGTTCCACGTGAAACACGCTGGTAAGAACAGAGGGGGAAGGTTTCACGTGAAACAAAATCTGTCGTTTTCAGACCCATGGAGAGTCCAGCAGGAAAAAAGAATCTATAATCGCGCATTAGTCTCCTCGCTCCACACCCCATCATGCTATTTCCTACTGAATTCGACGTCATCGTCGTCGGCGGCGGCCATGCCGGAACCGAGGCCGCACTCGCGTCCGCACGCACCGGTCAAAAGACCCTGCTGCTGACCCACAATATCGAAACCCTTGGCGCCATGTCCTGCAATCCGTCGATTGGCGGGATCGGCAAGGGCCACCTGGTCAAGGAAGTCGATGCCCTCGGCGGTGCCATGGCAATGGCGACCGATGAGGCGGGCATCCAGTTCCGTATCCTGAATTCGTCCAAGGGCCCGGCCGTGCGCGCCACCCGCGCCCAGGCCGACCGTGTCCTGTACAAGGCGGCCATCCGCGCGCGACTGGAAAACCAGCCGAACCTGTGGCTGTTCCAGCAAGCGGTCGACGACCTGATGGTGGAGGGCGACCGCGTGGTCGGCGCCGTCACCCAGGTGGGCCTGAAGTTCCGTGCGCGCGCGGTGGTGCTTACTGCCGGTACTTTCCTGGACGGGAAGATCCACGTCGGCCTGCAGAATTATTCGGGCGGCCGCGCGGGCGACCCGCCGGCGACCTCGCTGTCGTCACGCCTGAAGGAACTCAAGCTGCCGCAAGGCCGCCTCAAGACGGGCACGCCGCCGCGCATCGATGGCCGCAGCATCGACTTCTCGGTGCTCACCGAGCAGCCGGGCGACCTCGATCCGGTGCCGGTATTCTCGTATATGGGCAATGTGGCGATGCATCCACGCCAGGTGCCGTGCTGGGTGACGCATACCAATGAGCGCACCCACGACATCATCCGCGCCGGTCTGGACCGCAGCCCAATGTACACCGGCGTGATCGAGGGCGTCGGCCCGCGCTACTGCCCATCGATCGAGGACAAGATCCACCGCTTCGCATCGAAAGAATCGCACCAGATCTTCCTCGAGCCGGAAGGCCTGACCACCAACGAGTTCTACCCCAACGGGATTTCGACCAGCCTGCCGTTCGACGTCCAGCTGGAGCTGGTGCGCTCGATGCGCGGCATGGAGAACGCCTTCATCCTGCGTCCCGGCTATGCGATCGAATACGATTACTTCGACCCGCGCGGGCTGAAGGCCTCGCTCGAGACCAAGGCGATCAAGGGCCTGTTCTTCGCCGGCCAGATCAACGGCACCACCGGCTACGAAGAAGCCGCGGCCCAGGGCCTGCTGGCCGGCCTGAACGCGGCATTGCAAACCCAGGGCAAGGATGCCTGGACGCCGGGCCGTTCCGAAGCCTATCTCGGCGTGCTGGTCGACGACCTGACCACGCAAGGCGTGGCGGAACCGTACCGCATGTTCACCAGCCGCGCCGAATACCGCCTGTCGCTGCGCGAAGACAATGCCGACATGCGCCTGACCGAGATCGGCCGCCAGCTGGGCATCGTCGACGACGCGCGCTGGCAAGCCTTCGAGACCAAGCGCGAATCCGTTGCCCGCGAACTGGAACGACTCAAATCGACCTGGGTCAACCCACGCATCCTGGCCGCCGCCGAATCGGAACGCGTGGTGGGGCAGGCGCTCGAGCGCGAGTACAACCTGGCCGACCTGCTGAGAAGACCGGGCGTCGAGTACGACACCCTGATGACGATGCAGGGCAGCGAGGGCCAGCCGCTGGCCGGTCCCGGCGTCGAAGACCCGGCCGTGAAGGAGCAGGTGGAAATCCAGCTCAAGTATTCTGGCTATATCGATCGCCAGGCGCGCGAAGTCGAGCGTCACGACCACTACGAAAACCTGAAGCTGCCCGAGAACCTGAACTACCTCGAGATCGTGGCGCTGTCATTCGAGGTCCGCCAGAAGCTGGACAAGCAGCGTCCCGAAACCCTGGGCCAGGCGTCTCGTATCTCGGGCGTGACCCCGGCGGCGATCTCGTTGCTGCTGGTGCACCTCAAGAAACGCGGCGTCAAGGGCTTCGCCCCAACCACCTCGGAGGCGGCGCAATGAAATATGCGTTCGACCGCGATGCGCTGGCCAGGGTGCTGGCCGACGGCATCGCCGAGATGGGCCTGGACGTGAGCGCGGAACAGCAGGGCAAGCTGATGGCCTACCTGCAGCTGATGCACAAGTGGAATGCGGTGTACAACTTGACTTCGCTGCGCGACCCGATGCAGATGGTGACCCACCACCTGCTCGACTCGCTCGCCGCCGTGCCGGCCTTCCTCGGTGCGCGCAATGTGCTGGACGTGGGAGCAGGGGGCGGATTGCCCGGCATCGTGCTGGCCATCACCCGGCCCGACATGAAGGTGGCGATGATCGACACCGTGCACAAGAAAACCGCCTTTCTCACGCAGGTGAAGGCGGAACTGGCCCTGGCCAACGTGACCGTGCACACGATGAAGGTGCAGGACCTGGCCGTGAGCGACAAATTCGACGTCATCACTTCGCGCGCCTTCGCCGACCTGTCCGATTTCGTCAACTGGTCCGGACACCTGCTGCAGGAGGGCGGCAAATTCATCGCCCTGAAAGGGGTGGCGCCGAGCGAGGAGCGGGAAAGGCTGCCGCAAGACTGGAAAGTCAGCGATTTGCAGCCCCTGCAGGTGCCGAGACTGGGCGCGGAGCGCCACCTGGTTTTCATCGAACGAACCTAGTAAACAATATTAATAGTAAAAACCGTATAAACCGTTTATATCGTTTATACAGTATGAATCATTAAAATGGTTTGTACCGTATGAACGGTATGGCGTCTTGTAGCCGCTTTCAGGAAAGAGAATAGATGGCGAAGATTTTTTGCGTTGCGAACCAGAAGGGTGGGGTAGGCAAGACCACCACCACCGTCAACCTGTCGGCGGGCCTGGCAAAACTGGACCAGCGCGTGCTGCTGGTCGACCTCGACCCTCAGGGCAATGCGACCATGGGCGCGGGCATCAACAAGGCCGCGCTCGAGTCGTCGATCTACCAGGTGTTGCTGGGAGAGTCGGACGTGGCTGGCGTGCGCGTGCGCTCCGAGGCGGGGCGATTCGACGTGCTGCCCGCCAACCGCGAGCTGGCCGGCGCCGAAGTCGAGATGGTGTCGCTCGAAAACCGCGAGCGCCGCCTGAAGGACGCGCTGGCCGCGGTGGACGCCGACTACGACTTCATCCTGGTCGACTGCCCGCCCGCGTTGTCGCTGCTCACGCTCAACGGCCTGTGCGCCGCGCATGGCGTGATCATCCCGATGCAGTGCGAGTACTACGCGCTCGAGGGCTTGTCCGACCTGGTCAACACGATCAAGAAGGTGCACGCCAACCTGAACACCGACCTCAAGATCATCGGCCTGCTGCGGGTGATGTTCGACCCGCGCATGACGCTGTCGCAGCAGGTGTCGAACCAGCTCGAGCAGCACTTCGGCGACAAGGTGTTCAAGACCATCATCCCGCGCAACGTCCGCCTGGCCGAAGCGCCGTCCTACGGCATCCCGGGCGTGACCTTCGACCCATCGTCGAAAGGCGCGCAGGCGTATATCGCCTTTGGCGCGGAAATGGTCCAGCGCATCAAGACCATGTAATCACCACGAGAGCTGACACGACAATGGCAACCAAAAAACTCAAGGGACTGGGCCGCGGGCTCGACGCCCTGCTCGGCGGCGACATGGACGCCGCGCCCGCAGCAAGTAATCTACCTTCGGTCCTGGCGGTCACCCAGATCCAGGCCGGCAAGTACCAACCGCGTACCCGCATGGATGAAGTGAGCCTGTCCGAGCTGGCCGCCTCCATTAAAACCCAAGGCATCATGCAGCCGGTGCTGGTGCGTCCGCTGCCGGCGGGCAGCAGCACGCCGTACGAGATCATCGCCGGCGAACGGCGCTTCCGCGCGGCGCAGATGGCGGGCCTGGACGAGATCCCGGTGCTGGTGCGCGACGTCGACGACCAGGCCGCGGCCGCGATGGCCCTGATCGAGAACATGCAGCGCGAAGACCTGAATCCGCTCGAAGAGGCGCAGGGCATCCAGCGCCTGATCTCGGATTTCAATTTCACGCACGAGCAGGCGGCCGGCGCGGTCGGCCGCTCGCGCAGCGCGGTGTCGAACCTGCTGCGCCTGATCAACCTGGCGCAGCCGGTGCAGACCATGCTGATGGCGGGGGATATCGACATGGGCCATGCTAGAGCCTTGCTGGCGGTCGACAGCGCGAACCAGATCGCGCTGGCCAACCACGTCGTCGCCCGCCGCCTGTCGGTGCGCGAGACCGAGAAGCTGGTCGCCCGTGCGCTCGAAGAGCAAAGCGCCCCGGCCCAGCCGGCGCGCGCCAAGGACAAGCCGGGCGACATCGTCCGCCTTGAAGAAGAATTGTCCGACAGGCTGGCGACGCCGGTGCTGTTCAAGATGGGCGCGAAGGGCAGGGGACAAATGATCATCGACTTTGCCGACCTGGACATCCTCGAGGGTGTGCTCGCGCGTCTGCGCGCGTGAAAAACAGGGAGGCTACCCGGTCACACCGGGTGGCCTCCAGAGGGGCCGGCGACCAGCGAGTGGGCCACCTCCAAAGCGTTAGCGCTACCAACTTTCGCGCCACCCGGCGCGGTCCCGTCGCTACGCAGATCAGCGCAATTGTCACATTCGGCTCTATACACGATCTGAGCGTAAGTAGCTGAAAATATTGCGCTATCCGCCGGCATCGTGTCACATTTTTGCCAACTATTCGTCCCAGTTATAAGTGTGGAATCGTTTGACTCACGTCCGTATAACCACTTATAATTCCGGCGATTCTTGTAATTATCACCTCGTAGTACGTCCAAAATGCGCTAGCGCAAGAGCTAAAAGAATATGCTACGCATCGTTTCCCTGCAGTTGATAGCAACGGTAGTCGTCGGCCTGATCGCCGCACTACTGGGGGGACGGGCTGCGATGTTTTCGGCTGTACTGGGCGGTTTGTGTTGTGTCGTGCCCAACGGGATCATGGCAGTGCGCTTGTTCGCCGCGTCCGCATCTGGAACGGCTACTCCCGCGACATTTTTCATCTGGGAATTTGTAAAGATTGCATTAACGCTGGCGCTCCTGGGCGCAACCGCGTGGCTGTATCACGATCTGAACTGGCTGGCACTGGTCGCTGGAATCGTCGTGGCACTAAAAAGTTACATCATCTTATTATTTAGGCAATGACAACATGGCGACTCCAGTAGACGGCGCAGCGCACGCGCCCACCGCTTCAGAATACATCGTTCACCACCTGGGCCACCTGAAGAATCAGTATCAGGTCGGACCGGTCGACTTTTCGGTCGTCCACTTCGACACCTTGTTCTGGTCGATCGCCATGGGCCTGACCGCCTGCCTGCTGATGTGGGCCGCCGCCCGCAAGGCCACTTCCGGCGTTCCTGGCCGTTTCCAGGCTTTCGTCGAAATGATGTTCGAAATGGTCGATGACCAGGCCAAGACCATCGTGCACGGCGACCGCAGCTTCATCGCTCCGCTGGCGCTGACCGTGTTCGTCTGGATCGTCCTGATGAACGCGCTGGACTTGCTGCCGGTCGACATGTGGTCGTGGCTGTTCGCCGCCTTCGGCATCGAGCACATCTTCCCGTATCACCGCGTGGTCCCGACCGCCGACCTGAACGCGCCGATTGGCATGTCGCTGGGCGTGCTGCTGCTGATGATCTACTACGGCATCAAGATCAAGGGCTTCGGCGGCTGGCTCCATGAACTGTTCGCAGCACCGTTCGGCATCTGGATGGCGCCGTTCAACCTGCTCCTGAACCTCATCGAATACGCAGCAAAAATGGTGTCGCTCGGTATGCGACTGTTCGGCAACATGTTTGCCGGCGAACTGCTGTTCCTCTTGATCGCACTGCTGGGCGGTACCGCGACGATGTTCGGTTTCATCGGCCACGTGATTGCTGGCTCCATCTGGGCGATCTTCCACATCCTGATCGTGATCCTGCAGGCATTCATCTTCATGATGCTGACGCTGGTTTACCTCGGTCAGGCTCACGAAGGCCACTGATCGAAGCCGCAAGCATCGAGTGAATGTGGTTGTAAAGAAGTTGTAGTTTTTAATTTAGTTTTTAATTTAACTTTTGGAGTTTTTCATGACTGACCTTTCTTTTGTTGCACTGGCTTGCGGTTTGATCATCGGTCTGGGCGCAATCGGCGCTTGTATCGGTATCGCTCTGATGGGCGGTAAATACCTGGAAGCTTCTGCACGTCAGCCAGAACTGATGAACACCCTGCAGACCAAGATGTTCCTGCTGGCTGGTCTGATCGACGCGGCATTCCTGATCGGCGTTGGTATCGCCATGCTGTTCGCGTTCGCTAACCCGTTCGTTCCAGTCTAAGACTCGCGTCTCGAGGTCTTGAAGGGCCGAACCAGTTTCTGGTTCGGCATCCGTGTTTCTGTAAGAAGGATAAAACCGTGAACCTTAATGCAACCCTGCTTGCACAGCTCGTGGTCTTCTTCATCCTGGCGCTGTTCACGATGAAATTCGTGTGGCCGCCGCTGATGAAAGCGCTCGACGAGCGCGCCGCGAAGATCGCGAGTGGCCTGGCCGCTGCCGATCGCGGCAAGGCCGACCTGGCTGCCGCCGAAAAGCGCGTCCAGACCGAACTGGCCGGCGCCCGTGACGAAGTGCAGAAGCGCATCGCCGACGCCGAGAAGCGCGCCGCCGCGATCATCGAAGAAGCGAAGAAAACCGCCGCCGAAGAAGGCGCACGCATCGTCGCCGCCGCCAAGGCCGACGCCGAGCAGCAAGTGACGCGCGCGCGCGAAGAACTGCGTGGCCAGGTTGCAACCCTCGCGGTTGCCGGCGCCGAGCAGATCCTGAAGCGCGAAGTGAACGCAGCGGCCCACGCCGACCTGCTGTCGAAACTGTCGACCGAGCTCTGATCATGGCTGAACTCGCAACCGTCGCCCGCCCTTATGCCGAAGCGCTGTTCCGTGTCGCCCAGACCGGCGACATGAATGCGTACTCGGCCATCGCGTCGGAACTGGGCCAGATCGGCGCCATTCCCGATGTGCAGGCCTTCGCCAGCAACCCGAACGTCACGCAGGCACAACTGGCGGACACGATTGCGTCGCTGGTCAAGGCTCCGCTGAATGCTGAAGCGAAGAACTTTATCGCGATGCTGGCCGAAAACGGCCGCATCAACCTGCTGCCCGAGATCAGCACCCAGTTCGCGATCCTGAAGAACGCGAACGAAGGCGCAGCCGACGCGACGATTTTCAGCGCGTTCGAGATTTCGGCCGACCAGCTGAACGAGCTGGTCGCCACGCTGGAAAAGAAATTTGGCCGCAAGCTGAACCCAACGGTGACAGTGGATCCCTCGCTGATCGGTGGTGTGCGCGTGGTCGTCGGCGACGAAGTGCTCGATACCTCGGTACGCGCCAAGCTGCAACGGATGCACGTTGCACTGGCTTCGTAATCGATAGTGTGCACTCGCATAGGCCGGCGTCCCGCCCTTGCCCTACGCATCAAGAAACTATAATTGGAGTTAGCTAGCATGCAACTTAACCCATCTGAAATCAGCGAGCTGATCAAGAGCCGGATCCAGGGCCTGGAAGGCTCTGCAGACGTCCGCAACCAAGGCACCGTGATCTCGGTCGCCGACGGTATCTGCCGCATCCACGGTCTGTCGGACGTGATGCAGGGCGAGATGCTGGAATTCCCAGGCAACACCTTCGGCCTGGCAATGAACCTCGAGCGCGACTCGGTCGGCGCCGTCATCCTGGGTGCCTACGAGCACATCTCGGAAGGCGACACCGTCAAGACCACCGGCCGCATCCTGGAAGTGCCGATCGGTCCTGAGCTGCGTGGCCGCGTGGTCAACGCCCTGGGCCAGCCGATCGACGGCAAGGGTCCGATCGCCACCACCCTGACCGCCCCGATCGAAAAGATCGCGCCAGGCGTCATCGCGCGTGAATCGGTGTCGCAGCCTATGCAGACCGGCATCAAGTCGATCGACGCGATGGTGCCGATCGGCCGTGGCCAGCGTGAGCTGATCATCGGCGACCGCCAGACCGGCAAGTCGGCCGTGGCAGTGGATGCGATCATCAACCAGAAAGGCCAGGGCGTCACCTGCGTTTACGTCGCGATCGGCCAGAAGGCATCGACCATCAAGAACATCGTGCGTTCGCTGGAACAGCACGGCGCGATGGAATACACCATTGTTGTCGCAGCATCGGCGTCGGAATCGGCCGCCATGCAGTACATCTCGGCCTACTCGGGCTGCGCAATGGGCGAATACTTCCGCGACCGCGGCGAAGACGCGCTGATCGTGTACGACGACCTGTCGAAGCAAGCAGTTGCCTACCGCCAGATTTCGCTGCTGCTGCGCCGCCCACCAGGCCGCGAAGCCTACCCAGGCGACGTGTTCTACCTGCACAGCCGTCTGCTCGAGCGCGCAGCGCGCGTGAACGCCGACTACGTCGAGAAGTTCACGGGCGGCGCCGTCACCGGCAAGACCGGTTCGCTGACCGCACTGCCGATCATCGAAACCCAGGCTGGCGACGTCTCGGCCTTCGTGCCGACCAACGTGATTTCGATTACCGACGGCCAGATCTTCCTGGAGACCTCGCTGTTCAACGCCGGTATCCGTCCTGCGATCAACGCCGGTATCTCGGTGTCGCGCGTCGGTGGCGCCGCCCAGACCAAGGTCATCAAGGGCCTGTCGGGCGGTATCCGTACCGACCTGGCGCAGTACCGTGAACTGGCTGCGTTCGCGCAGTTCGCATCGGACCTGGACGAGTCGACCCGCAAGCAGCTGGACCGTGGCGCGCGCGTCACCGAACTGCTGAAGCAGCCGCAGTTCTCGCCGCTGTCGACCTCGCTGATGGCCGCATCGCTGTTCGCCGTCAACAAGGGCTACCTGGACGATATCGAAGTCAAGAAAGTGCTGCCGTTCGAGCACGGTCTGCATGCCTTCCTGAAGTCGGGTCACGCGTCCCTGCTGTCGAAGATCGACGAAACCAAGCAACTGGACAAGGACAGCGAAGCACTGCTGGCCGCCGCCATTGCTGATTTCAAGAAATCCGGCGCATATTAATTGATGGACCGGCGCCAACCGAGGTTGGCGCCGGTGCCCGGAAGGAGTAAGGACTCATGGCAGCAGGCAAAGAGATTCGTGGCAAGATCAAGAGCGTAGAAAATACGAAGAAGATCACCAAGGCGATGGAAATGGTCGCCGCATCGAAAATGCGCAAGGCGCAGGATCGCATGCGCGCCGCCCGTCCCTACAGTGACAAGGTTCGTAACATCACCGCCAATCTGGCCAACGCAAACCCGGAGTACACGCACGCATTCATGGCGCAAGCCAAGGGCGTGTCGGCAAAGGCAGTGGGTTTCATCGTCATCACGACCGACAAGGGTCTGTGCGGCGGCATGAACACCAACATCCTGCGCCAGGTAACGCAGAAGGCGCGTGAGCAGGAGCAGCTGGGCAACCGTGTCGAGGCAGTCGCCATCGGCAACAAGGGCCTGGGCTTCCTGAACCGCGTCGGCATGAAGCTGGTGTCGCAAGCGACCCAGCTGGGCGATGCCCCGCAACTGGACAAGCTGATCGGACCGGTCAAAGTGATGCTGGACGCGTACCAGGAAGGCAAGCTCGATGCCGTCTACCTGTGCTACACCAAGTTCATCAACACGATGAAGCAGGAAACGATGGTCGAGCAACTGCTCCCGCTGCCAGCGAAAGCGCTGGAAGCCGACGCAGGCGCCCACGGCTGGGACTACATCTACGAACCGGAAGCGCAAGTCGTCATCGACGAGCTGCTGGTGCGTTATGTGGAAGCGCTGGTGTACCAGGCAGTGGCGGAAAACCTGGCGTCCGAGCAATCGGCGCGCATGGTCGCGATGAAGGCCGCGAGCGATAACGCCGGCAGTGTCATCAGCGACCTGAAGCTGGTCTACAACAAGACCCGCCAGGCTGCGATTACCAAAGAACTCTCCGAGATCGTTTCGGGCGCAGCGGCAGTCTGATCAATTGGGGGAAAGAGCGGGCCGCGCAGGCTTAAGCGAGCGTAGCGAGCGTACTCTGCCCCCAACTGACCATAACTGACTGTGCTTTTAACGGTTTAAGTAAAAGAATCTAACTATATATCTGAAGGAACGAACATGGCTGATGGCAAAATCGTTCAGTGTATCGGCGCCGTGGTTGACGTGGAATTCCCACGTAACGCCATGCCGAAAGTGTACGACGCACTGAAAATGGAAGGCTCCGAACTGACCCTGGAAGTCCAGCAACAGCTGGGCGACGGCGTGGTCCGTACCATTGCTCTGGGCAGCTCGGAAGGCCTGCGTCGCGGCATGATGATCCAGAACACCGGCAATCCGATCATGGTGCCAGTCGGCGTGCCGACCCTGGGCCGTATCATGGACGTGCTGGGCAACCCGATCGACGAATGCGGTCCGGTCAGCCATGAGCGCATGGCATCGATCCACCGCGATGCGCCGGCCTACGACGAACTGTCGCCGTCGACCGACCTGCTGGAAACCGGCATCAAGGTCATCGACCTGGTCTGCCCGTTCGCCAAAGGCGGTAAGGTCGGCCTGTTCGGCGGCGCCGGCGTCGGCAAGACCGTCAACATGATGGAACTGATCAACAACATCGCCAAGGCGCACTCGGGTCTGTCCGTGTTCGCCGGCGTGGGTGAGCGTACCCGTGAAGGTAACGACTTCTACCACGAGATGGCCGATGCAAAAGTCGTCGACCTGGAAAACCCAGCCAACTCGAAAGTGGCGATGGTCTACGGTCAGATGAACGAACCACCAGGCAACCGTCTGCGCGTCGCGCTGACCGGCCTGACCATGGCGGAAGCGTTCCGTGACGAAGGCAAGGACGTCCTGTTCTTCGTCGACAACATCTACCGCTACACCCTGGCCGGTACCGAAGTCTCGGCACTGCTGGGCCGTATGCCATCGGCAGTGGGCTACCAGCCTACCCTGGCCGAAGAAATGGGCCGCCTGCAGGAGCGCATCACCTCGACCAAGACCGGTTCGATCACCTCGATCCAGGCCGTCTACGTCCCTGCGGATGACTTGACCGACCCGTCGCCTGCAACCACCTTCGCCCACCTGGACTCGACCGTCGTTCTGTCGCGTGACATCGCTTCGCTGGGTATCTACCCTGCGGTCGACCCACTCGATTCGACCTCGCGCCAGCTGGACCCGCTGGTCGTCGGCGAAGAGCACTACTCGACCGCGCGCGCCGTGCAGGGCACCCTGCAGCGCTACAAGGAACTGCGTGACATCATCGCGATTCTGGGCATGGACGAACTGGCGCCAGAAGACAAGCTGGTCGTCGCTCGCGCACGCAAGATGCAGCGTTTCCTGTCGCAGCCGTTCCACGTCGCTGAAGTGTTCACCGGCGCACCAGGCAAGTACGTTTCGCTGAAAGACACGATCAAGGGCTTCAAGATGATCGCATCGGGCGAACTGGATCACCTGCCGGAGCAAGCGTTCTACATGGTCGGCACGATCGAAGAGGCAATCGAGAAAGCCAAGAAACTGGCTGCCTAAGTCGGTTCGTCTAACTGAAGGACACACATGGCAAACACATTTCTCGTTGACGTAGTCTCGGCCGAAGAGCAGATCTTCTCCGGCCAGGCCGAATTCGTCGCGTTGCCGGGTGAAGCGGGTGAGCTGGGTATCTACCCGAAGCACACCCCCTTGATCACGCGCATCCGCCCGGGCGCCGTGCGCATCCAGGTGGCCGGCGGCGGCGAAGAGTTCGTCTTCGTAGCAGGCGGTATCCTCGAAGTGCAGCCGAACGGCGTGACCGTGCTGGCCGACACCGCGATCCGCGGCGCCGACCTCGACGAAGCGAAGGCAAACGCGGCCAAGAAGCAGGCCGAAGAGCTGATGCTGAACAAGGAATCGACCATCGACTACGCGAAAGCCCAGGCCGAAATGGCCGCCGCGATCGCGCAGCTGGCGGCGATCCAGAAGCTGCGGTCGAAAGGCCGTTGAGCTGAACAAGCTCGGCAACGAAAAGGGGCAGCCTGCGGGCTGCCTTTTTTTATATCCCGGTTTTTTATCGGTTCATCGAAACCGAATCGCAGTTCGTCGGATTTTTCACCGCTACCCATAAGGCAGAGTTAGAGTATCAAGAACACAACTTGCCAAGAAGGGTAGCCGTCATGCTGAAACTCTCCGCCGTCGCTGTTGCTGTCATCCTGCTGTCGAATCCCGTGCTGGCGCAAGCGCAGCAGCCGGCCACCAAGGCCTCTGCGGCGCAGCCGCTGGCCAGCAAGCTCGACGCGCTGTTCAAGCCCCAGTTCAAGGCGGGAGACCCCGGCGCCACGGTCATCGTGGTCAAGGACGGCAAGACGGTGTTTAGGAAGGCCTATGGCGCCGCCGACGTGGCCGCGAAGACGCCACTGACGCCCGGCACCGTGCTGCGCCTCGGCTCGATCACCAAGCAGTTCACGGCGGTGGCGATCCTGATGCTGGCCGAGGAGGGCAAGCTGGCCCTGAACGATCCGATCACGCGCTTCTTCCCCGACTATCCAACCCAGGGCAAGGTCATCACCGTCGAGCACCTGCTGACCCATACCTCGGGCATCGTCAGCTATACCGGCAAGTCGGGCTATGTGGCGACGATGGGGAAGGACTTCACCGTCGCCCAGATGATCGACGGCTTCAGGAACGATCCGCTCGAGTTCGAACCCGGCACCCAGTTCCGCTACAACAATAGCGGCTATTTCCTGCTCGGCGCGATCATCGAGCGGGTGTCTGGCACGAGCTACGCCAGCTTCCTCGAACGGCGCATCTTCACGCCGCTGGGCATGAAGGACACCGCGTATGAAGGCGTCGAGCGTTCGAACGCGCCGCGCGCGGTCGGCTACAGCGCGCAGGAGAAGGGGTTCGCGCCGGCGCAGCCGCTGTCCATGAGCCAGCCGTATGCGGCCGGCGCGCTGGTATCGACCGTGGACGACCTGGCGAAATGGGATGCCGCCATCGCCTCCGGCAAGCTGCTGAAACCCGCGAGCTGGAAGATGGCCTTCACGCCCTACAAGCTGAACCCGGAGAAGTCGACCGGCTACGGCTACGGCT
Organism: Massilia oculi; assembly: GCF_003143515.1. Taxonomy (NCBI): domain Bacteria; kingdom Pseudomonadati; phylum Pseudomonadota; class Betaproteobacteria; order Burkholderiales; family Oxalobacteraceae; genus Massilia; species Massilia oculi. The sequence goes on along the minus strand of NZ_CP029343.1, from coordinate 2,955,745 downwards.
GGAGCGTGGGCGCCCTGCAGGGCGCGCCAGTGATCGAGCATGGGGGCGGCATCAATGGCTTTCGCACCCATGCGCTGCGCCTGCCGGAGCAGAAGATCTTCGTCGCGGTGCTGAGCAATGCGGACAGCGGTAATGCCAATCCCGAGGTGCTGGCCAAGAAGGCGGCGGCGCTGGCGATGGGCAAGCCGTTCATGGAGCTGAAGGAAGTCAAGCTCGATGCCAGGGCCATCGATGCATTCACAGGGGTATACGACATCGACGGCAAGGAAAAGCGCACCTTCACCAGCCGCGACGGCAAGCTGATGATGGCGCGCGGCGACCGGTCGCCGGCCGCCCTCACTTCCTATTCGAAGGATGGCTTCTTCGTCCCCGGGACGCTGGCGCGCTTCGAGTTCGGGCGCGATGCGCAGGGCAAGGTCAGCCACGTCACGGTCGACAATGCGGGCGAGCGGACGCGCAACGAGCGCATTGGCGATGCGCCCGCCGAACGCGAAGCGGTCAAGATCGACAACGCCGGCTTCGACGCGCGTGCCGGCGCCTACCAGCTTGCGCCGCAGTTCACGATCACGGTCAGCCGCGAGGGCGAACGCTATTATGCGCAGGCGACCGGGCAGCGCAGGATCGAGATCTTCCCGGCCAGCGAAGACGTGTTCTTCTCGCGCGACGTGAATGCCGAACTCCGGTTCGAGAAGGGCGCGGATGGCGCGCCGGTGGTCGTGTTGCACCAGGACGGCCAGGCCACGCCTGGCACGCGACTTCAGTAAGCACTAACTGAGCAGGTCGCAGCTTATTTCGCGGCCTGCTCCTGCGCCAGGCGCAAGGCCACCTTGTGCCTGAAATAATCGTCCTTCACGTAGCGGTACAGGTTCTCGCCCGGGCACACGGTCTTGTCCGAGTAATCGCGGTGGCTCTGGATGTCGTCCAGCGAGACCTGGTATTTGTCCGCCAGCATGGCCATCAGGCGCACCACCGCATCGAGCTGCTGCTGGTTCGGCTCCACCTCCTCGAAATTGCCGACCACCTCGATCAGCGCATGTCCCTTCGGATCGTATTCGGTATTGGTGTCGCCGGCATAGGCGATGTCGCGCGCGCCGTAGATGCGGCCTTCCAGGTCGATCACGTAGTGATAGGGGATGTCGAGCCAGCCTTTCTCGGCGCGCGACCAGGTCTGCAGGCGGCGCAGGTAGGCTTGCGGATCGGTCCCCGGCTTGAACGGCTCGCCCTGGTGGTGCAGCGTGATGTGGGTGATGCGGTGGCGGCGCGCCTTCGCATCAATGGACGGCGTGCCGCCCCAGCTGGCGACCGGCACGATGGCGCGTTCGACGTCGTGCAGGGATTCGGCGCCATGCGCACCGGCGAACGAACAGGCCAGCGCAAGAAAGGCGGCGAAACGCGAAACAGGTCCGAGGCTCATGGGCAGCTATTCAGGATGGATGAGCCGTCATCTTTCCACGTTTGACCGTGCAACGCCAGCATATCCAAACCTGATAAGCTGATTCCAACGATAACAACAGCCAGGACACAGCATGCGAACCATCACCCAGATCCTCCGTGACAGCAAGATCATCGCCATCGTCGGCATGTCGAACAAAGAAGACCGCGCCAGCAACGAAGTGGGCGCCTACTTGCAGCACAACGGCTACCGCATCCTGCCCGTCAACCCGAGCTATGCCGGCCAGACCATCCACGGCGAGACCGTGTACGCCACCTTGCAAGAGGCCGCCGACGCCCTGGCCGGCAGCGGCCAGCGCATCGACATCGTCGACTGCTTCCGCAAATCCGAGGACATCGGGCCGATCGCGCGCGACGCCATCGCCGTGCGCGCCGGCTGCCTGTGGATGCAGCTCGACATCGAGAACCAGGCGGCAGCCGACCTGGCGCGCGCCGCCGGGCTGGACGTGGTCATGAACCACTGCATCAAGATCGAGCACCGCAATCTGGAGGATTGAGAAAAGCGTTGGCCGCCGGGGTTGCCGCTTGCGCTACAATCGACGCATCTTAACCCCGTCAATACCACGCCATGATCAAGACCATCGTCCTGCTGCTCGCCGCCACGGCCGCTGTCAGCGTCACCCAGCCGGCACGCGCGCAGGCCGCGCCGGCCGCCGCGCTGACCAAGAGCCCGGCCGCCTGCCCGGCCGTCCTGAAGCACAGCTTCAAGCGCCTGCAGGACGAGGCGCCGCAAGACCTCTGCCAGTACGCCGGCAAGGTGGTGCTGGTGGTGAACACGGCCAGCTACTGCGGCTTCACCAAGCAGTACGAAGGTCTCGAGAAAATCTACGCCAAGTACGGCGGCCGCGGCCTCGTGATCCTGGGCTTCCCGTCGAACGACTTCGGCCAGCAGGAACCGGGCAGCGCCAAGGAAATCGCCGACCTGTGCTTCAACACCTATGGCGTCAAGTTCCCGATGTTCGCCAAGAGCTCGGTCAAGGGCCCGCAAGCCAATCCGCTGCACGCGCAACTGATCAAGGCCACCGGCCAGGAACCGAAGTGGAATTTCACCAAATACCTGATCGGCCGTGACGGCAAGGTGCTCGACTACTTCCCGAGCAAGGTCACGCCGGAAGATCCTCAGCTGACCGGGAAGATCGAAGCGGCGCTGTAATCGTCTAACGCAGTGCGAGGTGCAGGATGGGGTAGGGCTTGCCGAACGGGTCCTGCTCCGACCGTCCCGCCACCGCGAAGCCCATGCGTTCGTAGAAGCCGAGCGCCTGCTGGTTCTGCTCATTGACGTCCACTTGCGTGGCTTTCAATTGCGCGATCGCGAATTCCACCAGGGCCCGTCCGGCGCCCTGGCCGCGGTGCTGCGGGTCGACGAACAGCATCTCGATCATGCCCTCGCTCACGCCGATGAAGGCGCAGGGCTGGCCGGCCTCGTCGCGCACGCAATGCAGCGGCGTGAACTCGCGCAGGGTGCGCTCCACGATCGGCACCAGCAGCAGGAAATCGTCCGGATGCAGGAAGTCGTGGGTCGCTTGCACGGATGCTTCCCAGATGTCGAACAGGCGCGGCAGGTCGTCGTTTGCGGCGAGGGTGATGCTTGGCATGGCGGTTCCTTCCGAATGATTCTTTCGTCTCAGAGATATAACCTAGGAAATAGGCGTTTTATAAACCATACTAATAGCATGGTCATTTTGATGTAGATCATAGTTTGTTTTTCCCTACATCAATAAGCTTACCTTCGTCGCAGATGACATAAAACGAAGAAAGGTAAGAAAAAGATGAAAACGACGATGAAAACCGTGCTGGTGGCCCTGATCGCCATGGCGTCCGCCCAGGCGCTGGCGCAGGAATCTCCATGGCTGGTGCGCGCCCGCGCCGTGTACGTCGACCCGGACAACAAATCGACCCCGATCGCCGGCGTCGGCGCGGCGGACCGCCTCGAAGTGAGCACGAAGACCATTCCCGAGCTGGACATCAGCTATTTCTTCACCCCGCACATCGCGGCCGAGCTGATCCTGACTTATCCACAGAAGCACAAGGCCCGGCTGGACGGCGCCGAGATCGGCACCTTCAAGCACCTGCCGCCGACCCTGAACCTGCAATACCACTTCACCCCCGGCGCGGCCATCAGCCCTTATATCGGGGCCGGCGTGAACTACACCCGCATGTCGAGCGTCAAGCTGCTCGATGGCGCCGGCGATCTGGAAAACGATAGCTGGGGCCTGTCGCTGCAGGCCGGCGTCGACTTCCGCCTGAACGAACACTGGTCGGTCAACGCCGACGTCAAGAAGCTCAAGCTGCGCAGCGATGTATATGTCGGCGGGGCCAAGGCCAGCCACCTGAAGGTCGATCCGGTACTGTTCGGGCTGGGCGTGGGTTACCGCTTCTAGGATCACGTCCGTCCGTTTCCCTGCGCGGGCTTCCAGCAAAAGCAATGGGCATGGAAACGGGCAGGGCGTGAATCATGGCGCCGCTTTTATGGCGTATCAACGAGCACGGCCCGCAGCGGCCCGCGCAGTGCGTTGCAGACGACGATGTCGTCGGCCTGCGCCAGCATCTCACGCGTGATCACGGCTTCGCGCGCATGCCACGCGGGCGCGGCCAGCATCACGCCGCGCATCACGCCCGGCAGCACACCGGCCGACAGCGGCGGCGTGAGCCATTCTTCGCCGAAGCGCAGGAACACGCTGCTGCGTCCCCCTTCCGTCAATTCGTCACGCTCGTTGAAGAACAGCATATCGAAGGCGCCTTGCGCCTCGGCCGCCTTCCATGCGGCGTCGTAGCGGCTGCGGATACTCGTCTTGTGGCGCAGGAAGATATCTCCGCTGTGCGTCGGCTCCTGGGCCAGCAGCAGGGTGACCGGCTCGTGCAATGGCGCCAGCTCGCCGGAGGTCAGCGTCAGCGCGCCGGCATGGTCCACCGCCAGGCGCAGGCGGTGCAGCGCATCGGAGGGCAGGGCCTGGCTGGCGTCCAGCAGCGCCACATGCGCCGCGCCGCGGTCGAAGGCGAAGCCGAAATAGGCGCACGATGCTGTCATGCGGTCGAGATGCTGCTCCAGATGGCGGCAGCCATGCTCGCGCGAGGCGCGGATGGTCTCGAAGATGGTGAACTCGTTGGCGAGGCCCGTGAGAAAACGCGCCTTCAGCTGGCACTCGGCGTATTCGGATGGCGCATCGCTGTCGTAGACGATGCCGGCGCCGACGCCCAGCTCCCCGCGCCGGATGCCGCCCGTCGGCGCACCAAGCGCCAGCGTCCGGATCGGCACCGACAGGCAGAAGTCGCCGTAGGGGCGGCCAGGCGGCGCCGGATCGAACCAGCCGATCGCGCCGGTATAGATGCCGCGCGCATCGGGTTCGAGTTCGTGGATGATCTCCATCGTGCGCCGCTTCGGCGCGCCGGTGATCGAGCCGCACGGGTACAGGGCCTTGAAGATCTCTTCCAGGCCCGCGTCAAGGCGCAGGCGCGCCTGCACGGTCGACGTCATCTGCAGCACCGCGCCGTAGCGCTGCACGTCGAACAGGGCCGGCACCTCGACGCTGCCGGTCTGCGCCACGCGACCCAGGTCGTTGCGCAGCAGGTCGACGATCATCAGGTTCTCGGCGCGGTTCTTGGTGTCCTGCGCGAGGGCCTGGGCGCGCGCGGCGTCGATATCGACATCGCCGCTGGCCGGCGCCGTGCCCTTCATCGGCCGCGCCACCAGCATGCCCGCTTCATGGCGTACGAACAGCTCGGGCGAGAACGACAGCACGGCGCCGCCGCCAGGCAGCGTCACCAGCGCGCCATATGGCACCGGCTGGCGCGCGCGCAGGCGCGTGTACAGGGCGAGCAGCGAACCGAAGGCGTCGAAGCGCAGGCGCCAGGTGTAGTTGACCTGGTAGGTGTCGCCGGCCGCGATGTAGTCGCGGATGCGGTCGATCGCTTCGGTGAACCGCGCTTCATCGACATTCGCGGCGATGCCGGCGACGCCGGCCGGCTCGAGGTCCATGCTGCGCGTCGCCAGCCACGACGCCACCTGCTCGCCCGTCATGCGCTCGCAATGGTTGAATAGCAGCACCTGCGCCAGAGGGCCTGCGAGCGGCCGGGCCGGCAGGCCCTCCAGGTGCGCCCCCAGTTCATAGCTCAAGAGCGGCACGGCGTGCAGGCCGCTTTGTAGCGCCTGCGACAGCGCCGCCACCAGCCGCGGCCAGCCGGCCGCGTCCTCGCACCTCAGCGTGCCCGCATGTCCGCTGTACAGGCGCGAGCGCGCCTCCTGCGTGGCGCGGGCATCGTCCAGCAGCGCGAAGACTTCGCCGGTATCCATCCTGTCGATTCTACGCCGCCAGCAGCAGGGACAGTTGAAGCGACGTGCCCTCCATCGGATTGAGCTTGAAGCCCGTCTTTGCGAAGCGGTGCCAGCGGCCGGTGACGTAGTTCACCAGCAGGCTGGCGCGCGCGGCGACGTCGGCTTCCTGGCCGTGTCCCTGCGTGACCGCCAGGCGCAGCGCTCCCTTGAAGGCCAGTTCGACCTTGTCGTAGAACTGGTTCATTCGCAGCTGCAGGCGCTCGTCCTCATTGACCAGCGCATCGCCGATCAGCACGCGCGTCATGCCCGGGTTGTTGGCCGCGAAGCCGAGCAGCATCTGCAGCATCGCGTGCGCCTGCGTCAGGCCGCTGTCTTCTTTTTCGGTGATCTGGTTGATCACGCCGAACACCGACGACTCGATGAACTCGATCAGTCCCTCGTACATCTGCGCCTTGCTGGCGAAGTGGCGGTACAGCGCCGCCTCGGACACCGACAGGCGCGCCGCGAGCGCGGCGGTCGTGATTTTCTCGCCCTTGGGCTGCTCGAGCATCGAGGCCAGGGCCTGGAGGATTTGCAGCTTGCGCTGGCCTGGCTTCGTGCTTGCCATGGGATCCCTAGGAGTTGTTATTGGAGCGGCGCAGCCCGGAGAGCCGCGTCGGAAGTTGCCGCACGGATTTTACTTTGACATTGACGTAACCGGGGCATTTCAGGGTCCTCGGGAGGGGCGCTTTTCCGATCGGATCGCTCATTCGCAGGTATTGCGTGACCCAGACAGTGCGCAACCCGAGCTGGCGCGCCGTGCGCAGGTTGGCCAGCGTGTCTTCGACCAGGATGCAGCGCTGGGCCGCGATGCCGTGTTTGCGCAACAGCCGGCGCAGCATCAGCTTCGACGGCTTCGGCCGCAACTGCCCGTGCACGTGCATGTGTTCGATCGCCACGTGGTGCGAAAAATGGTTGTGCAGCTTCAGCCGGCGCACGATCTCGGTCGAATAACTGTTCGGCGCATTGGTCAGCAAGATCTTGCGGCCAGGCAGGCGGCGCAACAGGCGAGCCAGGCCGCGCTCGGCGCGCAGCAGGGCGTCGAGCGGGCCGATGTCGTGGGTCTGGTGCAGGAAATCCTTTGCGCACACCTGGTGGTGGCGCATCATGCCGAGCAGGGTGGCGCCGTAGCGCTTCCAGTAGCCCAGGCGCGCGCTATCGACCATCTCTTGCGTGGCCGGCACGCCACCGGTGCTCAGCACGCGCGCGATATACGTGTTCATATTGGCGCTGATCGCCGGGAAGATCGCGTGCGAGGCGTCGTGCAGGGTGTTATCGAGGTCGAACAGCCAGACCGGGGCTTGGAGGGAAGAAGTAGACACGGGTAATCGGCTCGCAAAGAATGCAACACGCGATTATGCCAGCGTCGCATGACGACGTCAGGGCGCAGGGTAAAACAGGGGAGGGGAGATGGTGCCCTTGACGTGGATTGAACACGTGGCCTCTCCCTTACCAAGGGAGTGCTCTACCACTGAGCTACAAGGGCGGGTAGATGCGGTGGGCAATGCCCACCGTAACGACATTCTTTGTGGGGGTTTCCCCGTCACAAAAAATTTAGTGAGACCGGATCATAGTGCCAAAAGCCTGTTCGGTCAAGACTTCGAGCAACAATGAGTGTTCGATGCGGCCATCGATGATGTGCACGGTGTTCACGCCCGATTTCGCGGCGTCCAGCGCCGACGAGATCTTCGGCAGCATGCCGCCCGAAATCGTGCCGTCCGCGAACATCTCGTCGATTTCGCGCGCCGACAGGTCAGTCACCAGATTGCCCGCTTTATCTTGCACGCCGGCGATGTTGGTCATCATGATCAGCTTTTCGGCTTTCAGGATTTCCGCGATCTTGCCGGCGACCACGTCGGCATTGATGTTGTAGGCCTGGCCGTCCTGGCCGAAACCGATCGGCGAGATGATCGGGATGAAGGCGTCGTCCTGCAGCGCTTTCACGACGGCCGGGTTGATCGCCTCGATCTCGCCGACGAAACCGATGTCGAGGAACTCGCCCGGTTTTTCCTTGTCGGGCATCGCCATGCGACGTGCGCGGATCAGGCCGCCGTCCTTGCCGGTCAGGCCGACTGCCTGGCCACCGTAGTGATTAATCAGCATCACGATGTCTTGCTGAACTTCGCCGCCCAGCACCCACTCCACCACTTCCATGGTTTCTTCGTCGGTGATGCGCATGCCCTGCACGAAGGTGCCCTGCTTGCCGATTTTCTTCAGCGCATTGTCGATCTGCGGGCCGCCGCCGTGGACCACGACCGGATTCATGCCCACCAGCTTGAGCAGGATGACGTCGCGCGCGAAGCCGTGTTTCAGGCGTTCGTCGGTCATGGCATTGCCGCCGTATTTGATGACGATGGTCTTGCCGTGGAAGTTGCGGATGTAGGGAAGCGCTTCGGCCAGGATCTGTGCCTTCAGCGCCGTCGAAACGGCGGTCAAGTCGTCAGGTTGGTCGTCGGTCTTGAGGCTGTTCACTTGAGCGTTCATGGAGGGTCCGAAATAAATGTCGCGAGATTTTACAGCCAATGTCGTAAAGGCAGCGTAAACCTTGCGGGGAAAGGGCGGCGTCCTGTTGTATTTTATGGCAGCAATCGGTACTTTATCAGGTATGAGTATTTGCACGCGCTGCGGCGCCGAATTTGGATGCGCGATGACGGATGGCGCACGAGAACCGTGCTGGTGCACGGCGCTGCCGCCGGCCGTCGCCGTGCCGCAAGAGGCGCTCGGCTGCTGGTGCCCGGACTGCCTGCGCGCCCATATCGCCGCGCAGCCCATGCCGACGGCGCCTAAGAACCTATCCCGGTAGGTGAGAGTCGTTCTTGCCGCGCCTGGCAAGCGTGCGCTGCGTTGCTCGTCGTTGCATGGCTCGCCATGCGGCCTCCTCGCGCCTTGCTCACGCTCGCCATGCATCGGCATGAACTTCCCCCCACCTACCGGGATAGGTTCCAAGGCCGGCCGACGCCTCAGCGCCGCGTACGAAAGAAACGCATCATCTCGCGGCTGGCATCCGGTCCCTTGCCGTCCGTATAGCTGCCGCGCGCATTGCCGCCGAACCAGGCGTGGCCGGCGCCATGCACTAGCCAGTGTTCCGCACGCACCGTGCCGTCGTCGTCCGGATAGAGGGTGCGTGTGTAGGCATGCCCGTCCGGCACGTGGCCGGGTTCGGCCATGCCGGGGCTGGCCAGGTGGCGCGCGCCTTGCGCGACCAGTTCCTCGCCATTGGCCGGATGCACCGTGGTATCGCGGTCGCCGTGGAAGACGATGATCGGCAACGGCTGCCCGCTCGTCGTGCTGCGGCGGAAATCGCCCTTCATCGCCGCCAGCGCCGACGACAGGTCGTTGGCCGAGGCAAAAGGCAGGCCGGAATGCACGCCCACCGCCGCATACAGGTCGGGATACAGCGTGCCCATGATGGTCGCCATCGCGCCGCCGGCGGACAGGCCGGCGACATACACCTGGCCTGGATCGACCGCGTGGGTGTCCATGATCGCGCGCGTCATGCCGGCGATGATCGAGGGCTCGCCTTCGTCGCGGCGCTGGTCGACCGCATTGAACCAGTTCCAGCAGCGCGAGGGATTGGCGCCCTTGCTCTGCGCCGGATACAGCACCAGGCAGCCGATCTCTTCGGCCAGCACGTTCATTCGGGTGCCGGTGGCGAAGTCGTCCGGATCCTGGGTGCAGCCGTGTAGCATCACCAGTAGCGGCGCCGGCCTGCCGGCGTCGCTGCTGGTGATGCTGCCGGGCACGTACAGCTTGTAGTCGCGGCGGCCGGCGGCGTTGGCGTGGTGACCGTCGATGAATTGACCGGGCCCGGGCGCGCGCGGCTGCTGTGCAGGCGCCGGTGCTGGCGTAGGTGCGGCAGGAGGGGCGAAGTCGCGCATCTGGCGCTGGGCCACGCGCTGCAAGACCGCCGCATTCTTGAGGGCCTGCTGTACCGCGGCGCCGGGCGCCGCCGGTCCAGCGCGCCACAGCGAGCGGGTGGCGGCGCGCATCTGGGCCAGCAGCAATCGGTTAAGTTTCATGACATTCCTTTTGTGCAGTGCACAATTTCACGCCATGAGCTTACACTAACCTGTCAAACGTTGCCGAGCGACTGTCGCTGCAGTTTTTACGCGACGGTTCACCCACACCCTTCCACATAGTCGACGGCCGGCTTGATGCCGGCGCGCATGGTCGTTAGTTTCCCCTTGCTGGCTTCGAAGATCATTGCCTTGTTCTCGCCTTTGGGCAGGACCAGGACCTGGCCCTGTTCGTCGTATTTGTGGAGTTCGCTGCGCAGCGCGGGTTGGTGGCGCAGAGCGTCCCTGGCCGACATGCGCGCCGTGATGCCGGCGCTGTTGCGCACCACCGTTTTGGCGTCGGCGCGCACGATCACGCCGTTCTCGACCATGAAGCTCACCTGTGGATAACGTTTGAAGCGGACGATGGGGCAGGATGGATCGAGCGGCCGCGGGGTGGCGCGCTGGCCCAGCTTGCGTTCGACCTGGTCGAGCCGCTGGCCGAACTGGATCTTGCCGTAGCCATCTGGCGACAGCACCTGGCTCGAGCCCGTGGCGGATACGCCCAGCAGGGCGGTCATGACGATGAAACGAATTTTCATGGGGCACCTCATGCAGCAAGTTAATCGATGCGGCACTGTTCCAGGGACAGTGCATATTGACGAGTATAGTGACTCACAAGCAAAAACGGCGCTGGACTGCCGGACGCGCGATAATGCCGCCTCCGACATATACGCTTAGGCTTCAGGTAATGGATCCAGAACTGCTCACCCCCGTCCCTTCGCCCTGCATCAATATCTGCAAGATGGTCCCGGAAACCGGCCTGTGCCAGGGCTGCCTGCGCACGATCGACGAGATCCGCGCCTGGCGCAATGCCAGCGAGGACGAGAAGCGCGCGATCTGGGCCGAGATCCGGCGCCGCGAGACCGGCTTAATCGGCGACTGAGGTCGCTCAGCGGGAGAGAGGCAGCCGATCTTTAGAGGGAGAAATCTAGCACGATCGTTCTTTTTTCGAGGCTATAATGGTCCGATACCCAACTACCGAGAGTCCGCCCATGACGATGCCCGCCGTGCTGCAAGACCTGTCCCTTCCCGTGATCGCTTCGCCGATGTTCATCGCCAGCGGTCCCGCCCTGGTGGCTGCCCAGTGCAAGGCCGGCATCGTCGGTTCCTTCCCGGCCCTGAACGCCCGTCCGGCCGAGTTGCTCGATACCTGGCTGACCGACCTGCAGCGCGAGCTTGCCGCGCATGCGGCCGCCAATCCGGGCGCGAAAGTGGGGCCGATCGCGGTCAACCAGATCGTCCATCAATCGAACGACCGCCTGGCGCACGACGTCGAGGTATGCGTGAAGCACCAGGTGCCGATCATCATCTCGTCGCTGCGCGCGCCGCCGCGCGAGATGATGGACGCGGTGCATGCGTATGGCGGCATCGTGCTGCACGACGTGGTCTCGATTCGCCATGCCGAAAAGGCGCTGGAAGCGGGCGTCGATGGCCTGATCCTGGTGGCGGCCGGCGCCGGCGGCCATGCCGGCGCGCTGTCGCCGTTCGCGCTGGTGGGCGAAGTGCGCAAGTTCTTCAAGGGGCCGATCGCCCTGTCCGGTTCGATCGCGACCGGCGACGCGATCCTGGCGGCGCAGGCGATGGGCGCCGATTTCGCCTACATCGGCTCGCGCTGGCTGGCCACGAAGGAATCGAACGTCAGCGATGGCTACCGCGATGCGATCGTCGAATCGAGCGCGGCCGACGTCGTGTACACGAACCTGTTCACCGGCGTGCACGGCAACTACCTGAAGAAATCGATCGTGGCGGCCGGGCTGGATCCGGACAACCTGCCGGAATCGGACAAGAGCAAGATGAGCTTCGGCTCGGGCGCGGCCAAGGCCTGGCGCGACATCTGGGGCGCTGGCCAGGGCGTGGGCCTGATGGACGACGTGCCGACGGTGGCCGAGATGGTCGAGCGGCTCAAGCGCGAGTACGACGCCGCGCGGGCGCGGCTGGCGCTGTAACGCTCAATCCGCCTGCTTCAGGTCTTCCGGCCGGATGGTCCACAGGCCCGGCAGGTTGCGCCAGTAGCCATACACGTCCATGCCGAAGCCGACCACGAACTTGTTGGGCAGGCTCAAGCCCACCAGGTCGGCCTGGATCGGCTTGGCGCGGCCCAGGTCCTTGTCGGCGAACACCACGACGATCACTTCGGCGGCGCCCATGTCGAGCAGGCGTTGCTTGACGTGGGCCAGGGTCTCGCCTTCGTCCAGGATGTCGTCCACCACCACGATCTTGCGGCCTACCACGTTCTGGCGCGGGATCACCTTCCACACGATCTCGCCGCCGCGGTCTTCGTCGCCGTAGCGGCTGACGTGGATGTAGTCGAAGTCGAGCGGGAAGGTCAGTTGCGGCAGCAGGTGGCCGGTAAACACCACCGCGCCGCCCATCACGCCCAGCACCAGCGGGAATTCGGCCGCGCCCTCGGCGTTGAAACGGGCATTGAGTTCGTCGGCGACGCGCCGCACGGCGGCATTCACTTCGACGGGCTCGACGATCTGGGTGGCATTCGCCAGTAGCGCTCGCGCGCGCTCATGGTGGAAATCGTGCATGGTCTTCAGTTAAGTTGAGTGCGGGACCATTATGCGTCATCCGTCTGAGCCATGCGTTCCGGTTGGCCATTCGGGAGGATTGCGGCGTATGATACGTGGCTTGGAAAACAAAACCGACGCATTCAGCCATGTCCCATAACGAATTCCAGGCCGCACGTGCAGGCCGCCTCGCGCAACTGCGCGCCGCCATGGCGCGCCACGGCATCGACGCCTGTATCGTCCCGTCGAGCGATCCGCATCTGTCGGAATACCTGCCCGGCCACTGGAAGGGCCGCGAATGGCTGTCCGGCTTCACCGGTTCGGTCGGCACCTTCATCGCCACCGCCAATTTCGCCGGCGTCTGGACCGACGGCCGCTACTTCACCCAGGCCGAGACCGAGCTGGCGGGCTCCGAGATCGCCTTGATGAAGATCCCGGGCGCCGCGAGCCAGTTGCACGTCGACTGGCTGGCCGCTAATTTGACGGCGGGCCAGACCGCCGCCGTCGATGCGCGCGTGCTGGGCCTGGCCGGCGCGCGCCTGTTGAAAGATGCCCTGGCCGCCAAGGGCGTGACCCTGCGTCTAGACGCCGACCTGCTCGACGAAGTCTGGAGCGAGCGTCCATCGCTGCCGCTTGAACCGGTCTTCGAACATTTGCCGCCGTACGCCACCGCCACCCGCGCCGACAAGCTGCACGCCACGCGCGCCGCGATGGAGGCGCATGGCGCGGGCTTTCATTTCATTTCGACGCTGGACGATATCGCCTACCTGTTCAACCTGCGTGGCGCCGACGTCAGCTTCAATCCGGTGTTCCTGGCGCATGCGCTGATCGGCCGCGGCGACGCGACCCTGTTCGTCCTCGAGGGCAAGGTGCCTCAGGATGTGCGCGCCCGCCTGGAAGCCGACGACGTGCACCTGGCGCCGTACGCCAATGCCGCGCACGCGCTCGAATCGCTGCCGGAAGGCGCGACCCTGCTGCTCGATCCGCGCCGCGTCACCGCCGGCATGCGCGCCGCCGTGGCGCAGGGCGTGAACGTGGTCGAGGCGATCAACCCGACTACCTTCGCCAAGTCGCGCAAGCTGGAGAGCGAGGCCGTGAACGTGCGCGCCGCGATGGAACAGGACGGCGCGGCGCTGTGCGAATTCTTCGCCGCGCTCGAGCCGCTGCTGGCGGACCCGAACCGCGCGCCGCTGAATGAAGCCGACATCGACACCCGCATCACCGCTTGCCGAGCGCGTCGCCCTCATTTTGTGAGCGCCAGCTTCTCGACCATCGCCGGCTTCAACAGCAATGGCGCGATCATGCACTACCGCGCCGAGAGCGCCACCTGCGCCGTCATCGAAGGCGACGGCCTGCTGCTGATCGATTCGGGCGGCCAGTACCTGGGCGGCACCACCGACATCACGCGCGTAATCCCGGTCGGCACGGCAAGCAGCGCGCAGATGCGCGACTACACGCTGGTGCTGAAAGGCCTGATCAACCTGTCGGCCACGCGCTTCCCGCGCGGCACCCGCGCGCCGATGCTGGACGCGATCGCGCGCGCGCCGATCTGGGCCGCCGGCATCGACTACGGCCACGGCACCGGCCACGGCGTCGGCTACTTCCTCAACGTGCACGAAGGTCCGCAGACGATTTCGCCGGCGGTGCCGCCGGAGCCGCATACCGCGATGGAGCCGGGCATGATCACCTCGATCGAGCCGGGCATCTATCGTCCGGGGCGCTGGGGCATCCGCATCGAGAACCTGGTGCTGAACCAGCACGTCGAGACGTCCGAGTTCGGCGAGTATCTCGGCTTCGAGACCCTGACCCTGTGCCCGATCGACACCCGCTGCCTGGACAGGTCGCTGCTGCGTCCCGACGAAATCGCGTGGCTGAACGATTATCACGCGACCGTGCGCGCGCGCCTGACGCCGCACGTCGAAGGCCCGGCATTCGAATGGCTGATGCTGCGCACGGAGGCGATCTGACATGGCCAGCTCACGCTCCACCCGCGCCAGCACCGCCGTCGAGCGCCTGAAGCAGCGTACCGGGAACAATCTGTACTCGATGGCGCGCACCGGCGACGGCCACTTCTACCTGTCCGAAGCGCCCGGCAGCCCGCCGCTGTGCCCACCGATGGAGCTCGACGATTTCGTCGCCTTCGTCAAGGGCCTCGGTCCGCAGGAGCAGCCGCGCATCAGCAAGAACGACCTGGCCTTCGAGAAGCAGCTGGTCAAGAAAAAACCATGACCGCCCGCCGACCATGAACACCATGCGCGCATGACGGAAACCAACCTGTTCGCGGCCTACTGGTCGAAGCACGAGCTGTTCACCAATGGCCTGATCCTGTTGCACCTGGTCGGGGCCTTGCTGCTCGGCCTGCTGGTCGGTTACGAGCGCGCCTATCACGGGCGCGCCGCCGGCATGCGCACCTATGGCCTGGTGTGCATGGCCTCGGCCGCGCTGACCATCCTGGCCGGCTATCCGGACCTGTGGTACGGCGGCCATGCGGGCCTGCTGGCGCCGATCGATCCGACCCGCATCATCCAGGGCGTGGTCACCGGCATCGGCTTCCTGGGCGCCGGCGTGATCATGCGCGAGGGCTTCAATATCAGCGGCCTGACCACGGCGGCCTCGATCTGGGCCTCGTCGGCGATCGGCATCCTGATCGGCATCGGCTTCTATCTGGCCGCGATGGGCCTGGCCTTCCTGTCGGCGATGATCATGATCTACCTGAACCGCCTGGAGACCTTCCTGCCTTCGCGCCACGCGGTGGCGGTGCGGATGCGCTTCCGGCCCGAATTCATGCCGCGCGAAGACGCGATCCGCAGGGTGGCGCTCGAGCGCGGCTACGAGATCGCCGGCAGCTCGCTGACCATTAGCAGCGACGAAGGCCGCCAGGAATGGCGCTTCGTGGCGCTGGCGCTGTCGCGCAAGACCGGCGCGCCGCTGTCGGAGCTGGCGCGCGAACTGGCCGCCTTCGACGGCGTCGACTCGTTCCAGTTGTCGCACGCGCGTAATTGACGAAGCGGTTCAATCTCGCAACACCAATAACAATTCCAAACGGGGTTTTCCAATGGACGCACAAGAAGTTCTCGATTTCTGGTTCCTGCCGCCTTCCGATCCAGGCCATGGCAAGCAGCGCGCCGAGTGGTTCCGCAAGGACCACGCCTTCGATGCCGCCGTCCGCGAACGCTTCGGCGCCGCGATCGACCATGCCATTACCGGCGGCTTGCGCGAGTGGGATGAAGAGGGTCCGCGCGGCGTGCTGGCGCGCATCCTGGTGCTCGACCAGTTCACCCGCAATGCCTACCGCGGCACGGCCGAATCCTTCGCCGGCGACGCCCTGGCGCTGAACGCCGCGCGCCAGCTGGTGGCGTCTGGCGGGCACCTGGCCCTGTCGCCGCTCGAGCGTGTCTTCGTCTACATGCCGTTCGAGCACGCGGAAGACGCGCGCACCCAGGAGCAGTCGGTCGAGTTGTTCACCGACCTGGCCGCCAGCCACGAAGGCTTCAGCGAGCAGCTCGATTACGCACACCGCCACCGCGGCGTGATCGCGCGCTTCGGCCGCTTCCCGCACCGCAATCCGATCCTGGGCCGCGCCTCGACACCCGAAGAAGCCGACTACCTGGCCACGCCGGGATCGGGTTTCTGAGGTGGTTGCCAGCCTGAACCTGGTCGGCGCCGGCCACGTCGGCAAGGTGCTGGGCCGCCTGCTGTCGGCTAGCGGCGTGTGCACGGTGCAGGACGTGCTGACCCGCTCGCCCGCCAGCGCCCGGGCGGCGGTCGATTTCGTCAACGCCGGCCGTGCCTGCGCCGGCATCGAGGAACTGCGTCCGGCCGACATCTGGCTGCTGGCCGTGAACGACGACCAGGTCGCGCCGATGGCCGCCGCGTTGGCGCAGGCGCATGAGGTCAAGGGCGCGGTCATATTCCACTGCAGCGGCGCCAAGGCGTCGAGCGAATTGCAGGCGCTGGCCGACAAGGGGGCGCTGGTGGCCAGCGTGCATCCGATCCGCAGCTTCGCCGATCCCGAGGCCGTGGCGCGCGACTTCGCCGGCACCTTCTGCGGCATCGAGGGCGAGGCGCAGGCGCTGGCGCGGCTGGCGCCGGCCTTCGAGGCGATCGGGGCGCGCCTCGTGACCATCGATGCCGCGGCCAAGACGGTCTACCATGCGGCGGCGGTGTTCGCGTCGAATTACCTGACCACGGTGCTCGATGCCGCCTTGCGCGCCTACCAGGCGGCCGGCGTGCCGGAGCCGATCGCGCGCGAACTGGCGCGGCCGCTCGCCAGCGAGACCATGGCGAACGTGTTCCGCCTCGGCCCGGTGGCGGCCCTGAGCGGGCCGGTGGCGCGTGGCGACCACGCCACCGTGGCGCGCCAGCAGCAGGCCCTGCTCGACTGGGACGAGCCGACCGGCAGGTTGTACGAGGCACTGGTGCCGCTGACGGCCGACCTGGCGCGGCGCAAGCACGCCGCTTCATGACTTCAAGACAATAAGGAAAACGCGATGTTCTTCACCGCCTGGACCACCCTGGCCGTCCTCGGTGTGTATTTCTGGACCTGGGGCGTCGCCGGCTATGCCCGCGTACGCTACAAGGTGCCGGCGCCATCGATGGATGGCCCCGAGGCTTTCCAGCGCGCCCACCGTGTCCAGATGAATACGCTGGAGATGCTGCCCCTGGTGCTGGTGCCCTTGTGGCTGTGCGCCACCTTCCTGGGCGACCTGTGGGCGGCGGCCGGTGGGCTGCTGTGGTGCCTGGGCCGCATCCTGTACGCGGTTGGCTATTACCGCGACCCGGCAAAGCGCGAAGCTGGCTTCATTTTGGGCATGCTGGCTTGTGCCGCGTTAATCGGCGCCACAGTTTTTGGCTTATTAATGCGCTGAAGCGAAAAAAGCGAATACAAAGATCGACAAAGTTCCCGTATGGAAATATGCTTAA
The DNA here is from genome assembly GCF_003143515.1 of Massilia oculi. NCBI lineage: Bacteria > Pseudomonadati > Pseudomonadota > Betaproteobacteria > Burkholderiales > Oxalobacteraceae > Massilia > Massilia oculi. The sequence continues at coordinate 2,938,487 of NZ_CP029343.1, read as the reverse complement.
GGACTGACTACTAATTAGCATCGCGCGTCCTGTCCGGATGGTCACTGGCGCGCCAGGAGAACAATATGTTGTTTCTGAAGAGCACGAGTGTGACCAAGGCGCCAGGGATCTATGAGGTCGACGTCGCAGCCAAGCCGCCAGGCAAGACCTTTGGCGTCTTCCTGGCCACCGACCCGGAAAATCCGCCGCACACCGTCCTTGCCGGCCTGGCCGAACTGGGTTTCCAGAACGTTCATCAGCAAAACTACGTGCACCGCGACAAGGGCAAAGTGCTCGACCTGCATTTCCAGAAGGACGGCACCGATATGTTCAAGGGATGGAAGGCGGACGAATGCAGCGCCAACCTGGCCGCCATCGACGCTCTGTTCGGCAACGTCGGCATCAAGGTAGCGCCGCGCGTGATGAGCCTGGCGGAAGCCTACGCCTGAAGCCTGCGCCGGCCGCCTGAATACCGGTCAGGCCATCGCTTCCAGGTAATACAGGGCCCATGGGCAGGCGCCGAAACGTTGCGCCACCGGGAGCGCCGCCATTTCCGGCACCCGGTCGGCGTCGTATACGGCCCATAGCGGCCCCAGCCCTCCCAGCGGCATCGGTTTTCCATCCAGGTGGGTGGCGACGATGAAACTCCACGCTCGTAACTGTCGCATCTCCAGCACGGCGGCATAGCCGTCGACCGCGCGAATCAGCACCTTGGCGGCATCGCGCGGCCTGGCGCCGGCCTGGGCCAGGACGTCGGCCAGCAGCGGTCCGCGCAAGGGATGCGGCTTGCCGTCATATTCCAGGGTCGGACGGATGGTGCGCGCCGGCAGGGCGGCCAGGGCTGCGAAATCGAGGGCATAGGCGCGGTCGAATACCAGCTTTTGCTTGGCCATCATCTGGTCGAGCGCCGGATCGAGGCCGCCGCGGTTGCTGCGCGTGATGGCGCCGGTGATGGTCAGCAGCGTCGGGCCTGCGGCCGGGGCCGTGTCCGTGCCGCGGCTGGCGAAGGCCGGCGCTGCGCCCGCCAGCGCGGCGGCGCCCAGGAAATGACGTTTGTCCATGCGAGAATGCGGTGTGGCGGAAGGTTCACCATCATAGCCGTCAATTTTGCGTATGGTTTAGCCATGGATTTATTTGCCGACGACTCCCTGCTGAGTCCAATTCCGCTTGAAGACGGCGAGCTCGCCTGGATGCCCCAGCTGCCGCTGCCCGGGACCAATGCCGAGGTCATGGCGCGCCTGCTGCGTGAAACCGACTGGCGGGAGGAAACGGTGGTGGTGTATGGCAAGCGCCACCTGCAGCCGCGCCTGAGCGCCTGGTATGGCGACGCGGCCTATACCTATTCCGGCCTGCGCCTGCAGCCGGCGCCGTTCACGCCCCTGCTCGACACCTTGCGCCAGGCGGTCGAGGCGGCGACCGGACACCGCTTCAACAGCGTCCTGCTGAATCTCTACCGTAACGAACGCGACAGCATGGGCATGCACAGCGACGACGAGCCGGAACTGGGACCGCAACCGGTCATCGCCTCGCTCAGCCTTGGCGCTGCCCGCACCTTTATCCTGAAGCATAAATACAACAAAAAGACTGTCCGCCTCGAATTGACCGACGGCAGCCTGTTGTTGATGCGCGGTGAAACTCAGAAATATTGGTTGCATGGCATCAATAAGGTGACTCGTACGTTACAAGCGCGTGTCAACCTAACTTTCAGGAAAATCGTTTAAGCTGCGCGCAACACCATCGATCCACGCGGAAATATTACTAACCGGTCGGTCATTAAGTTACACTTTCTTACAGTTCTTACGGAATCGGCACGGACTTGCTCTGTCGCCAGTGCTATCTTGATCACATCGCGATTCGTTGGGAATCGCGAGCCAGATGAACAAGAAGAGGAATTGAGATGAAAAAGCTGATCGTTGCACTGCTCGCCACCACCGCCGCTGTTTCGGCTGTCCAGGCACAAGAATTCACCCCACGCGCCTATGTTGGCGCCGGTGCGGTGGCCACCGATTATGAAGCGCGCGTCCCAGGTGCAACCAGCGCCGACATCGATACCATCAAGGCATCGGCCAAGCTGTTCGGCGGCTACGAGTTCACCCCGAACTGGGCAGTCGAAGTCGGCCATACCGACTATCGCAGCGCCGACATCTACTACACCCTGGGCCCAGTGGCAGCCAGCGGTGTCGTCGATGGCCGTTCGACCTACGTCGCCGCCAAGTTCAGCTCGCCGCTGACCGAGAAGCTGGTCGGCTACGCCAAGTTGGGCGTGTCGCACGACGTGAACGAACTGGCGGCGGTCAACGCCTCGCTGAACCGTCGCGACAGCGACAACAACGCCTACGGCGCCCTGGGTGTGCAGTACAACATCAACCAGGACGTGGCAGTGATCGCCGAATACGAACGCTTCGGCGGCACCCGCGACTTCGGCGTGCGTCCGAACGCACTGACCATCGGCGCGAAATATTCGTTCTAAGCCGAGCGTGTAGTGAACGAAAAAGGCCCTTCGGGGCCTTTTTTGTTGTCAGTGCAAAATGTTAAACCTGGGATCGATGTGGAAGTGGATTCATAGCCGCGCCAGCGCCTGACCCTGCGGCCGCTGCACCCATGGCGGCACGATGATCGACGGCGCCGGCGCCGCATGCCCGGCCGAGATGAAGCGGTGCAGCGACGACCACGGCCAGTCGCGCGGTTCGGCGCAGTGGCCGTGGCGTACGGCGTCGGTGTGGACGTAGTCGACCAGGGCCGCATAATCGTCGTCCAGGCCGACCCGGTAGTGGCGGTAGTGGCGTTCCCAGACCGCGCCATCGTCCACGCCCGGCTGGCCGGTCTTGCGCAGCGCCTTCGAAAACGCGATCTTCACGGCCCGCCAGCGGCTTGAACAGTCGTGGTCGCCTGGTGGCAGGGTCCAGATTGCATGGGCATGATCGGGCAGGACCGCCCAGGCATCGACGTGGAAAGGACGGCGCGCACGCGCCAGCCGCATGGCTTCGCCGAATGCGGAGATATGTTCGGTCAACAGGTGACTGCCGCGGTCGAGCAGGCGCACCGTGAAAAAGAAGGTCCCGCCAGGGACGCGGTTATCGCGGTAAAGATTGGGGTAACGATCGGGGTAACTGAGCATGGTCTGGCCGGCGCCGCGCGCACGAAGCGGCTGCGGTCGACGAGCTTCCGGTAGTCCTTATCGAAAACAGTTTTACACATTTTGCATTCTGACCCCGTTCCATTTCCGCTAGTAAAAAGCCCGCCACATGGCGGTCGCCAAGGCGGGCTTTCCCTTACGAAACAAGAGCTTGCATTCTGTCTACTGATCAGGTGGTCAGCGGCTTGTAGCGGATACGCTTCGGCTTGGCGCCTTCTTCGCCCAGGCGTTTCTTCTTGTCGGCTTCATATTCCTGATAGTTGCCGTCGAAGAAGGTGACTTGCGAATCGCCTTCGAAGGCCAGGATGTGGGTCGCGATACGGTCCAGGAACCAGCGATCGTGGGAGATCACCATCACGCTGCCGGCGAACTCGAGCAGCGCGTCTTCCAGCGCGCGCAGGGTTTCGACGTCCAGATCGTTCGACGGTTCGTCCAGCAGCAGGACGTTGCCGCCTTGCAGCAGGGTCTTGGCCAGGTGCAGACGGCCGCGTTCACCGCCCGACAGGTTGCCCACGACTTTTTGCTGGTCGGAACCCTTGAAGTTGAAGCGGCCAAGGTAGGCGCGCGACGGCATTTCGAAGCGGCCCACGCTGAGCATGTCGGCGCCGCCCGAGACGTCTTCGAACACGGTCTTGTTGTTGGCCAGCTCGTCGCGGCTCTGGTCGACCAGCGAGACCTTGGCGGTCTTGCCGATCACGACTTCGCCGCTGTCCGGCTGCTCTTTGCCGGCGATCATCTTGAACAGGGTCGACTTACCGGCGCCGTTGGGGCCGATGATGCCGACGATGGCGCCCGGCGGGACGGTGAACGACAGGTTGTCGATCAGCAGACGGTCGCCGAAGGCCTTCGAGACGTTCTTGAACTCGATGGCTTCATTGCCCAGGCGTTCGGCCACGGGGATGAAGATCTCTTGCGTCTCGTTGCGCTTCTGGTATTCGTATTCGGAGAGCTCGTTGAATCGGGCCAGGCGGGCTTTCGACTTGGCCTGGCGCGCCTTCGGATTCTGGCGCGACCATTCGAGTTCCTTCTGCAGCGCCTTCTGGCGCGCCGATTCGGTCGCTTCCTCTTGCTTCAGGCGGGCCTGCTTCTGGTCCAGCCACGACGAATAATTGCCCTTCCATGGGATGCCGTGGCCGCGGTCCAGTTCCAGGATCCATTCGGCGGCGTTGTCGAGGAAGTAGCGGTCGTGGGTGATGCCGACCACGGTGCCCGGGAAGCGCAGCAGGAATTGTTCCAGCCACTCGACCGATTCGGCGTCCAGGTGGTTGGTCGGTTCGTCGAGCAGCAGCATGTCGGGTTTCGACAGCAGCAGCTTGCACAGCGCCACGCGGCGCTTCTCGCCGCCCGACAGCACGCCGATCTTCTGATCCCATGGCGGCAGGCGCAGCGCGTCGGCGGCCATTTCCATCTGCAGGTTCAGGTTGCCGCCGTCGGCGGCGGCGATGATCGATTCCAGGCGTTCCTGTTCCTTGGCCAGGGCGTCGAAGTCGGCGTCCTCTTCGGCATAGGCGGCGTAGACGGCTTCCAGCTTGGCCTGCGCCTCGAAGGCTTCGCCCAGGCCGGATTCGACTTCCTGGCGCACGGTTTTTTCCGGGTCGAGCTGCGGTTCCTGCGGCAGGTAGCCGATGTTCAGGCCAGGCATCGGGCGCGCTTCGCCCTGGATGTCGGTGTCGATGCCAGCCATGATCTTGAGCAGGGTCGACTTGCCCGAGCCGTTCAGGCCCAGCACGCCGATCTTGGCGCCCGGGAAGAAGGACAGCGAGATGTCCTTGAGAATTTGACGTTTCGGCGGGACGATCTTGCCCACGCGGTTCATCGTATAGACGTAATTGGCCATGCTTTAACTCTGGTGTTGTTCAAGGAGCACAGGATACGACAGAACCCGTGCCCGACACAGGATTTCTTGGCCGTTGCCGGTGAAATCCCGCGGGTTATCTACATGAGCCGCGGAGAATCAGCGCTTGACTGGCGCCGGCGGCCGGCGCAGCAGGCCTTCGCCGGCGAACAGGATCAGCGCGCTCCAGATCAGCGCGAAGCCCACCAGGCGGTCGGCGGTAAACGCTTCCTTGAACAGCCACACGCCGAGCAGGAATTGCAGGGTCGGCGACAGGTATTGCAGCAGCCCCAGGATCGACAGCGGGATGCGGCGCGCGCCGCTGGCGAACAGCAGCAGCGGAATCGCGGTGAGCGGACCGGCCATCACCAGCAGCACGCGGGTGGTGTCGGAGTCGGTATTGATGAACACGTTCTGGCCGTTCACGGTCAGCCAGATGACGTAGGCCGCTGCCAGCGGGAACAGCACGATCGTCTCGAACGACAAGCCCTCGAGCGCGCCGAGCGCCGCCGTCTTGCGCAGCAGGCCATAGCTGCCGAAGGAGAAGGCCAGGAACAGGGCGATCCAGGGCACGGTGCCGGTCTGCCAGGTCAGCCAGGCCACGCCCAGCGCGGCAATCGCGATCGCCACCCACTGAACGGCGCGCAGGCGCTCCTTCAGGATCAGGTAGCCCAGCATGATATTGACCAGCGGATTGATGAAATAGCCGAGGCTGGCTTCGATCACGTGGTGGTTGGTGACCGACCAGATATAGACCAGCCAGTTGGCGCTGAGCAGCAGGGCCGACAGCACGAAGCTGAAGAATACCCGCGGCTGGCGCACCACGTTCAGCCATTTCCACTGGCGCCGCAGCAATAGCACGATCAGCAGGAAACCGAGCGACCACAGCATGCGGTGCGCCAGGATCTGCATGGGCGGCACATCGCCCAGCGCGTGGAAATAAATGGGGAACATGCCCCAGCAGAGAAAGGCCAGGGCCGCGTAAATGATGCCGGAACGCATGGAAATGGGGGCTGGATTGCAGGGATGACATTATCCCTGAATACGTACACGGCTGCTGGCGCGTGTTTCTTTTTGCACGGGTGTATGATGCACCACGAAATATTCTTGCTTTTTTTCAGCCACTATTTTATGGTGCGCCGCACCAATACAACAGCGATGGTGTAATCTTGACATCAGATAGCAAGAAGAGCAGCCTGGCGGCACTCACCCTGGCCGCAGTCGGCATCGTCTACGGCGACATCGGCACCAGCCCACTCTACACGCTGCGCGCGGTGTTCGACGACACCCACGGCCTGCCCCTGAACACTCCCAACATTCTCGGCGTCATTTCCCTGATCTTCTGGGCGCTGACGGTCATCGTCTCGCTCAAGTACGTGACCCTGGTGCTGCGCGCGCACAACCGCGGCGAGGGCGGCATCATGGCCCTGATGGCGCTGGCGACGACGTCGGTGGCGCGCAATTCGCGCTGGAGCTTCCCGCTGCTGGCCATCGGCGTCATCGGCGCCACGATGTTCTATGGCGACAGCGTGATCACGCCGGCGATCTCGGTGCTCGGCGCGATCGAGGGCCTCGAAGTCGCGGCGCCCGGCATGTCGCACTACGTGGTGCCGCTGGCGGTGGTGGTGCTGGTGGTCCTGTACAGCGTGCAGCGCCATGGCACGGCCGGCATCGGCCGCTTCTTCGGTCCCGTGATGCTGGTGTGGTTCCTGGCGCTGGCCGCGATGGGCATCGTCAACATCGTCGAGTCGCCGCAAATCCTGAACGCGCTCAATCCCTGGCATGCGGCGCACTTCATGCTGGACAATAAATTGTTGGCCTTCATTGCGCTGGGCGCGGTGGTGCTGGCGATCACCGGCGCCGAGGCGCTGTATGCCGACATGGGCCACTTCGGCGCCAAGCCGATCCGCATGGCCTGGTTCCTGATCGCCTATCCGGCGCTGACCCTGAACTACCTGGGCCAGGGCGGGCTCTTGATCGCCGATCCCGGCGCGGTGGAAAACCCGTTCTATCACCAGCTCGGCACCTGGAGCGTGATCCCGCTGGTGATCCTGTCGACCATGGCGGCGGTGATCGCCTCGCAGGCCACGATCAGCGGCACGTACTCGATGACCAAGCAGGCGATCGCGCTGGGCCTGCTGCCGCGCATGCGCATCCTGCACACTTCGGAAAGCGAGATCGGCCAGATCTATATCCCGGCCGTCAACTGGCTGCAGCTGGTGGTGGTGCTGATCGCCGTGGTCGGCTTCGGCTCGTCGGACGAGCTGGCCGGCGCCTACGGCATCGCGGTCACGGCCACCATGATGATGACCACCGTGCTCACCTTCTTCGTGACCCGCTACCGCTGGCGCCTGCCGCTATGGGTCTGCCTGGCTGCGACCGGCTTCTTCCTGACGATCGATATCATGCTGTTCGCGGCCACCACCACCAAGATCTTCCACGGCGGCTGGTTCCCGCTGCTGATGGGCGGCGTGCTGCTGACCCTGATGCTGACCTGGAAGCGCGGGCGCGCCCTGGTATTCGAGAACCTGCAGAAGCACGCGATCCCGCTCGAAGCCTTCATGGAGTCGCTGTTCGTGGCGCCGCCGACGCGGGTGCCGGGCACCGCGATCTTCCTGCGCGGCGAAAGCGACGGCGTGCCGCACGCGATGTTGCACAACCTGTCGCACAACAAGGTGCTGCACGAACGGGTGGTGTTCCTGACCGTGCACATGCGCGAGGAACCGTGGGTGCCGTTCGAGGAACAGATCGATATCGTCGACCTGGGCCACAACTGCTACCAGCTCAATATCCACTATGGCTTCAAGGACGAGCCCGATATTCCGGACATCCTCGAGCGCTGCGGCGCGCTCGGCCTGTCGTTCGAGATGATGGAAACCTCGTTCTTCATCGCGCGCCAGACCGTGATCTCGGCCCCGGGCGGCGGCATGGCGCCATGGCGCGAGCACCTGTACGTGGCGCTGTCGCGCAATGCGCGCAGCGCGGCCGACTATTACCAGATCCGCAGCAACCGGGTGATCGAGCTGGGGACGCAGATCGAGATCTAGGCTGCTCGTCCCGCCGACCTGCGCACGGGAGACGTGCGCAAAGGAAATTTCAGCAAACTATCTTATAATCGGGAATTATTGATTAATAAGCAATTCCTGAGCACGACCGTACGGGCAGGATGTCCGGACCGATCATTCCAATCCATTGGCGAGACATGAAGCTTTACTACTATCGAGGCAATAATTTCGGCGACAAACTCAATCCTGTGATCTGGGATGCGCTGATCCCCGAACTCGTGGACGAAGACGACTCCACGCTTCTGGTAGGAATGGGCACCCTGATCAATTCGCGGGTGCCGGTCGAGCCTCAGAAACTCGTGTTCGGATCGGGCGTCGGCTATAACAAGGCGGCGCAGGTGGACGACAAGTGGAAATTCTACTGCGTGCGCGGGCCGCTGACCGCCGCCGCGCTGGGGCTCGACAAGCAGGTGGCGATCACCGATCCCGCGCTGCTGCTGACCCGGGTCGTCAACCAGCCAGTGGCGCCGACGGGCGAGGTCGTCTTCATGCCGCACCATTCCAGCATGCTCAATGCCGACTGGGCCCCGTTCTGCGCCAAGGCGGGCATCACTTTCCTCGATCCCGAGGCCGACATGCACGAAGTGCTGGCGAAGATCCGCGGCGCCAAACTGGTCATCGCCGAGGCCATGCATGCGGCGATCGTGGCGGACGCCTATCGGGTCCCCTGGATTCCGGTGCAATGCTACGAACACATCCTGGGATTCAAGTGGGAGGACTGGTGCCAGTCGATGTCGGTGCCTTACCGCCCCCAGACCCTGCCAAGCGTGTGGGACATCGACAAGACGCTCGGCCCGCGCGACCGCCTGGCGGCAAACGTCAAGCGCGGCCTGCGCGGCGTGGGCATCTGGAAAGGCGACTGGACCCCGCCGCCACCGGCGAAGAACGTGCGCCAGGTCGAGGATGCGGTCGTCGGCGCGCTGTCGAAACTGGCCGGCAGCGGCGAGTCCTACCTGAGCGACGAACGTCTGCAGGGCGTGGCGCTGGAACGCCTTCTGGCGAAGATCGACCAGCTGAAGCGGGATTACGCCATCGTGGCTGCCTGATGCAAATGTTGCGTCAAAGCGTCAGTTTCGATTCAGCACTCCATTGCTAAAATACAATTATTAGACAAATTACGGACAGTTTCATGCGACTGATTCGATAAGGTACGAGGTTTCGTTACACCACCCTTATCTGCCTTTCCCTGTCGAGGACACCCCATGAAACTGAAGTTCCCCCTGATCGCGGCCTTCGCCGCCATGCTCGCCCTGACCGCCTGCGGCGGTGGCGGCAGCGACGACGACAAGCCTGTCGTCAGCAGCCCCGCGGCGCTGACCAAGACCGACAACACGGTGGGCACCGGCGCCGAGGCAGTGACCGGCAAGACGGTGACCACCCAGTACACGCTGTGGCTGTACAACGACAAGGTCGCCGACTTCAAGGGCTCGCGGCTGGAATCGGGCAATCTGCGCCCCTACGTCGTCGGCAGCGGCGCCGTCATTCCCGGCTACGACCAGGGCGTGATCGGCATGAAGGTCGGCGGCAAGCGCACCGTCCTGATCCCGGCCAACCAGGCCTACGGCGCGACCGGCAACGGTCCGGTTCCGCCGAACTCGGGCCTGGTGTATGAAATCATCCTGACCAAGGTCGAGTAAGCCGGCAGGCTTGCGCAATGACGTACCGCACCGGGGCATCGCCCCGGTTTTTTTTGCGCGCACGGCTGACCTGGCGCACGACCCGCGGGGAGGTGGCGGGCGATGCTCGGGGTTTTTCGTGCCGGGCCGATCATGCGTGCATCTTTCCTCCCCGTCGTCTGCTTCATGCCGGCCTGGACCGGCGTTGCGTCCGCCGCACCCATGCCGGCGACGACCGTCCCCGCCTGCGTCGTCGTCGATCCCTATCTCGCCGCCGACCCGCCCGCCTGGCTGCTGCTGGCGGCTGCGGTGCTGCTGCTCGGGGCCGGCCGCCTGGCCGCCTCGTGACCCGCGCGCGCCTGCGCTGGCGCAGAACGGCCCCGCCTTGTTTGCGACATCGTTGAGATTCCCCGGTCATCGGAAGGATCGATCATGTCCTTACGCAAATATTTCTTAACTAAATTGTTGCTGGTCATCCTGGCATGTCCAGGCCTGGCCATGGCAGAGCCGCTCTACCGCATGACCTGGCTGCCGCAGGATTTCACCGCCGCCGGTCTCGATGACGCCGGGCGGGTGGTGGGCACCGCGCAGGGAGGGGCGGCGGTATGGTCGACGGGCGGCGCCACCTACCTGGCCTCGCTGCTGCCCGGCAGCGAAGGCCTGGCGATCAATAACGGCGGTTCCATCGTCGGTCGCATCGGCAGCGATGCCTTCGTGTATGCCGGCGGCGCCTTCTCGATCTTCAACGTGCCGCCGGCCTATGGCACCTGGGCCACCGCCATCAACGACGCCGGCCAGGTGGCGGGCTTCGGCGCCCTCGGCTTTTCCGAGACCTACGCCTTCCTGTACAAGTCGGGCGCCGTGACCCAGCTGGGCAGCTTCGGCGGCACGATCAGCGTGGCCAATGCGATCAATGCCAGCGGCCACATCGCGGGCTTCGCCAGCCGCGCCGGCGATGGCGACGACTGGGGCGATCCGCGGCGCACCGCCTCGGTCTACCGCGACGGCGTTCAGCACGACCTCGGCTCGCTCGGCGGCTGGTTCAGCGAAGCGAACGACATCAACGACGCCGGCTTCGTCGTTGGCTGGTCCGGGCTCGAAGACAACTTCAGCGAGCGGCCCTTCCTGTTCTCTCCCGAAGAGAACCGCATGATCGATCTCGGCACATTGGGCGGCGTGTCCGGGCGCGCCAATGCGCTCAACAACGCCGGCGTGGTGGTGGGCCTGTCCGGCATCGGCAGCGTGGGCGGCTTCGACTACCACGCCTTCATTTATGGGGCCGGCGGCCAGCTCGACGGCATGCTCGACCTCAACGCGCTGGTGGGCGGGCGCGGCGACTGGCAGCTGGTGAACGCGCTCGACGTCAACGATGCCGGCCAGATCCTGGCCCAGGCCTGCAACGGGCTGGGCGACTGCCGCGCGGTGCGGCTCGACCTGGTCACGGCGGTGCCCGAACCCGGCAGCTGCGCGATGCTGGGGACGGGGCTGGCGCTGCTGGGCTGGCATGCGCGCCGGCGCCTGCGTGCGCGCTCGTACTGGATGGCGCCGGCGCTCCTGGTGGGAACGCTGACGGCGCCGTTGGCGGCGTCAGCAGCCCCGGCCGACGCGGGGCAGGGCCAGCCGGGCCTGTTCCGCGCCACCTTCCTCCCGACCGGGTTCTCCGCCCATGCCATCAACAGCCGTGGCCATGTGGCGGGCAGCAACGGCGCCGCCGCCGTGTGGGATGGCGCCACCGTGCGCGACTATGCCGCGCTGGCGCCGGGTTCGAACGCCTACGCGATCAACGGCCACGGCCACCTGGCCGGCGTCCACGTCGACGCCGCGCACGTGTTCTCACCGGCCGGCCTGCGCAATGCCGGGCGCGGGGTGCTGGTGGGCGTCAACTCGGCGAGCGGATTGAACGACAGCGGCGCCGTGTCCGGCAATGCCGCCTTCGGGATCGGCGAGCGTGGCCGCGGCTTCGTCGTCGCCAACGGCATCACGCGCATCATTCCCACGTTCGGCGGCACCTGGGGCGGCTCCGCCGCGATCAACCGGCACGGCGCCGTGACCGGCACCGCCTCGGTCACGGGCGACGCCTTTCCGGTGCCGCACTATCTTGCCTACGTCTACCGCGACCAGATCATGCGCAGCCTGGGCACGCTGGGCGGCAAGAACAGCAGCGCCCACGACATCAACGATGCCGGCGAGGTGGTCGGCATCGCCGATACCGGCATCGTCGTCGACGGGAGCAGCTATCTGGCGCAACCGTTCCTGTACTCTGGCGGCGTGATGTACAGCCTGGGAGCGCTGGGCAGCTTCGGCTATGGCTCTGCCAACGGCCTCAACAATGCCGGATCGGTGGTGGGCTCGTCGACCGCCGACACGCCTGATGGCCCGGCATCGCACGCCTTCCTGCACGAGCGGGGCGCGATGCGCGACCTGAACGCGCTGAGCGCGATGCCCGTGGGCTGGACGCTGGTGGATGCGACCGATATCAACGATGCGCGCCAGATCCTGGCGTTGGCCTGCCACCGCGAGGACTGCCAGTACGTGCGGCTCGATCCGCCGCCGTGCGCTTGCTGACCTCGGATCATCTGAACGGGCGCGTCCGCGCAGTAGTGTATCGTTGGAAAGGAGCAAGCGCAGCCATCAGGACCTGAACAGGAGGGCGCACGCCATGTTGCCGCAATGCGCGGCAGGTATGCTCACCCGAGCGCGCAGCATGCCGCCAAGCCACCTGTCCATGGAAGATGCCCGATGAGAATTCTGCTGGTAGAGGACGAAACCGAATTCGCCGACACGGTGCGCGGCGCGCTGGAGCGCGAAAAATACGTTGTCGACCATGCCGACCGGCTGGCGCTGGCGCGCGAGGCCAGCCGCCTGCATGCGTACGACCTGGTGCTGCTCGACCGAACGTTACCCGACGGCGATGGCCTGTCCCTGCTGCCGCTGCTGCGCGCCGCCAATCCCGGCCTGCCCGTCATCATGCTGACCGCGCGCGGCGAAGTCACCGACCGTGTCGCCGGCCTCGACGAGGGCGCGGACGATTACCTCGTCAAGCCGTTCGCGCTCGAAGAACTGTTCGCGCGCATCCGCGCGGTGCGGCGCCGTCCCGCCGAACTCGGTCCCGAGGAAATCCACGTCGGCGCGCTCGTGTTCGATGTCGCCAACGACGAGGCGAGCGTGGCGGGCGTGCGGCTGGACCTGGCGCGACGCGAACTGCGCGTGCTGGCGACGCTCGTCAAGCGCCGCGGGCGCACCGTGCTGCGCGAATCGCTCGAACAGGCCGTGTATGGCTACGACGACGCGATCCAGTCGAACACGCTGGACTCCCATATCTCGCGCCTGCGCCGCAAGCTGGCCGCCGTCGATGCCGGCATCGAGATCCACGCCATCAAGGGCGTCGGCTACCTGCTGCAGGCGCGGTCGTGAGCCGCAGGCCGCCCTCGCTCAAGCGGCCGCTGATCGTCCAGCCGCTGCTGTTCCAGTTCGCCATCTTGTTCATCTGCATCCCGCTCCTCGTCGCGCTGGCGCTGCGCGCCGATAGCGGAGGGCCGTATACCGACGAGCGGATCACGCCCGTCATCGCCGCTGCCATCGTGCGCGCGGACGACGGCGCCCTGGCGCTGCGCATGACGGAGCAACTGGCCGCGCTGCGCGCCGAGACGCCGAACCTGTGGTTCGTGGCCGAGGACGACCATGGCCGCCGCCTCAGCTTCGGACAGGTGCCGGCGCAGTATGCGGCCGCCACCAGCCTGCTGCGCAATCTCTCCTACGGCCACGTGCGCGACCGCTACGCGCCCCATGCGCTGAGCGCCGTGATCCGCCGCGAGGACTCGCCCGCCGGCCCGGTGACGATCCTCGGGCACGGCAAGCTGACGCAGGTGGGCTTCACCGTGCTGGCGGCGTCCAACGTCGCCGCGCTCCCGATCTTCCTGCTGATGGTCCTGATGTCGCTGGTCGCCATCCCCTGGATCGTCAGGCGTTCACTGGCCGGCGTCGCCAGGATCGCCGCCGAGGCGGAAAGCATCGACGTCGACCGGCGCGGCGTGCGGCTCAGCGAAGCGCAGGTGCCGAGCGAGATCGCGCCGCTGGTGCGGGCGGTGAACGATGCGCTCGGCCGCCTCGACGAAGGATACGAGCGGCAGCGGCGCTTCATCGCCTCGGCCGCCCACGAATTGCGCACGCCGATCGCGATCCTGCGGGTCAAGGTCGATGCTTCCAGGGACCCCGACACGCGCCGGCTCGGTAGCGACGTCGAGCGGCTCGCCAACCTGGCCGAGCAGATGCTCGACCTGCAGCGCCTGGACGCGGCGCGGCGCGACGAAGAGATCGACCTGGCCGCGCTGGTGCGGCGCGTGGCCGCCGACCTGGCGCCGCTCCTGATCGCCGCCGACCGCTCGATCGCGGTCGAGGTCGACGCGGCGCAGCCGGTGCGGCCGGTGAGGGGCGACGCCGGCGCGATCGAGCGGGTGGCGACGAACCTGGTGCAGAACGCGATCGAGCATGGCGGGCGCCACGTGGTGGTGCGCGTGCAGGGCCCGGCATTCGAGGTCGAGGACGATGGTCCGGGCATCCCGCCGGAAGAGCGCGAGCGCGTGTTCGAACCGTTCCACCGCCTGCGGCCGCGCTCGGCCGGCAGCGGCCTTGGCCTGCACCTGGTGCAGCAGGTGGTCGAGCGCCACGGCGGCCACGTGTCGCTCCTCGGCGCGCCCGGCGGCGGCACGATTGCGCGCGTCGTCCTGTCGCCGGTCCGGCCGGTTTCGCCGCGCACTCCATGATCCCGCAATCCAGCGCTGTTCTACTGTCGTGCATGGCGACGCCGTCGCCTCCGGCCACACCGGCCGGCCACCGAATGTCAGACAGGAGAACAACATGAATCGACCATCTTGCGGCGCGGGTCGCCGCCCCCTCGCGACGCTGGGCCTCGTCGCCGTGCTGGCCGCGGGCCTGGCGGCATGCCAGTCGCCCGAGCAAAGGCGCGCCATGCATCTCGCCGAGGACACCGGCACCTGCGCCGATTTCGGCGCGCGCCAGGGTTCGCGCGAATACACGGAGTGCATGCTGCGGCAGCAGACCCGGCGCGACAACGAGAAGCTCAATGCGCTCGAGCGCCAGCGCATCGCGACCCAGAACAGCAAGGACAGCCTCGAGATGGTGCGCAAGATCGAGTGCGACCGCGAGGCCAAGAAAGAGCGCGAAGCGGGCCTGCGGCCGCGCCGCTGCGACTGACGAGAAGGTTCTTAGCGCAGCATGTCGATGTGCATGATGCCGTCTTCGTCATACGGTTCCGAGACGGTCTGGAAGCCGAAGCCGCCGTAGAAGCGCTCCAGGTATTGCTGGGCGCCGATGCGGATGCGGTGGCCCGGATACAGCGCCTCGGCCTGGCGGATGCCCTCGCCGATCAGGGCGCGGCCGGCGCCGGTGCCGCGCGCGGCCGGGGTGGTGATCACGCGGCCGATCGACATCTCGTCGTACTTGGCGCCCGGCGCCAGCACGCGCAGGTAGGCGGCCAGGCTGCGCTTGCCATCGATGCTGCGCCAGCCCAGCAGGTGGTGGGCGTCCAGGTCATGGCCGTCGATGTCGGGATACAGGCAGGTCTGCTCTAGGATGAAGACGTTCTGGCGCTGGGCCAGCACTTCATAGAGGTCGAACGGCGAGAGGTCGGCGAAGCGCGAGAATTGCCAGTCGATGAAGGTGGAGCTGGGGGGGTCATGAAATGCGAAGAGAGGATGGGTGGAATGTGGAACGGCGGTCATTCGGCGGCGGTTTCAAAACCTTCCAGCACGTTGACCGTATGGATGCCGAGCTCGGGACCGGCATTGCCGCCCTCGAACACGAAGGCCGTCGGCAGCCCGAGGTGGGCGATGCGTTCGCCGATGCGCAGGAAGTCGCCGCCCTGCAGGCCGAAGCGCGGATCCTGCCCTTGCGCGGCCGTGTCGGCGCCGAGCGACACCACCAGCGCCTGCGGCCGGGCCATGGCGATCTTGAGGCAGGCGGTTTCCAGGGCCGCGAACCAGGCGCCGCTGCCGCAGCCGGGCGCCAGCGGGATGTTCATCGTGTAGCCGGCGCCGGCGCCGCTGCCGGTCTCGTCGGCATGGCCCAGGTAGAACGGATAGTCGACGCGCGGGTCGGCGTGGATCGAAACGAACAGCACGTCGCTGCGATGATAAAAAATGCCCTGGGTGCCGTTGCCGTGGTGGTAGTCGAGGTCGAGGATGGCGACCCGTTCCAGGCCGTCGTCCAGCAGGTGCTGGGCCGCCAGCGCGGCATTGTTCAAGAAGCAGGCGCCGCCGAAGAAATCGCTGCCGGCATGGTGGCCGGGCGGGCGCGTGAGCGCGAAGGTGCCGCGCTCGCCGCGCCGCAGGGCATGGGCCGCGTTGACGGCGCAGTCGGCGCCGGTCTTGGCCGCGATCCAGGTGCCGCTCGTCAGCGGCGTGCCCGCATCCATCGAATACAGGCCGAGGCGCGCGCCAAAATCGTCCGGTTCGATATCGAAGCGCAGGGTGCGCACCGGCCATGCCCTCGGCAAGGCATCCTTGCCGGCATTGCGCGGATCGAGACCGATCCATTCGCTCCAGGCGTTGCGCAGGAAATGCAGGTAGCGCGGGCTGTGCACCCGCTCGAGCGTCATGAGCGGCACGCCGTGCGGCGTGACGATCGCGCCCAGGCCGCGCCGCTCGCATTCCTTCAGGACGATGGCGGCGCGCTCGGGCTCTTCCGAACAAGGCGCCAGCTCGCCGCGATCGGGCTCGACGCGGCCGGCATGCTGGGCATGGTGTTCGTTGTAAAACGTGAGCAAGTAGTCCTCGCGGCTGCAGGTTCGAACGGATGCCGCGATTGGCGGCTACCTCAGTTGTTGGAGCATAGCCTACTGCAATTGTAGGCCGCAACAAAGTCGTCGAAGCTGCCCGTGTCGGTCGCTTCGATGCTCGCCTGCTCGGCCAGCGAGCTGGCCGCCATCTCGTCGAACAGCGCTTCCTCGGCCGGCATCAGGGGACTGTCGCGGAAGGTGGCCGCATGCAGGCGGCTCTGCTGCAGGCCGAAGGCCGCGGCCGAGCCGAGCGCGCGCACTTCTTCCAGCACCCGCGCCGACGGGGTGAGCGACGGATCCTCGATCTTCGCCTTCTGCTTGGCCAGCGCAGCCTGGTGCACGTCGCCCTCGTTGTGCCCGTCGTCCAGCAGCCGGGCCACCGGGCGGATGCGTTCGATCAGTTCCAGCGCCCAGTCCTTCAGCGGCACTTCTGCCCCGTCGCGAGTCAGGGTCAGGTCGGGGCGGCGGCCTTCCTTGACCGTGCGCGCGAAGTTACGCGCGTGCAGCTGGCTGTCGTGGGCGCTGATCAATGGGCTTTCCTCGAGCGCGCAGAACAGCAGGAAGGCGTCCAGGAAGCGGCCGGTGTCGAGGGCGATGCCCACCGGCTCGAACGGATCGACGTCGAGGCAGCGCACCTCGATGTATTGCACGCCGCGGTTGCACAAGGCCTGCACCGGACGCTCGCCGGTGCGGATCACGCGCTTGGGACGGATGGTCGAGTAATACTCGTTCTCGATCTGCAGCACATTGGTCGACAGCTGGATCCATTCGCCGTCCTTCTTCGTGCCCAGCTTGGCGTAGGGCTCGTAGGGACGGTTGACCGCATCCATCAGGCTCGTGACATAGCTTTCCAGGCTGTTCTCGTGCGGACGCAGGCCGGACTGGGCGTCGTTCTGGTAACCCAGGTCGCTCATGCGCAGGCTGGTCGCGTACGGCAGGTAGAGGGTATCGCCGGACAGCGTCTCGAGATGGTGTTCGCGGCCGCGCAGGAAGCTGGTGGTGAGCGCAGGCGTCGCGCCGAACAGGTACATCAGCAGCCAGGAATAGCGGCGGAAGTTGCGGATCATCGCGATATAGCTTTCCGACTGGAAGTCGCGCAGCGCATGGCGGCGTTCCTCGGCGATCCCTTCTTCTTGCGCGAACAGCTGCCACAGTTGCTCCGGCAGCGAATAGTTGTAGTGGATGCCGGCGATGCATTGCATGGCCTTGCCATAGCGCAGCGCCAAACCGCGCCGGTACACGTGCTTGAGCATGCCGATATTCGACTTGCCGTACCAGGCGATCTCGATCTCTTCCTCGGGCGGCAGTTCGCCCGGCATCGACACGCCCCACAGCATCTCGTCGCCCAGCTTGGCGTAGGCGTAGCGGTGGATCGCGTCGAGGCGGTGCAGCGCCAGCGCGATGTCGTGTTCGGCCGGCGTAATGAATTCCAGCAGCGCCTCGGCGTAGTCGGTCGTGATGTGCGGGTGCGTCAGGGCCGAACCGAGCGCCGGGGAGTGCGGGGTGCGCGCCAGTTGGCCCGCCGCGTCGACCCGCAGGGTTTCGCGCTCGATGCCGCGCAAGCCCTGGCCCAGCAGCGCGCGGTGGTCGTCGTCGTCGAGCAGGGCCAGGCGGCGGTTGAATTGGTTCGACACAGTGTTTCCTTTCTTATACTGCCAGTTCGGTTGGTGCAGAGATTAACCGAAAAACGGACTGCGCGTCCGGCGCCCTCTCATTCAAGCCAGGGCGGCGCGCTGAAGGATTTGCGGGCCGGCGCCGGCGCCGCGGCGGCCGGCGGCTCGAAATCGGGCGACGGCCCGGGGTCGTAGCCCGGCGGCAGCTCGCCGTCGAGCACGAAGTCGAATTCGAAAGCGGGTTCCCATGTCGACACCGGTTCGGATGCGGCATTGAATTCGGCGTCGCCGTCGACATTCGCCCTGGCCGCGGCCTGCGGCGCGCCGGCGCGCGTCGCCGGATCCTTCTCGGCCACGATCCAGCGGCCGATGCGGCGTTCCAGCTCGGGCAGCGGCAGCGCGCCGCCGCCGAGCAGGGCGTCATGGAAGCGGCGCGGGTCGAACAGCTTGCCGAGCGCGGCGCGCGCCTGGGTGCGCAGCGCCAGGATGCGCAGTTGGCCGATCTTGTAGCCCAGCGCCTGGGCCGGGCGCGCGATATAGCGGTCGACCTCGGCCTCGTTGTCGGCCGGCGGATTGGCGGTATGCGTGTTCAGGTAGTCGATCGCCTGCTGGCGCGTCCAGCCGAGCGAATGGATGCCGGTGTCGACCACCAGGCGCGCGGCGCGGAACATCTCTTCGTTGAGGTGCCCGAACAGCGAGAACGGATCCTGGAACAGGCCGAGATCCAGCCCCAAGCCTTCGGCATAGGTGGCCCAGCCTTCGCCGTAGGCGTCGTACCAGCCGTGGCGCCGGAATGCCGGCAGCTCGAGTTCCTGGGCGCGCGTCACCTGCAGGTGGTGGCCGGGAACCGCCTCGTGCAGGGCCACGGTGTCGACCTGCCAGATCGGACGCGCGTTCAGGCGCGCCGTGTCGACCACCAGCGCGGCGCTGCGCGCCGCGCTGCCGGCCTCGTAATAGGCGGCCGGCTGACCGGCGTTTCCGCTGTCGCCGCCCATCGGCTTGACGACGACGCCCGCCTTGGGAATGACGGTGACCACGCGGCCCAGCCGCGCCTGGGCCAGCGCCAGCGTGCGCCGGTAGCGGTCGAGCAGGGCCGCCGCGTCGACGAAGAACAGGCGCCGGTCGCTGCGCGCGAAGGCGATGAATTCGGCGAAGCCGCCGCGAAAGCCCGTGCGCGGGATCAGGCGTTCGATCTCGGCGCGCATGCGCGCGACCTCTTGCAGGCCGAGCGCATGCACCTGGGACGGCGTCATCGCGGTGGTGGTGCTGTCCTTCACCAGTTGGGCGTACCACTCCGGGCCGCCCGGCAGCGCCGCGGCGCCGGTGCTGTCGCGCGCGGCCGGCACGTAGTCCCGGCGCAGGAAGTCCTCGAGCTTGCGCAGGGCCGGCGCCGCCTGCTGTTCCAGGGCCGCCTTGCCGGCCGCGCGGAACTGTTCGCGCACCTCGGGGGCGACGGTCGCCGGGATGCGCTGGAAGGGCGCGCCGAGCGCCCCGTCCGCCAACTTCTCGCGCAGCGCGCGCAACGCATCCGGCACCGGCGCGATGGCGGCCTTCGGGATCGTCCAGCCGGCCTGTTGACCGGCGCGCAGCTGCTCGATCAGGCCGTCGACGTGGGCCGGCAGCGCCTGCAGGCGCGCCAGATAGGTCAGGTAATCGGCGTCGTTTGCGAACGGCATCTCCGCGACCAGGCGCGGCAGCCGCACTTGCAGGCCGTCGTAGGCGGTGATCGGGAGCGGATCGAAAGGACGCGCCGCGCCGGCGGCGATCAGGCGCGCCTTGTCGGCCACGAACAGGTCGTAGGACACCTGGTCTTCGCCGGCCAGCTGCGCGCGGTCGATCTTCTGCGCCGCCGCCAGCATGGCGCGCTCGTGCTCGAGCGCGGCCGCGCGTCCCGCCAGCGAGGTGTCGGATAGCCAGGCGTTGTAGCGATGCTCGCCCA
Source organism: Massilia oculi (assembly GCF_003143515.1). Classification (NCBI taxonomy): domain Bacteria; kingdom Pseudomonadati; phylum Pseudomonadota; class Betaproteobacteria; order Burkholderiales; family Oxalobacteraceae; genus Massilia; species Massilia oculi. The sequence continues at coordinate 2,918,509 of NZ_CP029343.1, read as the reverse complement.
GGGCGGTGGCCTTCTCGGGCGCATGGCGCAGCTGCCACTGCCAGTCGCGCTCGTAGAGCCGGGCGGCCAGCACGGACGGCTGCTCGAGCGGCGCATCCGGGGTGACGGCAGGCGGCGCGGGCAGTGCGGGCAGAGCAGGTGGCACGACCGCGGCGCCGCCGTGCAGCGGCGCGAGCAGGACGAGGGAGGCGAACAGGATGCGCATGCATGCTCCGGAATCAGGACTGGTCATTCTAACAAGCCCGTCCCGAGGGGTGCGCGCCCCAGGCGCCCTAGGCACTGCGGCGGCCTCCGCTGACCCGCTCGATGCCGGCCAGGTCGCGCCAGCTCTGCACTTCGCCGTAGCCGCGTGCCTTCAACAGATCGCGCACCGCCCCGGCCTGGTCGTAGCCATGTTCGAGCAGCAGCCAGCCGCCCGGTTCCAGGTGCGCGCCGGCGCCGTCGGCGATGGTGCGCAGGTCGGACAGGCCGTCGGCGTGGTCGGTGAGGGCGTCGATCGGCTCGAAGCGCAGGTCGCCCTCGATCAGGTGGCGGTCGCCGGCCACGATATAGGGCGGGTTCGAGACGATCAGGTCGAAGCGCTCCGCGCCGAGGGCGTCGTACCAGTCGCTGCGCAGGAAGCGCACGCGCGCCTCGTTGGCGACGGCATTGGCGCGCGCGACGTCCAGCGCCTCCTCGCTCACGTCGAGCGCCGTGACGTCGGCATCCGGCCGCGTGTGGGCGAGGGCGACGGCGATCGCGCCACTGCCGGTGCCCATGTCGAGCACGCGCTGTCGCGGCGCGAGGCGCTCCAGCGCGAGTTCGACGATCAGCTCGGTGTCCGGACGCGGGATCAGCACCGCCGGCGTCACCTTGAACGGCAGCCCGAAGAATTCGCGCTCGCCGACGATGTAGGCGATCGGTTCGCCGTCCAGGCGGCGCCGCACCAGCGACGCCAGGAGCGCCGCTTCTTCAGGCGTGAGCACGCGTTCCGACTGCGTGATCAGGGCCACGCGCGGCAGGCGCAGCGCATGGCACAGCAGGATGCGGTTTTCGAGCGGATCGAGCGGCAGCGACAGCCGCACCTGCCCGAGCGTGGCGCCGGCCTCGATCATGCCCGCCCGGCGCGCAAGTTCCGCAGCAGCACCCAGCCCAGCAGCACGGTCAGCACCACGAACCAGACCGCCGACCATTGCGGGATCGCCAGGCCGAGAATGGTGTCGGTTGCGCCTTCGCACAGGCCGTCGGCGCGGAACAGCCACGGCAGAAATTCGGCGCTGGGGATCTTGTTGAGCATCGTCTCCATCGGATCGATGCCGCACGAGAAGCCGGGATTGGCGATCACGTACAGGTGCTTGCCGACCGTGACCAGGCCGCCAAAGGCCGCCAGCAGGGCCAGGATCGTGGCTGCGCGGACCTTGCCGCCGATGGCGCCGACCAGGGTGCACACGCCGATGGCGAGGAACATGTAGCGCTGGATCACGCACAGCGGGCAGGGCCGCATTTCCATGGCATGCTGCAGATAGAGGGCAACGGCGATCAGCGCGAACGAGATCGACGAGATGGCGAACAGGACCTGGCGGTTGGTAGGCATGCGTGGCTTTCTGAAAACGGGCAGGGTGGACGGGAAACCCGTCCACCCTGCCTTTGGCAGGATCGCCGTTATTCTCGCATAAACGTTGCAAACGACGCTTCGCGATTTTCAATCTGGCAACTTAACAATGACTTAAGTTCGCTTGTTGCTTTAGTCGCCCAGCGCCGCCAGCAATTCGGCCTGGTGTTCCTGGGCCAGCGCTTCGGTCAGTTCCTTCAGGTCGCCGTCCATGATGAAGTCGAGCTTGTACAGGGTCAGGTTGATGCGGTGGTCGGTCAGGCGGCCCTGGGGGAAGTTGTAGGTACGGATGCGCTCGCTGCGGTCGCCCGAGCCGATCAGGCTCTTGCGGGTGGCCGCTTCCTTCGACTGCTGCTCGCGCAGCTGGGCGTCCTTCAGGCGCGCCGCCAGCACCTTCATGGCCGAGGCCTTGTTCTTGTGCTGGCTGCGGTCGTCCTGGCATTCCACCACCAGGCCGGTCGGCAGGTGGGTGATGCGCACCGCGGAGTCGGTCTTGTTGATGTGCTGGCCGCCGGCGCCCGAGGCGCGGTAGGTGTCGATGCGCAGGTCGGCCGGGTTGATGTCGACGTCCTCGACTTCATCCGCCTCGGGCATCACCGCCACCGTGCAGGCCGAGGTGTGGATGCGGCCCTGCGTTTCGGTGGCCGGCACCCGCTGCACGCGGTGGCCGCCCGACTCGAATTTCAGTTTCGAATAGGCGCCGTTGCCGACCACGCGCACGATGACTTCGCGGTAGCCGCCCAGGTCGGACGGCGACTCGGACACCATCTCGACCTGCCAGCGGTTGCGCTCGGCGAAACGGGTGTACATGCGCAGCAGGTCGCCCGCGAACAGGGCCGATTCGTCGCCGCCGGTGCCGGCGCGGATCTCGAGGAAGATGTTGCGCTCGTCGTTGGCGTCCTTCGGCAGCAGCATTTTCTGCAGTTCGAGCGCCAGGTCCGCCATGCGCTGTTTCGCCCCCTCGATTTCTTCCTGGGCGAACTCCTTCATCTCGGGATCCTGCAGCAGTTCCTCGGCGGCGGCGGTGTCTTCCAACGCGCCCTGGTACTGGCGGTACACCGCCACCAGCGGCGACAGCTCGGCGTGTTCGCGCGTCATCTTGCGATAGCTGTCCATGTTCGCGGTGGCGCCTTCGCTCATCAGGAGTTCATCCAGCTCGACGAGGCGGTTGGCGAGTTGGTCCAGCTTGAACAGCATGGAAGGTTTCATGGGCAGTCTCGGTAGGAAGATGGTCGGGAGGCCGCAGCGAAGGGCCGGCTTGCGCGCTTGGGCGCGCAGGGCGGGCGGGGCCGCCGGGAGAATCGGGGCGCTAACGGCGGCCGCGGAACAGCTGCGGCAGCAGGGTGGCCAGGCGCGCGCGGTCGTCGCCCTGGGCCTGGTGCAGGGCCTGTTGCGGGCCGTGCAGGAACTTGGCGGTGAGCCCCTTCGACAGCGCTTCGAGCACGGCTTCGGCATCCTCGCCGCGCGCCAGCATCTTGCGCGCGCGTTCCAGCTCGGCCTGGCGCAAGGCCTCGCCCGATTCGTGCAGGTCGCGGATCACCGGCACCACGGCGCGGTCGCCGACCCAGTGCATGAAGGACTGGACCCGGGTCTCGATGATCGCTTCGGCCTGGCGTACGGCGGCCTGGCGGCTTTCCATGCCGGTCTGCACCACCTGGGCCAGGTCGTCGACCGTGTACAGGAACACGTCGTCCAGGCGCGCGACCTCGGGTTCGATATCGCGCGGAACGGCCAGGTCAACCATGAACATCGGGCGGTGGCGGCGCGCCTTGACGGCGCGTTCGACCAGGCCCTTGCCGATCAGCGGCAGGGTCGAGGCGGTGCAGGAGATGACGATGTCGAATTGCTGCAGGTTGTCCGGCAGGTCGGCCAGCCGGATCGCGCGGCCGTTGTAGCGGGCGGCCAGCGCCTCGCCGCGCTCCATGGTGCGGTTGGCGATGGTGACCGATTTCGGGTTCTGGGCCGCGAAGTGGGCCGCGCACAGCTCGATCATCTCGCCGGCGCCGATGAACAGCACGTGCTGGTCGGCGATGCGGTCGAAGATGCGGTGCGCCAGGCGCACCGCGGCGGCGGCCATCGACACGCTGTGGGCGCCGATCTCGGTGGTAGTGCGCACTTCCTTCGCCACCGCGAAGGTGCGCTGGAACATCTGGTGCAGATAGGTGCCCAGGCCGCCGGCGGCGTCGGCGGTGCGCACCGCATCCTTCATCTGGCCCAGGATCTGCGGTTCGCCCAGCACCATCGAGTCCAGGCCCGAGGCGACGCGGAAGGCGTGGCGCACGGCGTCGTCCTGCGGCAGCAGGTACAGGTGGGGGCGCAGCTCGGCGTAGTTGAGCGCATGATAATGCGCCAGAAATTGGGCCGAAGCGTCCAGCGGATCGGGCAGCTTGATCGCCGCATACATCTCGGTGCGGTTGCAGGTCGAGAGGATCGCCGCCTCTTCGCCGCCGGTGGAACCCTGGCGCGCGAACCAGCCGCGCGCCGACTGCACCGCCGTGCCGATCTGGTCGGGCGCGAGCGCCAGTTGCTCGCGCAGCGAGACCGGTGCTGTGGTGTGGTTCAGGCCGACGGCAAGCAGTTGCATTTCGGAGGGAGAGCGAGGGTCAATGGACTGCGGCCATTATACCCTCTTGCTGTCAGGGCTTCAGGCTCTCGCCTCAGGCGCCGAGCTTTTCCAGCCGGTAGCCATAGCTGTAGACCGGCACGAGGCGGAAGCCGTTCTCTGGCCGCAGATGGAGCTTGTTGCGTACGCGCGAGACGTGGGTGTCCATGGTGCGCGACGGCACGTCGTTTTCGCGGACCCACACCGATTCGTGGATGTAGGCGCGCGACAGCGGGCGGCCAATATTCCTGAAGAATAGCAGCGCCAGCGAGAACTCCTTCTGGGTCACGTCGATCACCGAACCGTCCTTGAGCAGCCGTCCCGGACGGGTCTCGAAGGTGTACGGGCCGAACTGCAGCTGCTCGGCGCTGTTCTGCGATGGATAGGCGCGGCGCAGCAGGGCCGAGACGCGCGCCACCAGCTCGCCGCGGCGCAGCGGCTTGACCAGGTAGTCGTCGGCGCCGGCGGTGACGCCGGCAATGATGTCGTCTTCGGCGTTATTCCCGACGAGGAACATGGTCGGCGCGGTGGACGCCAGCTTTTCCTTGGCGCGGCGCAGCACTTCGCCGCCTTCCATATCCGGGACATTCCAGTCCATCACCAGCATGTCGGCACTGTCCTTGCGTAACTGCCCCAGTAATTCCTTGGCGCTGTCGTACGATTGGCAGCTGTGGCCAGCGGCGCTGAGGACCTGGCAAATCAGGTCGGCTTGGGGACGGTCTTGCTCCAGGACGGCAATCTTCATGACGGGCGAAATGTTGTGTGGTTGCCTATGTAGGAAGATTCCTACAAAGTTAAACCAAATATATCAGACTTTCACAAAACGATGCTACTGATAAACATCGCTCAGACACCAAAAGGTGACATTTGTACTATGCGAGTGTTGTGTTAACGGGACCACGCAGAAAATCTCCCCACAGGCGTAGACTGAATTTTATATGTCATTCAGATAATGTATAGGGGGAAATTATGTTGTTTACACGCAAAAACACCGCTGTGTCCGAGGATCGCGTCCCCGTCAGCGGCGCCGAGATCGACGCCACCCGCAGCCGCTGCCTGGCGCTGGTCAGGAAACGCGCCGCGATGTCGGCGGCGGTGGCTGCGGTGCCGGTGCCCGGCCTCGACCTGCTGGCCGATATTACGGGTTTCGCGGCCCTGGTCGACCAGATCAATGCCGAATTCGGCCTGACCCAGAAGCAGATCGAACGCCTGCACCCACGCATGCGCGTGATCGCTTACAAGGCGGCGGCGTCGGTGGGAGGCATGCTTGTCGGCAAACTGGTGACGCGCGGCGCCGTCGCGCGCCTGTTCCGGGTCGTGGCCGGCCGGATGGCGGTCAAGACCACGGCCAAGATGGTGCCGCTGGCCGGCCAGATCGCGTCGGCGGCGATCGGCTACACGCTGTTCAAGCGCATGGGGGCGCAGCACGTGGAAGCCTGCGTGAAGGTGGTGCAGGAGCTGGAGCGGGCCGAGGCCGCGGGCGAGGCGCCGCAGCCGGTGGAGGAGAACGACGACGCCGCCGCCACTGTACAGGTCAATGGCGGGGCGGTCAGTGGGCCGGCGAAAGAGCCGGTGCTGGTGATGTGACGAGCTGACCATCCTGCGCAGGGTGGACGCCAGGGTGAGGTCGACGACCTGGGCAGCGCTCACCCCGGCCGCCTTCACCGCCTCGACCCTGCCCGCGTCCACGGTGCCGCGGGTCGTCACCAGGTGGCGCGCGAAATCCGCCAGCGCATCTTCGCGGGCATTGCCGGTGGCGTCCGGGACGGGGTGGGAGGCGAGACGGGTCATGATGAAGATCGTCTCACTCAAGAAATGCCCATCACAAAAGACGATGCCCGCACGGGGCGGGCATCGATGGGCGAAGCGCGGCGCCGGTCAGGTATCCGGCAGCACCACGTTCACGTCCAGCACTTCCAGGTTGCCCTGGCGGTCGACCGAGACCTTGATGTCGTCAGGGTTGACCTTGACGTACTTCGAGATCACGGCCAGCAGCTCCTGGTGCAGGGCCGGCAGGAAATCCGGACCGGCGCGGTTGGTCCGTTCGCGTGCGATGATGATCTGCAGGCGTTCCTTGGCGGCTGTCGCGCTCTTCTTTTTTTCGGGGAAGAGGAATGAAAGCAATGCCATCTCACTTGGCTCCGAAAATGCGCTGGAAGAGTCCCGGCTTTTCGTAGTTGGTAAAGCGCAGCGGGCGGTCTTCGCCCAGGAAGCGCGCGACGACGTCCTCGTAGGCATCGGCCACGTCGGTCCCCTTGAAGTGGATCGCCGGGTTGCCCTGGTTCGAGGCGTGCAGCACCGATTCCGATTCCGGAATGATGCCGATCAGCGGGATGCGCAGGATTTCCTGCACGTCCTGGTAAGACAGCATTTCGTCCGCTTCGACGCGTTTCGGCGAATAACGGGTAATGAGCAGGTGTTCCTTGACCGGCTCGCTGCCGCTCTGGGCGCGGCGCGACTTGGCCTGCAGGATGCCCAGGATGCGGTCCGAGTCGCGCACCGACGAGACTTCGGGATTGGTGACCACGATCGCTTCGTCGGCGAAGGTCAGGGCCATCAGCGCGCCGTGTTCGATGCCGGCCGGCGAATCGCAGATGATGAATTCGAAGTCCATCTTGACCAGGTCGTTGAGCACGCGCTCCACGCCTTCTTCGGACAGGGCGTCCTTGTCGCGCGTCTGCGAGGCCGGCAGGATGAACAGGTTGTCGCAGTGCTTGTCCTTGATCAGCGCCTGGTTCAGGGTCGCTTCGCCATTGACGACGTTGATCAGGTCGTAGACCACGCGGCGTTCGCAGCCCATGATCAGGTCGAGGTTGCGCAGGCCGACGTCGAAGTCGATCACTGCCGTCTTGTGGCCGCGCATGGCCAGCCCGGTGGAGAAGCTAGCGCTCGAGGTCGTTTTGCCCACACCGCCCTTGCCGGACGTCACAACAATAATTCGTGCCACAAAAAAGTCCTTTACAGTATCTGTTCAGTTCGGGGATCAGGCGCGAGGTGCCGGAGCCAGCGATTGGATGTCGATCCGGTCGCCGACCAGCCGGATCTGCGTTGGCTGGCGCGACAGGTCGGACGGGAAACCTTCGTCGAACGTGCGGTACACGCCGGCGATCGAGACCAGTTCCGGCTGCATCGACAGCGCGAAGATGCGCGCGTCCGGATTGCCGGACGCTCCCGCGAGTGCGCGGCCATTGAGCGGCGCATACACGTGGATGCTGCCATCGGCGATCAATTCGGCGCCATTGTTGACCACGGCGGTGACGATCAGGTCGGTGCCGCGGGCATAGATGCGCTGGCCCGCGCGGACCGGCGTGTCGATGACCAGCGGCAGGGCGGCCGGCGCCTGGGCGGCGGCCGGTTCCGGGGCTGGCGCAGCGGCCGCCGGGGGAGCCGCTGCGGCAGCCAGTTCGGGCGCGGCAGGGGCGGGAGGCGCAGCCGCATGGCCGCTGGCGCGCACGCCGCTCGAGCCGTCGTCCAGCGCCAGGCCCTGGGCCCGGATCGCTTCCACCATCGCCGGACTGGCGCCGCGCACGGCGACCGCGTTCAGGCGGTATTTCTTGAGCAGGGACACCAGCGCCGCCCAGTCGAGCCGCGGCGCCTCAAGCGCGATCGCGGCCACGTCGATCACCGCGAACTCGTCCTCGAAGAAGTCCGATACGCCTCCGGTCATCTGTTCCAGGGCGGAGTCGATGGCTTCCGGGTCGGCCGAGTGCAGGATCGTGGAAATGGCAACGACCGTGGAAATCTTGATTTCGATGGGAAGCGTGGTTTTAGGCATAAAACGGTGTGGTTGGCGTTGCGCTTGTGCATTCTACTGTGAAAATTATAGAAAAGGACAGAAGCGCACGCATCATTCCTAACAGAAATTGAACGTTTGTCAGCAACCAAAAATTAAGTCATGCGCCAGATCAAACCCGCACGATTGGTATGTTGTTTTTGATGAATAAACTGCTAAGATTGCTGATGCTTTAACAGCAGCATGGGCTCCTCATTCCGACACTTGAGGTTTTTATCGATCCCATGCACAGAGCCCGCCATCGCAGAATGGCGCGCCGAGTCCGAGGGAATTCTGTATGTTGCCGGCCGCGGCCGGCTGAACGGAGATTGAACATGGAAGACGTAGTCATCGTCGCCGCCGGTCGTACGGCCGTCGGCAAATTCGGCGGTACCCTCGCCAAGATTCCAGCCGCCGAACTGGGCGCGCAAGTGATCAAGCACCTGCTGGCCAAGACCGGCATCGCCCCCGAAACCGTCAGCGAAGTCATCATGGGCCAGGTGCTCACCGCCGGCGTGGGCCAGAACCCGGCGCGCCAGGCCGTCATCAAGGCCGGCCTGCCCGACATGGTGCCCGGCTACACCATCAACAAGGTCTGCGGCAGCGGCCTCAAGGCCACTCACCTGGCGACCCAGGCGATCCGCTGCGGCGACGCCCAGATCGTCATCGCCGGCGGGCAAGAGAACATGAGCGCCTCGCCGCACGTGCTGGCCGGCTCGCGCGACGGCTTCCGCATGGGCGACGCCAAGCTCACCGACACCATGATCGTCGACGGCCTGTGGGACGTCTACAACCAGTACCACATGGGCGTCACCGCCGAGAACGTCGCCAAGAAATACGAGATCTCGCGCGCCGAGCAGGACGAATTCGCGCTGCAATCGCAGCTGAAGGCCGAAACTGCTCAAAAAGAAGGCAAGTTCAAGGACGAGATCATCCCGGTCGAGATCGTGACCAAGAAGGGCACGACCGTCTTCGACACCGATGAATATCCAAAGCACGGCAGCACCCTCGAGGCGCTGGCCAGCCTGCGTCCGGCGTTCAATAAGGAAGGTTCGGTCACCGCCGGCAATGCGTCGGGCATCAACGACGGCGCCGCCGCCGTGATCATGATGAGCGCCTCGAAAGCGAAAGAACTGGGCTTGACTCCGCTGGCGCGCATCAAGGCCTATTCCTCGTCCGGCCTCGACCCGTCGATCATGGGCATGGGGCCGGTGTCGGCCTCGCAGCTGTGCCTCAAGAAGGCCGGCTGGACCCACGAAGACGTCGACCTGATGGAAATCAACGAAGCCTTCGCCGCCCAGGCGATCGCCGTCAACAAGCAGATGGGCTGGGACACGTCCAAGATCAACGTCAACGGCGGCGCGATCGCCCTGGGCCACCCGATCGGCGCTTCCGGCGCCCGCGTGCTGGTGACCCTGCTGCACGAAATGATCCGCCGCGACGCCAAGCGCGGCCTGGCGAGCCTGTGCATCGGCGGCGGCATGGGCGTGGCGCTGGCGGTCGAGCGCGACTGACGACGGCCTGATGACGGTAGCGACGGCCCTCCTGATAGCGCCGTCGGTTTCAAGCGAAGTGAAGTGACACAATAAAACTGGAGAAGACAATGGCTCGAGTAGCATTAGTAACCGGCGGCATGGGCGGCCTGGGCGAAGCGGTATGCATCAAACTGGCTGCATTGGGATATCAGGTCGTCACCACTTTTTCGCCGGGCAATACCAAGGTCGACTCCTGGCTCGGCGCCATGAAACAGCAGGGCTATGACTTCAAGGCCTATGCCTGCGACGTGGCCGATTACGACGCGGCCCAGGAATGCGTGCGCCAGGTGATCGCCGACGTCGGCCCGATCGACGTGCTGGTCAATAACGCCGGCATCACCCGCGACATGACCTTCAAAAAGATGGACAAGGTCAACTGGGACGCCGTGATCAAGACCAACCTCGATTCCGTGTTCAATATGACCAAGCCGGTCTGCGACGGCATGGTCGAGCGCGGCTGGGGCCGCATCATCAATATCTCGTCGGTGAACGGCCAGAAGGGCGCCTTCGGCCAGACCAACTACTCGGCCGCCAAGGCCGGCATGCACGGCTTCACCAAGGCGCTGGCGCTGGAAGTGGCGCGCAAGGGCGTGACCGTCAACACCATCTCGCCGGGCTATATCGGCACCAAGATGGTGATGGACATCCCGAGCGAAGTTCTGGAAACCAAGATCATCCCGCAAATTCCGATGGGCCGCCTGGGCAAGCCCGAAGAAGTCGCGGGCCTGGTGGCTTACCTGTCGTCGGACGAGGCTGCATTCGTCACTGGCGCCAATATCGCCATCAATGGCGGGCAGCATATGTCCTGATCCGTCAGGACGACACACGAAGCACCGCTGAGGCGGTGCTTTTTTTACGCCGATTACAATAGACGACCAACTTGCTATCGGAGCCGATCATGCACACCTTGCCCCACGGCGGCCTCGCCCTGTCCAGCCTCGACGAACAGCTGCTGCTCCCCGGCGCCAAGGGCCTGCCGCTGCGCGAACCGCTGCGCCAGGGCGCGATCGGCGTGCAGGGGTGGAATGTGCTGCGCGGCGATACCAGCTATCCGGTTGCCGTGCTCAGGGAATCGAGCCTGCGCCACAACCTGGCCTGGATGCGCGCCTTCTGCGAGCGCCACGGCGTCACCCTGGCGCCGCACGGCAAGACCACGATGAGCCCGCAGCTGTTCGGCGCGCAACTGGCGAATGGCGCCTGGGGCATCACCCTCGCCACCGCGATCCAGGTCCAGGTCGCGCACCGCTTCGGCGTGCGCCGCGTGCTGCTGGCCAACCAGCTGGTGGCGCGCAGCGATATCGAGGCGGTGCTGGCACTGCTGCATGGCGATCCGGATTTCGAGTGCATCGTGCTGGCCGATTCGCATGCCGGCGTGGCGCGCCTGGCGCAGGCGGTCGCGGCGCACCGGCTGGCGCGTCCGCTCCCCGTGCTGGTCGAGCTGGGCCTGGCCGGCAAGCGCGCCGGCTGCCGCACGCCGCAGGAAGCGATGGAGGTGGCGCGCGCCGTCGCGGCAGCCGACGGCCTGGCGCTGGCCGGCTTCGAGGGTTACGAAGGCCTGCTCGTCAGCGACGACCGCGCCGCCGACTTGCGCCAGGTCGACGATTTTCTGTCCCGGTTGGTCGCGCTGGTACGCGGCGCCGATGGCGAGGGCCTGTTCGCCATGCCCGAGATCCTGGTCTCGGCCGGTGGCTCGTCCTATTTCGACCTGGTGGCGCGCGGTTTCCGGGACGTGGCCGGCCTGTCGCGTCCAGTACGCGCCATCCTGCGCAGCGGCTGTTACCTGACGAGCGACCATGGCATGTACCGCCGCCATATCGAGGAGCTGAACGCGCGCGAAGGCGGCCAGCAGGAAGGGCTCAGGCCCGCGCTCGAAGTCTGGAGCACGGTCCAGTCGCGCCCCGAGCCGACCCTGGCCATTCTCACCATGGGCAAGCGCGACGCCTCCTACGACGCCGACCTGCCGATCCCGCTGTACACGGCGTGCCCCGACGGCGCTGCGGATGGCAACACCGCGCCGGCCGCGCTGCCGCCCGGCTGCACGATCGTCAAGATGAACGACCAGCACGCCTACCTGAGGTTGCCGGAAGGCGACCCCTTGTGCGATAGCCTTGCGGTCGGCGACCTGGTCGGCTGCGGCATTTCCCACCCCTGCACCACCTTCGACAAGTGGCCGCTGCTGCTGGCCGTGGACGACGCCTACACGGTGCGCTACGCGCTCAATACCTTTTTCTGAAAGCCGCTGTCGTTACGCTACAATCGGCTTCTTGAATCACTGCCAACAAGAGCCGCCATGCCCGTCACGCCGCCGTCGCTGTTCCCGCCGATCCAGCCCATCCGCCACGGCATGCTGGCGGTGGACGAGATGCACACGATCTACTGGGAAGAAGTCGGCAATCCGGACGGCATCCCGGTGCTGTTCCTGCACGGCGGACCGGGCGCCGGCCTGTCGCCCCAGCACCGCCGCTTCTTCGATCCGCGCGCCTACCGCGTGATCCTGTTCGACCAGCGCGGCGCCGGCAAGTCGACGCCGCTGGGCGAGTGGCGCAACAACACGACCCAGCTCCTGATCGAGGACATCGAGCGCCTGCGCGCGCTGTTCGGCATCCAGCAGTGGCTGGTGTTCGGCGGCTCCTGGGGCTCGACCCTGGCGCTGGCCTATGGCCAGGCCCATCCCGAACGCTGCCTGGGCTTCGTGCTGCGCGGGATCTTCCTGTGCACCCGCGCCGAGGTGGACTGGTTCATCAACGAGGTGCGCTGGTTCTATCCCGAGCTGTACGAGGAATTCGTGGCCCCGATTCCGCCGGATGAGCGGCACGACCTGCTCGGGGCCTATGCGCGCCGCCTGCTGTGCCACGATCCGGACGTCTACTGGCCGGCCGCGCGCGCCTGGAGCCGCTTCGAGGGCCGGCGCGTCTTTTTGCTGCCGCAGCCCGAGGAAGTGGCGAACGATACGCTCGACCTGGGCGTGGGCCGGCTCGAATCGCACTACATGCTCAATGGCGCCTTCCTGGACGAAGACCAGCTGATGCGCGACCTGGCGCGCATCGCCCACCTGCCGGCGGTGATCGTGCAGGGCCGCTACGACGTGATCTGCCCGCCGCTGTCGGCCTGGCGCCTGCACACGGCGTGGCCGGGATCGAAGCTGGAGATGATCGCCGATGCCGGCCATGGCGCTCTGGAAGCGGGGATCGCGCGCGCGCTGGTGGCGGCGACCGAGCAGTTCAAGCGCCTCGGCCGTTTCGAATGAAACTGCAGCCCGCGGACGCGGACTGCTAAACTAGTCACCAGGCACACCACAACAATTCGAACGTGTTCTTATGAATATCCAGATCAGCGACATCGGCCACGTCATCCAGCTGGCGATCGCGCCGGTTTTCCTGCTCACCGGCGTCGCCACCAAGCTGACCGTGCTGACCAACCGGCTGGCGCGCATCATCGACCGCACGCGCGTGCTCGAGGACCGGCTCAAGGTCAGCCCCAATGCCGAGTTTTCCAGCGAACTCGAACTGCTCTACCAGCGCTCGCACCTGATCAACTTCGCGATCGCCTCCAGCACCGCCTGCGGCCTGCTGGTGTGCGTGGTCATCGCGATGCTGTTCGCGGGCGATACCACCGGCATTCCGCTCGACCAGTACATCGCCGCCTGCTTCGTGTTCGCGATGATCGCCCTGATCAGCAGCTTCGTCTATTTTTTGCGCGAGATCTTCATCGCATCGAAGTTCATGCGCATGCAGCACCAGGCCATCATGATGCTGCAGTCGCCACCGCCGCCACCTCCATCGCCGACCACCCAGCCTTGAACGCGGCAAGAAAGAATCCCATGCACGACTACCAACGCCCCCCGACCCTGCACCGCTACGCGCTGCGCACCGAACTCGAAAACGCGCTCAAGACCGGCCAGTTCCGCCTCGAGCCCAATGGCGGCTTCCTGCACGTGTCGTTTTCCACCGTCTGGGACAAGCGCCTGTTCGACATCATCACGCCGAGCGACGCCTGCCTGGTGATCCACAACACCGAGGAATTCGGCGAGCGCCTGCACCGCGCCGTGCAGCGCCTGCTGCCCAACTGGGCCGGCATCGACGGCGCCATCGAGTACGGCAACCGTTCGCCGCTGGGCGCGGCCTTCACCAAGAGCCTGGGCCAGGCGCGCGAAAAGGAATGGCAGTTCGCCTGGCGCCCGATGTCGCCCGGCGCCAGCCTGAATCCGGTGGTGGTCAGCATCGGCAGCATCGAAAGCTTCGCCGAACTGCGCGACCGCGAAAGCCACCTGGCTTGATGCCGGCGCGCCCCTGATCGGGTCGTTTAGACGCACGACTCCAGAAAATCGCGGTGTAATGCCGCGATGACTACTGCTACCTATTCTCGCCTGCTTGAGCCCCTCGACCTGGGTTTCACCACCCTGAAGAACCGCGCGATCATGGGCTCGATGCACACCGGGCTCGAAGACCGCTTCTACAACTACGGCAAGCTGGCCGCCTTCTACCGCGAACGCGCGCGCGGCGGCGTGGGCCTGATCGTCACCGGCGGCATCTCGCCCAATCGCCAGGGCTGGCTGCTGCCCTTTGGCGGCACCCTGAACTCCCTCTTCGACGTGCCCAATCACCGGCGCGTCACGCGCGCGGTGCACGAGGAGGGCGGCAAGATCCTGATGCAGATCCTGCACGCCGGCCGCTACGGTTACCAGCCCTTCGTGGTGTCGGCATCCAGCATCAAGTCGCCGATCTCGCGCTTCAAGCCGAAGGCGCTCACCGAGGCCGGCATCGAAGCGACGATCCGCGCCTACGTGCGCTGCGCCAGGCTGGCGCGCACGGCCGGCTACGACGGCGTCGAGATCATGGGCAGCGAGGGTTATTTGCTGAACCAGTTCCTGTGCGCGCGCGCCAACCGCCGCACCGACCGGTGGGGCGGGCCGATCGAGAACCGCATGCGGCTCGCCGTGGAGGCGGTGCGCCGCATCCGCGCCGCGGTCGGGCCGGACTTCATCCTGATGTACCGCCATTCGGTGCTCGACCTGGTCGAAGGCGGCAATACCTGGGACGAGATCGTGCTGTCCGCCAAAGCCCTGGAAGGCGCCGGCGCGACGATCCTGAACACCGGCTATGGCTGGCACGAGGCGCGCATCCCGACCATCGTCACCTCGGTGCCGCGCGCCGCCTTCGCCGGGGTCGCGGGACGGCTGCGCAAGGAAGTCGGCATTCCCGTCGTGGCCTCTAACCGCATCAATATGCCGGATGAGGCGGAAAACATCCTGGCGCGCGGCGACGCCGACCTGGTCTCGATGGCGCGGCCCTTCCTGGCCGACGCCGATTTCGTCGCCAAGGCCGCCGCCGGCCGCAGCGACGAGATCAATACCTGCATCGCCTGCAACCAGGCCTGCCTGGACCATACGTTCTCCAACCGGCGCGCGACTTGCCTGGTCAATCCGCGCGCCTGCCACGAGACCGAACTGGTGTTCCGCAAGGCCGCCACGGCGCGTCGCATCGCCGTGGTCGGCGCCGGGCCGGCCGGCCTGTCGGCGGCGACCGTGGCGGCCGAACGCGGGCACCAGGTGACCCTGTTCGATGCCGAGGACCGCATCGGCGGCCAGTTCAATATCGCGATGCGCATCCCGGGCAAGGAGGAATTCGCGGAGACGATCCGTTATTTCGGCCGTCGCCTCGCACTGCTGGGCGTCGAGATTCGCCTGAACTGTCGGATCACGCGCGATGAATTGCTGGCCCAGGGCTTCGACGACGTGATCGTGGCGACCGGCATCCGCATGCGCAAGCCGGCGATTCCCGGCATCGACCATCCGATGGTCGCGAGCTATATCGACGTGCTGAAGGGCGGCCGTCCGATCGGTGCGCGGGTGGCGATCATCGGCGCCGGCGGCATCGGTTTCGATACCGGCGAATTCCTGGTGCACGATCCGCAAGTACCGTTGCCGGTGCCGGTCGCGCACTGGATGAAGGAGTGGGGCGTCGACCCATTGGCGTCCACGCCCGGCGGCCTGGCGCCGCCCGTGCCGCCACATCCGCCGCGCCAGGTCTGGCTCCTGCAGCGCAAGACCACGCGGCCAGGCGCCGGCCTGGGCAAGACCTCGGGCTGGGTGCATCGCGCCACGCTTGCGCGCAGCGGCGTGACCATGCTGGCCGGCGTGGGGTATGAGCGCATCGACGACGCCGGCCTGCACATCACGGTGGGGGGCGAAGCGCGCCTGCTCGAGGTGGACAATGTGGTGATCTGCGCCGGGCAGGAAAGCCTGGCCGACCTGATGCCGGCCGATGGGGCCACGGGTGGACCGCGCTTCCACAAGATCGGCGGCGCGGCGCTGGCGGCGGAGCTGGATGCCAAGCGTGCGATCCGCGAAGGGGCGGAGCTGGCGGCGCGGCTTTGAGCCGCGCCGATGCGGATTCGAAGTGGATTCGCAGTGGCTTACTTCTTGCGCACCACCACGCAACCGATCGAATAACCGGCGCCGAACGAGCAGATCACGCCATTGGCGCCCGCCGGCAGGTCGTCCTGGTAGCGGTGGAAGGCGATGATCGAGCCGGCCGACGAGGTATTGGCATAGCTGTCCAGGATTACCGGCGCTTCGTCGGCTGTCGCGTCGCGGCCCAGCAGGGTGCGCACGATCAGCAGGTTCATGTTCAGGTTGGCCTGGTGCAGCCAGTAGCGCGCGACGTCCTTGGTTTCCAGGCCGGCCGCCGCCAGCGTGTCGGCGATGGTTGCCGCCGCCATCGGGCAGACTTCCTTGAACACCTTGCGGCCCTGCTGGCGGAACAGTTTATCGGGCTGGCCGATCCCCGCTTCGTCGAAGCGGTTCATGAAGCCGAAGTTGTTGCGGATATTGTTCGAGAAGCTGGTCTTGAGGCGGCTGTCGAGGATTTCCCACTGGTGCGCGCCGCTTGCCGTCTCCGCGGCCTCGATCACCATCGCGGTGCAGGCGTCGCCGAAGATGAAGTGGCTGTCGCGGTCGCGGAAGTTCAGGTGGCCGCTGGTGATTTCGGGGTTCAGCACCAGCACCGCGCGTGCGCGGCCGCCCCGCACCGCGTCGACCGCGGTGGCGATGCCGAAGGTGGCCGAGGAGCAGGCCACGTTCATGTCGAAGCCGAAGCCGTCGATGCCCAGCGCCTCCTGCACCTCCACCGCCATCGCCGGATAGGCGCGCTGCATATTGCTGCAGGCGACCAGCACCATGTCGATGTCCTGCGGCGCCTTGCCGGCGCGTTCGAGCGCTTCGCGCGCGGCCGCCACGCACATCTCGGCCTGCACCGAGATCTCGTCGTCGGCCCGTTCGGGGATGCGCGCCGTCATGTGGCTCGGGTCCAGGATGCCGCTCTTTTCCATCACGTAGCGCGACTTGATGCCCGACGCTTTCTCGATGAAGGCGCTGCTCGACGGTTCCAGCGCCGTCACTTCGCCCGCCGCGATGCGCGCGGCCTGTTCCTGGTTGTGCAGCTCGACATAGGCGTTGAAGGCTGCCACCAGCTCGTCGTTCGAGATGGAGTGCGGTGGGGTGAACAGGCCGGTGCCGCTGATGACGACAGGTTTCATATTCAGCAAACTTTCAGGGAAAATAAGCACGGTTGTGCGCAAGATGCGCCGATTCTACACGCTCGGCGCATAGCTGGGAATCGGCTGCCGCAGGGACTGTTCAGTCGCGCTTCTTCACCGTTATTCGCCTTTGTGCCCTTGCTGGGCCAGGGTGGTGGAGGGCTCGGCGCGCCTGGACAGCACCACTTCCTGGCCCTTCAGATGGCGCAGGGCCTGGGCCAGCTGGAAGTCGTCCGCGCTGCCGTAGTCGAGCGGCTTGCGGGTGCGCGCCTCGGCGAGCAGGCGCATCTGCTCCTCGATGTCGTCCTCGCGCGTGGCGACTTCTGGCCCCGAGCCGTTCGACAGGTGGTGCTGCAGGTCGGCTTCGCGCATGCGCAGGGCATTCAGGCCGTCGCCTTCCAGGGTTTCGTCGACCGGGAAGTCAGGGACGATCCCGCGCGCCTGGATCGAGCGCCCGGCCGGGGTGTAGTAGCGTGCGGTGGTCAGCTTGACCGCGGCGTCGCGTCCGATCGGGCGGATGGTCTGCACCGAGCCCTTGCCGAAGGTCTGGCTGCCCAGGATGGCGGCGCGCTTGTAGTCCTGCAGGGCGCCGGCCACGATCTCGGAGGCCGAGGCCGAGCCGGTATTGACCAGCACCACCATCGGCAAGTCCTTGAATGCCGGGGGCAGGGTGGCCAGCGGATCGGCGCCGCTGCGCAGCATGTAGAACTCGGGCCGCGCGTAGAAGCGCTGGCGCTGTTCAAGCAGCTGGCCATGCGTCGACACGATCTCGGCGTTCTTCGGCAGGAAGGCGGCGGCGACGCCGATCGCGCCCTGCAACAGGCCGCCCGGATCGTTGCGCAGGTCGAGCACCAGGCCTTTCAGGTCCGGGTCTTCGCGGTACAGCGCCTGCAGCCTGGCCGCCATGTCGTCCACGGTCGGTTCCTGGAATTGCGCGATGCGCAGCCAGGCGTAGCCCGGTTCCACCATCTTCGCCTTGACGCTTTTCTGCACGATCTCGCGCCGCTCGATGGTGAAGTTCAGTGGCTCGGGCGCGTCCTTGCGCGCGACCGTGAGCGTCACGCGCGTGCCCGGCTCGCCGCGCATGCGCTTGATGGCGTCGTCGATCGGCGTACCCTGGACCGGGTGGCCATCGATGCGGGTGATCAGGTCGCCCTCCTTGATGCCGGCGTGGTAGGCCGGCGAATCTTCCATCGGGGTGACGATCTCGATATAGCCGTCCTCGCTCACGGCGATCTCGATGCCGAGGCCGACGAAGCGGCCCTCGGTGCCCTCGCGCAGCTCGCGGTAGGCGCGCGGATCGAGGTAGGCCGAATGCGGGTCGAGCGAGGCGACCATGCCGGCGATCGCCTCGGACAGCAGGGCTTTGTCTTCGACCGGCTCGACATAGGTGGACTTGATGACGCCATAGACGTCGGCCAGCTGGCGCAGCTCGGCGATCGGCATGCTGGCGTCGACCGGCGGCTTGAAGGCGAGGGCCGAGAATTGCATGGTCAGGCCGACCCCGGCGATCACGCCCAGGCCGACGAGGCAGAAATTCTTGAAGGTGGAACCCATGGTGTTGATCCGTTGAGGCACGCGTTGCGCACGGAACCGGCAGGCGCGAGCTTATGCCTGAGGTAGCGCAAGGCCAGTATAAACCGGTTCGTGAACGGTTGCGGGCGACGGCGCAAAAGCGATCAACCCGGAATGAAGGCAGAGGAGGCAGGGGAGGCGGGCGGCGAAGTTGTTGCACCCGGTCTTACGATGGTAAGCAATTGTAAGAGTAGAAGAGCGTGCGGATGAGGCAGCCTATAGTTGGAACCAGTTTTTCTCTCTCTCCACTCTTGAAGTGGTCTTTGCCCGCGGCCTCCACCGCGGGCTTTTTTCTTTCCGGTTCCGTTTTCGCACATGGTGCGATCTAGTCGGCTGCCTCTGCACAGATTGTACATTCGCTCTTTGGCGGATACGGGATGCACTTGTCATCCTGTTGTCATCGCCCAACACATGCATACGCGAAAACACATGTGTGCCGTGTATCGAAAAGTAAAAATACGTGCTTCCCCAGCGAGGCTTATTGCCGAACCGCTAGAATGATTTTTTGCCGACCATCCGGCCGGAACCGATTCACCCCTGCAATCGCACTGCAAGTAAGGATTTATCCCGTGAAGCGACACCTCCTGAGCACCCTGACCCTGTCCCTGATGACTGCATTCGCCGCGCCGGCCATGGCCGCCGACGCTGCGCCGGCCACCGCCGCCACCGCCGCCGCGCCGGCCGGCGTCATTTCGGGCATCGACACCCAGTACATCGACACCAGCGTGCGTCCGCAGGACGACTTCTTCACCCACCTGAACGGCAAGTGGCTCAAGGAGACCGAGATCCCGAGCGACCGTTCGAGCTGGGGCACCTTCATGAAGCTGCGCGAAGACACCACGCCGCAGCTGCTGGCGATCATCGAGGCGGCGCAAAAGGACACGGGCGCCAAGGCCGGCGCCGAAACGAAGAAAATCGGCGACCTGTACGCCAGCTTCATGGACGCCGAGCGCCGCGAAACCCTGGGCTACAAGCCGCTGACCGGCGAGCTGTCGCGCATCCGCGCGCTGAAGGACAAGAAGGGCATCCCTGGCCTGGCCGCCCACCTGGCCAGGATCGGCGTCTCGAGCCCCTACGGCATCTACGTCGGCCAGGACATGCGCGAGTCGACCAAGTACGCGACCTACATCAGCCAGAGCGGCCTGGGGATGCCCGACCGCGACTACTACCTGAAGCTCGACGACGCCAAGCTGGCGGAGATCCGCGCCAAGTACCAGCAGCACGTCGAGAAGACGCTCCTGCTTGCCGGCGAAAAGAACGCCGCGGCCCAGGCCAAGGCCATCGTCGACTTCGAGACCGAGCTGGCCAAGGTGCAGTGGACCAAGGTCGAGAACCGCGACCCGGTCAAGCGCTACAACAAGATGAGCGTGGCCGAACTGACCAAGCTGGCGCCGGGCTACGACTGGAAGGCGGCCCTGGGCGCGGCCGGCGTGGGCAACAAGCTGGACTACATCATCGTCAACCAGCCGAGCTACTTCACCGGCTTGACGGAACTGCTGGCGAAGACCGACCTGGCGACCGTCAAGTCCTACTTCGAATGGCAGCTGCTGCGCGAATACGCGCCCTACCTGTCGAAGGACTTCGTGGACGCGGACTTCGCCTTCTACGGCACCGCGCTGACCGGCGTGACCGAACAGCGTCCGGAATGGAAGAAGGGCGTGGCCACCGTCGAAGGCGCGCTGGGCGAGGCGCTCGGCAAGCTGTACGTGAAGGAGCACTTCCCGGCCGAACGCAAGGAACGAATGGAACAGCTCGTCAAGAACCTGATCATTGCTTATGGTCAGTCGATCGACAAGCTGGAGTGGATGAGCCCGGCGACCAAGAAGGAAGCGCGCGCCAAGCTGGCCAAGTTCACGCCGAAGATCGGTTATCCGGACAAATGGCGCGATTACTCGCGCCTCTCCATCAAGCGCGACGACCTGGTCGGCAACGCGATGCGCGCCTCGACCTTCGAGTACGAGCGCAATATCGGCAAGCTGGGTAAGCCGATCGATCACACCGAATGGGGCATGACGCCGCAGACCGTGAACGCGTACTACCGCAGCACGATGAACGAGATCGTGTTCCCGGCCGCGATCCTGCAGCCGCCGTTCTTCGACATGCGCGCCGACGACGCCGTCAACTACGGCGCGATCGGCGCCGTGATCGGCCACGAGATCGGTCACGGCTTCGACGACAAGGGCAGCCAGTCGGACGGCGACGGCAACCTGCGCAACTGGTGGACCGCCGAGGACAAGGCCGCCTTCAAGGCCCGCACCGACAAGCTGGTCAAGCAGTTCAACGGCTACAGCCCGCTGCCGGGCTATAACGTCAACGGCGAGCTGACCCTGGGCGAGAACATCGGCGACAACGCCGGCCTGTCGATCGGCTACAAGGCGTACAAGCTGTCGCTGGGCGGCAAGCCGGCGCCGGTGATCGACGGCCTGACCGGCGACCAGCGCTTCTTCATGGGCTTCGGCCAGGTGTGGCGCTCGAAGATGCGCGAAGCGCAGCAGATCAACCAGGTCAAGACCGACCCGCATTCGCCGGGCCAGTTCCGCGCCAACGGCACGGTGCGCAATATGCCGGAGTTCTACGAGGCATTCGACGTGAAACCGGGCGACAAGATGTACCTGCCGCCTGAAGAGCGCGTCATCATCTGGTAATCTGGTCCCATCGACGGGCCGGCGTCACGAGCGCCGGCCCGTTTTGCATTGCACTCACAACAAAGAGAGAGAGAACCATGAAACGACATCTGTTCAGCGCCGCGGCACTCGTGCTGGTGGCTTCCTTCGCGCACGCAGAATCCGGCGCCGGCGCCGGCGCCGCCCCTGCCACTGCCACTGCCGCCAATGCCAGCGCCGCCAAGGCCGGCGCCGCGTCGGGAATCGCGACCCAGTACATCGAGGCGGGCGTGCGTCCGCAGGACGACTTCTTCGAACACCTCAACGGCAAGTGGCTCAAGACGGTCGAGATCCCGGCCGACAAGTCGACCTGGGGCGCCTTCCACCAGCTGCGCGACGACACCCTGCCGCAGCTGCGCGCCATCATCGAGAAGGCCGCCATGGAAAAGAGCGCGGCCAACGGCACCGAGGCGCGCAAGATCGGCGACTTCTACGCCAGCTACATGGACGAGGCGCGCCTGGAACAGCTGGGCGCCAAGCCCCTGGCCGGCGAACTGGGCAAGATCAACGCGGTCAAGAGCAAGGCCGAACTGCCGGCCATGTTCGCCCACCTGGGCCGCATCGGCGTGAATGTGCCGTTCGTGTTCTTCATCCACCAGGATGCCAAGGATTCGACCAAGTACGTGGCCGACCTGTACCAGGCCGGCCTGGGCATGCCTGACCGCGACTATTACCTGAAAACCGACGACGCCAAGCTGGCCGACACCCGCGCCAAGTACCAGCAGCACGTCGAGAAGATGCTGGCGCTGGCCGGCGGCAAGAACGCGGCGAAAGACGCCAAGGCCATCGTCGCGCTGGAAACCGAACTGGCCAGGGTCCAGTGGACCAAGGTCGAGAACCGCGACCCGATCAAGACCTACAACAAGGTCGAGCTGGACAAGCTGGCCGCGATGGCGCCGGGCTATGACTGGCAACAGTGGCTCAAGGCCTCGGGCCTGCAGGGCAAGGCCGACTACCTGATCGTGAGCCAGCCGACCTACCTGAAAGGCTTCGCCGAGGTGCTTGGTCGCGTACCGCTGGAGACCTGGAAAGCCTATCTGCAGTTCCAGACCTTGAACGGCTACGCCAACTACCTGTCGAAGGCGTTCGTGGACCAGCGCTTCGCCTTCAACGGCACCACCCTGGCCGGCATCCCGCAACTGGAGCCACGCTGGAAGCGCGGCGTCTCGACCCTGGAGTCGAGCCTGGGCGACGCGGTGGGCAAGCTGTATGTGGCCAAGCACTTCCCGGCCGAGCGCAAGGCGCACATGGAAGTGCTGGTCAACAACCTGCTGGCCGCCTACAAGGAGTCGATCGACACCCTGGACTGGATGAGCCCCGCGACCAAGAAGGAAGCGCAGGCCAAGCTGGCCAAGTTCACGCCGAAGATCGGCTACCCGAACAAGTGGAAGGAATACACCGCGCTCACCGTCAAGCGCGATGACCTGGTCGGCAACGTGATGCGTTCGCGCGAAGTGGAATACAACCGCGAACTGAACAAACTCGGCAAGCCGATCGACCGCGACGAGTGGGGCATGACGCCGCAGACCGTCAACGCCTACTACAACCCGGAACTGAACGAGATCGTGTTCCCGGCCGCGATCCTGCAGCCGCCGTTCTTCGACGCCAATGCCGACGACGCCGTCAACTACGGCGGCATCGGCGCCGTGATCGGCCACGAGATCAGCCACGGCTTCGACGACCAGGGTTCGCAGTACGACGGCGACGGCAATATGCGCAACTGGTGGACCGAGGAAGACGGCAAGCGTTTCGGCGAGAAGACGAAAGCGCTGATCGCGCAATACGCCGCCTTCAGTCCCCTGGAAGGCTATAACGTCAACGGCGAACTGACCCTGGGCGAGAACATCGGCGACAACTCGGGCCTGGCGATCGCCTATAAAGCCTACAAGATCTCGCTGAAGGGCAAACCGGCGCCCGTCATCGACGGTCTCACCGGCGACCAGCGCTTCTACATGGGCTGGGGCCAGGTGTGGCGCACCAAGATGCGCGAGCCGGCGCAGATCGCCCAGATCAAGACCGACCCGCACTCGCCGGCGCAGTACCGCGCCAACGGCACCCTGAAGAACCAGCCGGGATTCTACGAGGCGTTCGGGGTCAAGCCGGGCGACAAGATGTACCTGGCGCCGAAGGATCGCGTGATCATCTGGTAAGCATGGCGACCCCGTTTCCGGGGTAGTCCCATCAGCGTACAGGGCCCGGCCGGGCAGTCGGCCGGGCCCTTTTTTCGGCTTGATCGATTGCACTGGAGAAAATTGCGTGCGCCCCGTGCGCAGGAGATAAGTTATACTTTTGCAATATTTGCATCGCCACGTGGATCGCACATGAACAGCGTAGTCACCATCGAGCCGCCCCGCATCGAGGGGGAGGGACCTTACAGGATCAGTGCCCGGCTCCGCTTTCCCGGCGGAGACGAGACATTGTGGTTCGAAACGCCGTTGCGGCCGGTCGATGCGGCCGACAGCTTCCTGCTGGTATTGCTGCCGCGCGCGATGCGCGAGGGCCTCGACATCGTGGTCGAGGGAGAACTGTCCAGCCAGCTGTACTACAACGTCACGCAATACTACCTGGCCTTCCTGCGCACGCTCGAGGCGGCGCGCAAGCCGATTGCCATCGTCGCCAGGCGCCTGACGACCAGGACGCATGGCGGCGCCGGGGTGTTCACCGGCTTTTCGGCCGGGGTCGACTCATTCGCAACCATCCTCAGCCACACGAAGGACGTGCCGCCCGAGTTCCGGGTAACCCACTTGCTGTTCAATAATGTCGGTTCCCACGGCCAGACCGGGAACGACCAGCAGATCTTCGAGGAACGCTACCGCCGGCTCGAGAGCCGCGCGATGGGCCTGCCGTTCCTTCCGGTGACGTCCAATCTTGACGAGGTGATGCGCTCGAAGTTCGAGAAGACCCACACCATCCGCAACTGTGCGACCGCGCTCCTGTTCCAGAATGCCTGCGCCAAGTTCCTCTATTCATCGGCGGTGCATTACCGGGATGCCTTCGTCAACGAGACCGAGTACATGGGCTTCTCCGACGCGGTCGGCGTGGCGCTGCTGTCGACCGAGACCACCCAGTGCATCTCGGCCGGCGGCCAGTTCACGCGTTTCGAAAAGACCGAGCTGATTGCCGATGAACCGGCGACGTTCGACACGCTCGACGTCTGCGTGAAGCCGAAGGCGGGCGTGGTGAACTGCTCGACCTGCTGGAAATGCCTGCGGACCCAGCTGACCCTGGAGATCGCCGGCAAGCTCGACAACTACAACCGGGCCTTCGACCTTGCGGCCTACCGGCGCGTGCGCGACCTGTTCATCGCCCTGGTCCTGAAGGAGTCCTCGCTCCTGAACAAGGAAATCGCCGAGCAGATCGCGCGCCGCAACTTTGCCGTGCCGCCGGTCGCGCGCATCATGCGGCGTGCTCCCGAACGGCTGCTGCAAGACCTGATCGCGATGCAGTCGCGCCCAGAACCGTATGCGAAGCAGCTGTACTGGCGCCTGGTGTCCAG
This sequence comes from Massilia oculi, assembly GCF_003143515.1. Taxonomy (NCBI): domain Bacteria; kingdom Pseudomonadati; phylum Pseudomonadota; class Betaproteobacteria; order Burkholderiales; family Oxalobacteraceae; genus Massilia; species Massilia oculi. The sequence goes on along the minus strand of NZ_CP029343.1, from coordinate 2,893,739 downwards.
GAAGAGCGCCGCGAGGTAGGGCGACCGGTGCGTCATGCTCGTCCCACGCCGTGGCGCAGGACGGTCGATCAGCGCGCCAGGCTGGAATAGCTGCAGGTCTTCGACATACCCTTCTTCGGATCGCCGAACACCTTGGTGGTGCAGGCGGTCTTGGCGGTGATGACCTTGGTGCTGTAGGCGCCCGATACACCGAAGCGCACTTCGCGGGTGCCGGTGAAGGAACAGGTATAACCCTCGGTGGCGCACTGGTTCCAGGTTTCGGGCGTGCCCGGCGCCGGCGACGGGGCTGGAGCCGGCGCCGGGTTCGATGGCGTCGACGTCGACCCCGAGGCCTCGTACGCACCGATATCGAGTGCGCCGGATGCCGAACGGCTCTCGCTGGCCGCCGTATGCTTGTATTGCGCGGTCGGCGCCAGGCTGACGCCGGCCGCCGACTTGCCCGGCGCCGTGCCGGCATTGATCACCAGCGCATTGGCGAGCGGATGCAGGTCGAACAGCGCGCGGTTGACGAAACCGGCGGCCACCGAGCGGTAGTTGCTCTTCTGGATGGCGCTGCCCTGGCTGGTCACGCTACCGATGCCGCTGAAGATATTGTTCTGCAGCAGGACAGGCGTGGTGACCTTGCTGCCGACGAGCACGAAGGTGCCGCGCGAGCTGTCGTCATTGATGAAGGTATTGTTCACGACATACAGGTCCTTGCCCGGGTTCGTCGCGCCTTCCATGCCGTAGGCCAGCATGCCCGGATTGTTGTGGACGGCAGGCTGGTGGATCACGTTGCCGATCACATAGGCGGTACCGGCGTTCGGCAGGTCGATCTCGTAGCTCGGCGTGCCGGCCTTGAGGCTGCCCGACGGAGTGCTCGAGAAGCGGTTGTAGCTGATGGTATTGACGCGGGCGCGTGACTTCAGGTTGTGGCCGACCCAGGCATCGTGCGAGTAGTTGTAGCGGAACACAAGACTGCCGACGTTGCCGATGTACAGGTTGTGCGAATAACCGTCACCTCCGCCATTGCGTCCGAACTCGCTGTATTCGATCACGATATGACTGCTGGTGTTGGTGCCGCTCAGGATGCCGTTTTCATTGCCGTGCAGGTAAGAGGAGCGCAGCGTGAAGTTGGTGCCCTCGAGCCGCAGCGCGGCGCCGTTCTTGTCCGGCACCTTCGCGCCAAACATCTCGACGTTCTCGACCGTGATGTCATTGCCCTTGACGACCCAGATCGCCTTGCCCTGTGCGTTCTTGCCGGCGGCATCGATCTTCGGGCGGCCGTTCACGCCGCGGATGATGAGTTTGCTCGTACTGATGGCGCAGACGTCGCCGCTATAGGTCTTGCTGCCGTCGATCTCGACGATGTCGCCGGCCTTGGCCTTGGCAAAGGCGGCGCACGGCGCCGCATAGGTCTTGCCCGGGCCCACCGACAGGGTGGCGGCCGAGGCGCCGCCCACAGCCGCCAGCGCCATCAGCAACGCGGCGCTCAGGCGAAAGTTGACGGATTTGCTCGACGAATTGGTGCGGAATCGTTGCATGTGATTTAGTCCTGTAAAGAAATTCCAAATGGAATTATTCCTGCTGGAAAGTTTTGAAGCATACGATGTTTACTCGGAGACACTTGTAACGAATTGTGACAGTGCAAAATGGAAATGTTTAACAATTGCGAATAATCGAGTATAAAGTGCAACTATTTCTTGCAATCATTTTTTTAGTGGCGATGTGCTTTCAAGGAGGCCTGCTTAATATTTCCTGAAAGAATAAATGGTGGTTCGGGAAGCCGGTATCGACGGTTCCTGATCGCCAAAGAGAAAAACTCCGCAGAGACGCGTACGAATGGATCACGCATGAATCCACATACATTTCAAATAGAAATGCGGATGCAAGGCAGGAGCGAGATGCAGCGATGGAGGGAGTCGGGATCGAAAAAGGCAGGTGCGTCAGCGAGCGGGACTGGGGCGCGTTAGCGGATCTCGCTGCCGAAAGGTGCTGTCGGGATACTTTACAGCGCAGAGGGACGATTCCGACGATGCCTGTTCAAGCAATTGATTTTCCAAAGAAAAGGTACTCGGCATACTTATTGCTTAGAAATTAAGCATTCGATGTTTTTAGTAAGGAGAGAAATGTGTACAGATTGATTGGATCGATCCTTGTCATGATGGCAACCCTGGCACTGGCGCCCCAGGCCGCCGTTGCCGCGCCTGTCGTCGCAGCAGGATCGACGTATTCCTTGTATCTCGACCGGGATAATAGCAACGAAGCTTTTTATGCTCTTGCCACTTTCGATGGAATAAGCGAACTCGGCGCATGGGAATTCTTGCCGATTACTGTCTCGGAATCCGAAACCGAGCTGGGTAATGGCCGCTCGCTCATCAGTATCCAGTTGCGCGCCGATCGCGATCTGTTCCCGGTGGCAGATGAAACCGGTGTCTACGGTATTGGAACGTTTGGCGACGGCTTGGATTTGCTGCGTTCGGTATTCCTTTATGATGCGCGCGTTTCTTTTCTTGATTCCAATAGTAAACTGTTGACCGATTCCGGCAATCTTGTCGATGAGGTTGGCCAGGCCGCCCCCTGGGATGGTTTTTTCCCGACCGCGGATCTGGTATTCGAGAGCGCAGCCCTAGGTGGACAAGGCATCCTGGGCATCAATTTCGATTTCTTTGTCAGTGAGCGGCCTGCTGCGGTTCCTGAACCAGCCGGCGTATTGCTGATCGGGCTTGGAATGATGGCAATGTTGGCTGCGCGCCGACGCCGCCAGCATTGATCGGCAAGATGGTATTGTTGCGTTGCGCCAAGGCAACGTTCATGATCTTTTTAAAACAAAAAGCACCCGACCGGGTGCTTTTTTTTGCCGCAATGCGCTGTCGCTGCGTACTTTATTTCACGGCGGCGACCATGTAATCGACGGCCGCCTTGACGTCCGCATCGGGAAGGGTGGAGCCGCCTTTCGGCGGCATGAAGCCGGTCTTGCCTTGGAAGCCCTTGAGCGCGTGCTCGTACATTACGTTGCCGCCTTGGCCGAGACGTGCCGTCCAGGCCGCCTTGTCGCCGAACTTTGGCGCACCGGCGATGCCAGCGCCATGACAGGCGATACAGGCCGAATCGTAGGCTTTCTTGCCGGCGTCGGCACTGGCAATGGCTGGCGCGGCGGTAGTTGCAGCGGACGGGGCGGGCGTTGCCGCCGCGCCTGGCGCCGGAGCTGCTGCAGTGGCCGGCGCAGCGGCGCCAGCGGCCGGCGCCTCGGCGGCTGCCGGGGCGGGCGCGGGCTCGGCCGGCTCCTTGAAGCTGGCGCCGCTCTTGTTGGTCATGAAGACGACGGCGCGCTCGACCTCCAGGTTGTCCAGGTCCGGGTTGCCGCCCTTGGCCGGCATCGCGCGGATGCCTTCGATGGCGTGCTTGAGAATGGTGTCATAGCCCTGCGCCAGGCGCGCGCCCCAGGCGGCGTTGTCGCCGGTCTTCGGCGCGCCTGCCATGCCGCTGTCATGGCAGGCCGCGCAGGTGGCGGCATAGACGGCGCCGCCGGCCTGCAGCACGCGCGGCGCGTTGGCGTCGACCAGGGTGAATCCTTCTTCGGAGACGGGGCGGATGCGGTTGGAGATCGCTTCGGCGCTCTGGCTGTCGGTGCCGGCGCCTGTGGTAGCGGTACTGGTCACGAAAACGACCAGCAATATGATGCCTAGAACAATAACCAGGAAAAATCCCGTGACGGCGACGACGAGCTGTTTTGGCGTGCGGATGAGGGATTGGTGTTCGTTGTGTGCGTCGCTCATGATTTCCTTAATTCAATTAAAAAAACCGGCCACTGGGGCACTGCGATCTAGTGGCTTTTTGCAAATGCCGTCAAGCATCTTATTATAGTGTAATCCTGCTTCGGTGTAGGGGTTTTTCCGCTTCTTCCCATGGACGTACTTGCGGAAAGACTGTATCCTTCGTCACGCCTCCAGCGCGGCTGTAGCTCAGTGGATAGAGTATTGGCCTCCGAAGCCAAGGGTCGCTGGTTCGATCCCAGCCAGCCGCGCCATTCCGGCATAATTGCCGCCAAGCAGTTCCCCTTTTTCCCCTTTCTCTTCCCGATCTTTCCGTATGCGCCGGCATGTCGCCGCCCCGCGTCCGATTCCGCCCGTCGTCGTCGCATCGCACACTTTTGTGGAATGGTGCATGCGCACAATTGACATTGCCAGTTGTTGACTTTAATGTAAGAAAGTTGACGGACCGATCACCGCCGGTAGGCGCGATCCGGCAATATCACGCGCCCGTGTACGGCGACCTCCCTGCGTACGCTTCGCTCTCTTGAAAGAGGACCTTCCATGACTCTCGACCGTGGCCTTCGCGACCGTATCGCCGTTCTTCGCTTCGTGATGATCTTCGGCGTCATCATGCTGCATACGCCACAGTACGTGCCCATGGCCGAGATCGGCAACGGCTGGTTCGACGCCACCAAGGCCTTTTTCCAGCTCGCCGTATTCCGCGCCACCGTTCCGGTGCTGACCGTCATCTCGGGCTTTCTGCTGTTTGGCGCCGCCCTCGACCGTGCGCCGGCGCGCCTCTTCAGTAAAAAGGCGCGCACGATCCTGCTGCCCTTCCTGTGTTTCAACCTGCCGCTGGTGCCGCTGGCCCTGGGGGCGCAAATGGCTGCCGGAATCGAGATGTCGGCGCAGCTGTGGCCATTCGAACCGATGGCCTGGCTCAATGCGGCGTTCGGCCTGACCGCGTCGCCTATTAATTACCCGTTGAATTTCCTGCGCGACTTGCTGGTGCTGATCCTGCTCGCGCCTGCGTTCGGCTGGCTGTTGCGCAACTATGCGTGGCCGGGCCTGGTCCTGGTGTCGGTGGTGTTCTTGAAAAACTATGATGGCGTGCTGGTGCTGCGCGACATCATGGCCGTCCTCTTCTATGTCGGCGGCATGGCAGCCGTGCGCGGTTGGAACCTGCGCCTGCTCGACCGCTTTGCAATGCCGTGCTTCCTGTTGTTCCTGCTCGCCTGCGCCGCCATCGTGCATTTCCGTGTCGCGAACACGACCTATCTGCGTCTGGTCGCTCCCTTCCTGATCTGGCCTGCGACCGCCTGGCTGGCGGCGAGCCGCTTCGGACCATGCTTGGCCGGCATGAGCAAATACAGCTTCTTCATGTTCCTGGCGCATGCGCCGTTGCTGCTGCTGACCTGGATCCTGTACGGTCGCTATGGCAGCGCCTTGCCCTATCCCCTGTACTGGATCATGGCGCCATTGCTGGTGACGGCCGTGCTTGTCGTTGTCTATCGAATTGCCGAAACCTTGATGCCACGGCTATTTCCCCTGCTCATAGGTGCAGGCAGCCGGGGCCCGAGGATGGCGGCGGTTGCCGACCCGGTGCCGGTGGTGGATGCACCGCGGGCTGGGGCAAAAATCTGATGCTCAAACTTGCTTTAAATCAATATTGGCTTTAAAGCAATAGCGCACGATATCCATCGTTGCGCTGTATATTGTTGAGTCAATGCTAAAATTTCTCTCTCTTTTCGCAGGGAGCGATGGGAACCTGTCATATGCGTGTTGCATCGACCTGACGCGGCAGTGAAGCGTCGTTGAGTCCGGTTGTGTTTCCGTGCTATATTTACTGTTAAAAATATAGCAAAAAATCACCTCCTGCATGATGTATAAAATGCATGGTTCGACGGTGGTTCGCCAGGTTTGATTGCACAGACGATAAGTCATCGAGACTACACAGCATTGACCTAATATGGCGGGCAGGTCGGCCGGCACTGAACGGCAGATGGAGGTCGGCGCCACGTCATCGACGTTGCCCTCAGGAAAGACGCACACTCTTGCGCACGGTACATATGGCGATAGAGAAACAAATCTCAATCTTTGCTATATTGATAATGTTGTGTAGGAAAATTTGTTGACCAGGAGGCGAGCGAGACCCTCGTTTTTTCCGTAAATACAACATCTCTTTGCGAGCGCGACAGGTTATGGCGATTGTGTGAGACCATGCGCGCGCTGCCATTCAATGCGGTTCTAGCGGTCGTTTTGCCAACTCAGCTAGTAGTGAAGCAATAATAAATTCTGGGGAATAACATGTTTCGGATCTCTAATCACTATGTGTCGAAGATCGTATTCGTCCTGCTGTTCGTAGAGATGTTGATCCTGCTCGGCGCCGCCTATGCGGGAGCAGCCATGCACTTCATCGATGTCAGCACGCCGGCGCGGACCCTGCAACTCGATCACTTCATGGCCTCGGCGATCGCCTTCGCGGTGGCGGTCAGCTTCAGCATGAGCGCCATGGGCATGTACCAGCTCGATTTCGACGAGGGCCTGCGCCATCCCTTCTTCATGAAGCTGATGCCGGCCTTCCTGATGGGCTTCCTGATCCTGACCCTGGTGTTCTATATCGCTCCCGACCTGTATTTCGGCCGCGGCATCCTGCTGCTGGTATTCGGCCTGGCGGCGGTCGGCATCTTCACGGCACGCATTATTTTCTTCAAGACATCCGAGATGCGCCTGATGCAGTCGCGCATCATGTTCCTCGGCTGCGGCCCGCTGGCCAAGGAGTGCAGCGAGCTGGCGCAGAAAAAGACCAGCTACCACCGCTACAATATCGCCGGCTTCATTCCCGTCGCCACCGAAGAGGTATGTGTTCCGTCTGGCAACCTGCTGAAAGTGCGCGACGGCGATTCGCTGGTCAATATCGCCAAGCAGTATGGTGTGCAGGAAATCGTGGTCTCGGTCCAGAACCGGCGCGGCAGCTTCCCGATCAAGGAACTACTCGACTGCAAGCTGCAAGGCCTCAAGGTCACCGACGCCGCCACCTTCTTCGAGCGTGAAACCTGCCAGATCCGGGTCGATTCCCTGCAGCCGAGCTGGCTGGTCTTTGGCGGCGGCTTTGATCAGAGCTATATCCGCACCTTCATGAAGCGCGGCTTCGACCTGGTGTGCAGCACCCTGATCATGGTCATGACCTTGCCGATCATGCTGGCCGCGGCCATCGCCGTGTGGCTGGAAGACCGGGGCCCCGTGTTCTATTCGCAGGAACGGGTCGGCAAGGACGGCAAGATCTTCCGGGTGCACAAGTTCCGCAGCATGCGCACCGATGCCGAAAAGGGCGGCAAGCCGCAGTGGGCGGCCCAGAACGATCCGCGCGTCACCCGCGTCGGTAATTTCATGCGCAAGACCCGCATCGACGAACTGCCCCAGGTGTTCAACGTGCTCAAGGGCGAGATGTCCTTCGTCGGTCCGCGCCCCGAGCGTGCTTATTTCGTGGAGCAACTGATTGAGGTGGTGCCGTATTACAATGTGCGCCACAGCATCAAGCCTGGCATTACCGGCTGGGCCCAGGTGCGTTACGGCTATGGCTCCTCGGCCGAGGATGCGCTGCAAAAGCTGCAGTACGACCTGTACTACGTCAAGAACAACAGTCTGTTCCTCGACGTGCTGGTCCTGATCAATACCCTCAAGGTCGTGCTGTTCCGCAGCGGACGCTGATGACCACGCCCCGGGTCGCGCCGGGGCCAGGCATCGGTGTGGCCTCCTTACCCGGATTTTTTCAATGCACGTTCTCATGGATGGCGCACGTTGACCAGCATTGCCGTCTATAGCTACAGCGTCGCCGCCGTCGGGTTCCTCCTGCTGATCGGTCTCCTGCTGACGATCTGGCGCGGCCGCAGCCACGTCGCGCCGGTCGCGATCGCCTGCGCGCTCACCGCGCTCTGGTCCGGCGCCCTGGCCCTGGAAGCCGCGTCCGGCCTCGGTCTGTGGTCGGTCTGGACCGACAAGCTCGAGATCCTGCGCAGCGGCGCCTGGTGTGTCGTGCTGGTCCTGTTGCTGGGCAACTACCGCGATCCGCGCAGCCGCTGGACGTTCGGCCTGCGCACCTCGGTGTTCGCGGGCGGCATGGCCTACCTGGGCCTGCTGCTGGCGACGGCGCTGCTGCGCACCGACCTGATGCTCAATATCGACGGCCTGCTGCCGAACGTGACGCTGCGCGTATGCCAGGCGGTGCTGGGCATGCTGCTGGTCGAACAGGTATACCGCAACAAGACGGTACAGGAGCGCTGGGCCATCAAGTTCGCCTGCCTCGGCATCGGCGCCATGTTCGCCTACGACTTCTATATGTACAGCCAGGCGATGCTGTTCCATGAGATGCACCAGGATACCTGGGCCGCGCGCGGCATCGTCAATGCCCTGGCCATGCCGCTGATCGGCACCGCGGTCAAGCGCGGCACCTCGCGCGCCAATGCGCTGGCGCTGTCGCGGCGCGTGATGTTCCATTCGACCGCGCTGTTCGGCTCCGCGCTGTACCTGATGGCGATGGGCTTCGCCGGCTACTACCTGCGCTACTTCGGCGGCAGCTGGGGCGGCGTGATGCAGGTCGTGTTCCTGTGCGGCGCGCTGCTGGTGCTGGCCGGGACCCTGTTCTCGGGCACCTTCCGCGCCTGGCTCAAGGTCTTCATCAGCAAGCATTTCTACAGCTACGGCTACGACTACCGCGAGGAATGGATGCGCTTCACGCGCACCCTGTCCGAGCACAGCGCCAACATCGGCGAGCGCGCCATCGAGGCGGTCGGCGCCCTGGTCGAAAGCCCGGGCGGGGTGCTGTGGCAGCGCCGCGACGGGACCCCGGATAGCGGCGGCGCCGGCGCCTATCGCCCGGTGGCCGGCTGGCAGGCCGCCAGCAGCGCCGTCGAGCCGGCCGATTCGAAGTTCTGCCGCTTCCTGGAGACCACCCAGTGGGTGATCGACCTGCACGAATACAAGGCCTTGCCCGAGAAGTACGGCGACCTCGAACTGCCGGCCTGGCTGAAGGAATTCCCGCGCGGCTGGCTGGTGGTGCCCCTGATCATGCACTCGAAGCTGTTCGGCTTCGTGGTGCTGCAGGATGCGCGCAGCACGGTGGCCCTGAACTGGGAAGTGTTCGACCTGCTCGAGATCGCGGGCAGCCAGGCCGCCAGCTACCTGGCGCAGCAGGACGCCGCCAACGAATTGATGGTGGCGCGCCAGTTCGACTCGTTCAATCGCATGTCGACCTTCGTGGTGCACGACCTCAAGAACCTGGTGTCCCAGCTGTCCCTGATGAACGCCAACGCCGAAAAGCACCGCGACAATCCGGAATTCCAGCGCGACATGCTCGAGACGGTCGACCATTCGATCCAGAAGATGACGTCGATGCTGCAGAAGCTGAGCCGCAACGATGCCCCGGCGCGGCCGCGCGCCCTGTCGGTCGAGGCCGTGGTGCGCCAGGCGATCGCGCTCAAGAGCGCCCTCGAGCCGCATCCGGTACTGGAGGTCGAGCAGCAGGGCCTGCTGGTGGTGGCCGACCGCGAGCGGCTCGAGCGCGTGCTGGGCCACCTGATCCAGAATGCGATCGAGGCCACGCCCAAGAGCGGCCGCGTGAACGTCACCGTGCGTCGCCGGGGCGACCGGGTGGCGATCACGGTGGCCGATACCGGCGCCGGCATGACCGAGCAATTCATTCGCGAGCGCCTGTTCAAGCCGTTCGAATCGACCAAGCCGGCCGGCATGGGCATCGGCGTGTTCGAGAGCCGCGAATACATTACCGAGCTGGGCGGCGCGCTGGACTTGACCAGCACGCCCTCGGTCGGAACCACTTTTACCGTCACCCTGCCGTTGTACCATGAGGCCGGGGCCGGCATCGCCGCCGGCGCCATCGATCGCGCAGCGTGAACTGAGGAATAGCCGTGACCCAAAACAAACCGAAACTGTTGATCATCGAGGACGACCCCGGCCTGCAGAAGCAGCTGCGCTGGAGCTTCGATGCCTATGACGTGGTCGTCGCCGGCGACCGCGAAAGCGCGCTGGCGCAGATCCGCCGCCACGAGCCGGCGGTGGTCACCATGGACCTCGGGCTGCCGCCCGATCCGGACGGTTCGACCGAGGGCCTGGCGACGCTGGAACAGATCCTGGCGCTGGCGCCGGACACCCGCGTGATCGTCCTGACCGGCAACCAGGAGCGCGCCAACGCGGTCAAGGCGATCGCCATGGGCGCCTACGATTTCCACCAGAAGCCGTGCGAGCCCGAGGTGCTGAACCTGGTGATCCAGCGCGCTTTCTTCCTGCACAACCTGCAGATGGAAAACCGCCGCATGCAGTCGAACCAGGCCGATTCGCCGATGGCGGGCGTGATCAGCCGCGACGCCGGCATGCTCAAGGTGTGCCGCAATATCGAGAAAGTGGCGCCGACCTCGGCCTCGGTGATGATCCTGGGCGAATCGGGCACCGGCAAGGAAGTGCTGGCGCGCGCGCTGCATGCGCTGTCGCCGCGCGCCAAGGAGCGCTTCGTGGCGATCAACTGCGCCGCGATTCCCGAGAACCTGCTCGAAAGCGAATTGTTCGGCTACGAGAAGGGCGCCTTCACAGGCGCGGCCAAGCAGACCAAGGGCAAGGTCGAACTGGCCAACGGCGGCACCTTCTTCCTGGATGAAGTGGGCGACCTGCCGATGGCGCTGCAGGCCAAGCTGCTGCGCTTTTTGCAGGAGCGCGTGATCGAGCGCATCGGCGGGCACGAGGAAATCCCGGTAGACGTGCGCATCGTGTGCGCGACCCACCAGAAGCTCAAGGAATTGTGCAGCACCGGGCGCTTCCGCGAAGACTTGTATTATCGTCTATCGGAGATCGTGGTCACGATCCCGCCGCTGCGCGCGCGCCAGGGCGATGCGGCCCTGCTGGCCCACCACTTCAAGAACAAGTTCTGCGCCCAGGAATCGCGCCCGACCCTCCATTTCGCCCCCGACGCGATCGCCGCCATCGAGGGCTATGAGTGGCCGGGCAATGTGCGAGAAATGGAAAACTGCGTCAAGCGCGCCGTGATCATGGCCGATGGCCCGACCATCGTGGCCGACGACCTGGGCCTGCCCGACAACGGCACCCAGGTCGAGGAACCGCTGAATCTGCGCCAGGTGCGCGACGAGGCCGAACACGCGGCCATCGTGCGCGCGCTGGCGCGCGTGGACGGCAATATCGTCAAGGCGTCCGAGGTACTGGGCGTGAGCCGCCCGACACTGTATGACCTGATGAGCCGGCACGGCATCAAGAGCAGCGCATGACGTATTCCCAATGAGGCGCGGCGCCCGCCTGGCGCTGGCGGCGACCGTGCTGGCCGGCTGCGGCGTGGCGGCGGGACTGTTCGCGCTTGAACGCGCCGGCGTGATGCCGCGTACCCTGGCGCCATACATCGAAAAGCGCAGCAGCGGCCACCATGCCGTCATCGTCGGCGCCGGCCGGTTCGCCAGCCGCGGCCTGCTGGCGCTGGACCGCGGCGCAGCGGGCGGCGCCGCCCCGGACCTGGCGGCATTGACGCTGGGCGCCCAGCCGAAGCCGGCCGGGTCCGTCGGCACTGATGCCAGCGTGGTCACCGGCGTGGCCGCCCTGCGCGCCGCCATGGCCGCGGCCACGCCCGGCACGACGATGACGCTGGCGCCAGGCACCTACCGCATCGAGCGCCGCGCACTCGAGGCCAGCCGGCCCGGTAGCGCCGGGGCACCGGTCGTGGTGCGCGCCGCCCAACCGGGCACGGTGACCTTGCTGTCGAACGTGCCGGTCGCGATCCGGGTCAACGCCCCGCACTGGCGCTTCGAGAACCTGGCCATCGACGGCGCCTGCGCCGCCCACGACGACTGCGAGCACGCCTTCCAGGTGACCGGGGCGGCCAGCCATTTCGCGGCCGTCAACAACACCCTGCAAGGCTTCAACGCCCACTTCAAGATCAACGGCGCGGGCGGACGCTTTCCCGACCATGGCCTGATCGAGGCGAACACCCTGTCCAATCCGGCGCCGCGCGCGACGCGTCGACCAGTGACCCCGATCGACCTGGTCGCGGCCAGCGACTGGACGGTGCGCGGCAACATCATCCGCGACTTCATCAAGGCGGGCGGCGACCGCATCAGCTATGGCGCCTTCGCCAAGGGCGGCGGCAGCGGCAATCTGTTCGAGCGCAATCTGGTGTGGTGCGAGCAAACGCTGGCCGGCCAGCCCGGCCAGCGCGTCGGGCTGTCGCTGGGCGGCGGCGGCACCGGCAAGCCGTATTGCCGCGACGGCCGCTGCATCACGGAACAAGAGCGCGGTGTCTTGCGCGCCAACCTGGTCGTCGGTTGTTCCGACGTCGGCATCTACCTCAACAGCGCGGCCGATACCCGGATCGAGGACAACACCCTGGTCGACACCGCCGGCATCGACGTGCGCTTCGCCACCAGCAGCGCGCGCATCGACGGCAACCTGGTCGACGGTCCGGTCCGCAGCCGCGACGGCGGCCTGCTGCGCCTCGGGGACAACCGCGCTGCGGCCTTGTGGCGTTCGTATGCGGGACTGCACCCGGTGCGCGCCTTGTTCGCGGCGCCGGCGGGCGGCGACTTCCGCTGGCGCGGCGCCGCGCCCGAGCGCGCCGAGCCGCGCCAGGATGGCGTCGACTTGTGCGGCGCTCCACGCAGCCAGGCGAAGGCCTACGGCGCCTTCGAGGATTTCGGCGCCTGCCTGCGCCGCTGAGGATTTACCAGGACCGCAGCCATTCGGCCGTCCAGCGCGCGACCTGATCGCGCCAGGCGCGGCGCGAGAAGGTATGGTCGGCGTCGTCGATCTGGCGCCGCGTCACGCGCGGCGGGGCCAGCACGCCTTTCCAGGCGCGGTCGGCGTCGGCCAGGTCGCAGAATTCGCGCGCGGTCAGGTCGGCGCCGGAGATCACCAGCAGCACCTGCCCGCGAAACTCCTGCAGGCCGGCGCGCATCCGTTCCGGCAGCGAGGCCGTGGCGGTGGCGCCGCTGGCGGCGGGCGCGGGCGTGCCCCTGGCCTTGCGCAGCAGCGCCAGCAGCGACGCCAGCGAGCGCCGCCAGTCGAGCCCTCCGCGCAGTAGCTGTTTCCAGAACGCCGGGTCGCGCAGGCGCGCGCGGTAGTAATGGCGCAGGGTGGCGCGCGCCAGGCCGTCCTCGGTGCGCACCCAGGGATTGAGCAGCACCAGGCCGGCCACGCGCGGGTCGCGCGCGGCGTACATGCCGATCGCCGAGGCGGCGTCGCACAAGCCCCACAGCACCACTTCGCGCAAGTCCGGCGCCGCCGCCATGAAGGCATCGATCGCGGCGCGCAGGTCGTCCTCGACCTCGTCGAACGGACGGATGGCGCCTTCGCTATCGCCCATGCCGCGGTAGTCGAAGCGCAGCACGGGCACCCCGCCCTGCGCCAGGTCGCGCGCCAGCAGGGTGAACTGGCGGTGGCTGCCGGCCCGGTATTGCGGGCCGCCCACGACCACCAGCACGCCGCGGCTGGCGCCGGCGCCCCGGGCGGGAAGGCTCAGGATGCCGTACAGCCGTTCGCCGCCGCAGTCGAAGGCGAGCGCGCGTTCCTCGGGGCCGCCGTCCGCATCCACGCCGGGATTGGCGCCAATATTGGCTTCTATATGCCTGATCTCCACGCCTTCAATGCCCATGCAGTCTTGCCTCCAGCGCGGCCGTGCCGGTCTCCAGCCAGGCCGCATTCTCGGTGATCTCGGTGGTCGTCCAGAACGGCGCGCAGTGGACCGGGTGCAGGCGCAGGTCGACGCCGGCGCCGCGCCAGGCGGCGGCGGCGCGCGCGGCGCCGGGGGACGGCTCGGCGCCGGCCTGGGTGACCGCCTCGATCCAGTCGACCGGGCAGGCCGGGCGGAAGGCGTCCAGCGGCTCGAGCGCCTCCAGCGCGCGCGCCAGGCGGGGATCGAGGTCGTAGCCGGCGATCTCGAGCGCTTCGCCGGCCAGCAGCGCCGCACGCAAGTGCGCCGTCCCGCCGCCGGCGTCGCCATCGGCCAGCAGTGCGCCGGCCAGGCGCAGGCGCAGGAACTGCGTCAGATAGGTGGAACCCTTGAGCACCGGCTGCCACAGCAGCATGCCGGCCACCGGGTGCGCCGCCGTGCGCGCATAGTCGAGCGCCAGCAGGGCGCCCAGGCGCAGGCCCCACAGCCGCAGCGGCGCATCCGTTCTCTCCCGCAGCCAGGCCGCGGCCAGCGCCAGGTCGGCTTTCCACAGTTCCCAGCGCGCGTCGCCGAAGTCGCCGCTGCTGTCGCCGCAGCCGGCCAGGTCGATCTGCAGCACGGCGTGGCCGGCGGCGGCGAAGGCGCGCGCCTGCAGCGCCGCCATGCGCCGCGCGCGGTTCAGCTCTTCGGCGAAGGGATGCACGTACAGCAGCGTCCCGCGCGCCGGGCCGGCCGGCGGGTGGTAGAGGCAGAAGCGCTGGCCGCCATCCACCTTCAGGAAGAAGGGTTCGGCCGGCGCGCCGGCGGCGGCTTTCATGCGCCGCGCTTGTCGTCCACGAAAGCGGCCAGGCTGCCCAGCGTGGCGAAGGTGCTGGCGCTGATGTCGTCGTCGTCGATCGCGATGTCGAAGTGTTCTTCGAGGGCGGCGATCAGGCTGACCACCGCCATCGAGTCGAGTTCCGGCAGCGCGCCCAGCAGGGGCGAGTCGGCGTCCAGCTGGCGGCCGGCGTCGCCCAGGCTGAGCACGTCGGTGAGGATGGTCTTGATCTGGTCGATGGTGATTTGGTTGGTGTTCATGCGAATTCCATTCACGGGTTGGGGCGCAGCAGCGCCAGCCGGGTCTTGATCGGGGCCGCCAGGCGGTGCACCTCGCCCACCAGTTCGTGGCGCGTCAGGCGCAGCAGCAGGTACCAGACGACGGCGATGACCGGCGCCATGGCGAGCAGGCGCAGCAGCGGCGCCAGCGTGGACGGCAGCGCGATGGCCAGCAGCATGGCGGCGCCGCTGCTGCCCAGCGCCACGATGGCGCTCGGCAGCAGGGCGCGCAGCAGGGCGCCCATGCCGAGGCCGAAGTAGCGGCGCTGGATGAAGGCGCGCAGCGGCGTGGTCAGCACCGTCGCCAGGCACAGCGCCCAGGCGAAGGTCACCAGGGAGCCGTCGTACAGCCAGACGCCGAAGCCGATGCGCGACAGCAGGATGGCCAGCACGAACACCGCGCTCATATAGGGGCGGCCGATCGCGGTCAGGGCAAAGCCGACATACTGGAACATCATCACCGACGCCGCGGCCAGGATCAACGGCAGGATGGCCGGCACCGACTCGAGCCAGGTGGGACCGTACAGGGCCAGCACGATGTCGTGGCCGAGCACCGCCGTCAGGCCCAGCGCGGTCCAGCCCACGCCGGTCAGCAGCACGGTAGCGCGGGTGAGCACCGGCGCCAGCGATTCGCCGCGGTGGAAGATCTGCGCCAGGTAGGAGACGGCGCCGTAGGTGACGGTCGACCCGGCCACGTGGATGAAGATCTGGACCGTCGAATTGGCGCGGCTGAGCAGGCCGACCTGGCTGGCCGAGCCGAGCTTGCCGAGCAGGATGTCGGGGATCGCGTTGTTGACGGCGGCGGCGGTGTTCGACACCAGCGAGCCGGCGCCGAACTTGGCCACCGCGCGCCAGTGCGCGAACGAGGGCAGCCAGGGCAGCTCGCGCGGGCGGTGCGGGACCAGGGCCAGGCCGCACACCAGGATGTTGATCAGGTTGGCCCAGGCCAGGCTCATGCTGCCGAAGCCCTGCTTGGCCAGGATCAGGCAGGCGGCGCAGTAGCTGAGGGTGCCGGCGGCGTTCACGTAGGCCTGCTTCTGCGCCTCGAAGCGGCGCGACAGCATGGCGTTGGTGATCGAGCCGAACGGGATGAACACGAAGCCGAGCGCCAGCACCTGCATCACCGGCACCATCCCGGGTTCGTCGAACCAGGCGCCGACCGGGCCGCTCGCCAGGTACAGGCACAGGGCGATCAGCCACGACGAGGCATAGGCCACGCCGGCCGCCGAGCGCAGCTTGTCGGCCGACAGGTCGGCCTCGCGCTGGATATAGTGGGTGACGCCGAAATCGCGGAACACGTGGGCGAAGTTCACCAGCACCAGCGTCATCGAGAAGATGCCGATCTCGCTCGGGCTGAGGATGCGCGCCAGCAGCACGCTGACGACGAACTTGAGCGCCGTCGAACCGGTCGAGGAACAGAAGGTGATGAAGAGCGAACGTCGCAGGTTGGCCATGGTTCAGGAAATCGCGGCTGCGCGCCTCAGGCGCCGGCCCGCGCGGCGGCAGTCCGGATCGGATGGTGAATGGATGGCATGCCTGCAGACCTCTTTTGATGCGCGCGAGCGATTGCTGTAATGCACAACATTATATGCTGCATCCTTATTTACACATGCGCGCACGATACATTTCTGGCATCACCGATCGGCGATGGCGGGGCGTGTCAGCGGCGTGCCTTGTCAGCCACCATGCCTTCGCGCGGCACGATCGCCCATACCGGCGTCTTGCGGTAATCGGGCCGGTCGGCGCGCGCCTCGAAGCGTTGCCAGGCCTCGTCGGCCTTGGGAACGCCCCAGGTGGCCGCCAGCGCCAGCGCCGGCTGCATATTGGCCGGGAAGCCGAGCACCGAATCCGAGAAGCCCGACATGCGCCCCGGCGACCAGTGGCCCTTGCTGGCCACGCGCAGCCACTCGCTCTGTTCGCGGCTCCCGCACGGCTGGTCGATGTACTTGAGACCTTGCGGATGGCGCAGCTTCTTGCTTTCGTTCAGGATGCTGTCGCCGCCAAAATTGAATGCATACATCGTGGGAAGGTCGCGAAACAGCGGTTCCTTCGGTCCCGGACGGAATTCCAGGTGGTAGGCCGAGGCCTGGATCCAGCAAAAGCCCGGCGTCGTCATGCGGCCGACGGCGTACCTGGCTTTCCACTGCAGGATCGGCAACGCCTTCTCGAACCCGAGTTCGGCCAGGTAGCCGAAGCTCCAGGTCAGGAAGTCGTCCTGCCACGGCGCCGACGCCTTGACCTTGAACGAGCCGGCGCCCGAACCGTCGTACACGCCCAGCCGGTTCGGATTCCCGACGACATAGGTGGCGTGGTAGAACTTGAGGTTGTTGTCGACCTGCTTGACGAAATAGTCCTTGAGCGGATGGGCGTCGGGCGTGATGTAGGCGGCGTGGCCCAGCGTGCGCAGCGACCAGGCCTGGCCGCGCACCTGCTGCCAGCGCACCAGGCCCTGGCCGTGGCCGGAATTGACCGGATCGGTTTCCAGCGGATTGCTGGCGGCCCAGAACTGCAGTTCTTCCAGGTAGTAGTAGTCGCCGGTGAGCAGGTAGGGCAGGTAGGCCAGCGAGGGCTGGTGCGCCGTGTCGTGCTTGTAGGGGGTTTCGCACAGGCCCTTGCCGGCGCAGCGCGGCACCGGCAGCGGGCCCTTGTCCGCCAGGTTCATGTGGGTCGAGACGGCGCGGTTGGCAGGGGTGTCGGTGCGCAGCGGGTAGCCGGTCCTTTCGTCGCGCAGGTGGATCGACCAGCTGCCGGAGCCCTCGGCGGCGGCGACCATGGTCCTGAACGCGCGCGGGTCGCCCGACAGCAGGTATTGCACCGACCAGGCGGGCAGTGGCCCGATGTCGTTGCGGCCCCCGGTGGAGGGCATGTAGGGATTGACGGGGCCGATGGTCATCGGACCGGTCTTTTCCTCGGGCAGGCGCTTGACCTGGTTGACCAGCGAGAGCTCGCTCGGCGCGATGCCCTGGTCGTAGTTGGACACGGCGCGCGAAGCGATCAGGTAGGCGCTGTCGGGACGCACCTGCAGGTCCGGGGCGCGCGCCGCGTTCCACCAGGCCAGCTGGCGCCAGCGCGCGTGGTGGTAGTGGCGCAGCTTGTCTTCTGTGTAGACCGTGCGCCCGCCCACCTCGACTTCGACGTCGTAATCCAGGTTGCGCGCGCCGGACTGGAAGGTTTTGGCGTTCTCGACCACGACCTCGACCCGTGCCTGTCTTTCCAGGCCCGGATACCAGCGCACGGCGAAGTGCGCTTCCAGCAGCGGATGGGCGGCGCCGGCTTGACGCCTGAACGGCGCCGCGCCGCGCCATTCGCGGACCAGCGGGCCGTCGAGCCACAGGCTGGCGTTCCTGCCGCCCCTGGCGCCGGCCACCGCATCGGCCAGCGTGGCGCGATAGGTGGCACCGTCGAGTTTGATCGTGACGGCGGCAGCCAAACCGTCGGCGAGCAGGCTGTCGACGCCGCCGCCGGCGGCGCGCGGCGCCGGGGCATCGCCCTTCACCAGGGCGATAGCGGCGGCGCCGCGCGCGCCGAGGCGCGGCAGGACGCCGGACAGGACCGCGTGGCGCACCGAGCCGTCGGCATGGGTGGCCTTGACATCGGCCTGCAGGGGAATCAGGGCGCCGTCGTCCAGGCGGGCGGCCAGGCGGTCCTGCTTGCGCAGGTCGCCCGGCGCGAAGACCTGGCCGAACGTGAAGGGGACGCTGGACTGCGCGCCGCCGAGGTTCTGGATGCGCACCTCGGGGAGCGCCTGCGCCGCAGCCGCATCGGCCATGGCGCCGGCGCCGCCCAGCATGGCCGCGAGCGCCAGCAGCCGGAGCAGGCGCGGCGCAGAAGACAGGAACGGGCCGGACATCGAAGCGCTCGGCCGGGTATCAGCGCGCCGTGGTCGACTGCGCCAGTGGAGCGGCGGCGTCCGGCGCCGCGCCGAGCGAGCGGATCGCGTCGCGCGAGGTCGCTTCGTACTTGCCGTTAATGAAGCGCATCGAGCCGATGAAGTGCAGGAAGGCGGTGTCGGCGGTGGCGCAATCGGGGGTGCCGTACTTGGGGAAGGGCAGGGAACGGGTGCCGCGGGCGTTGGCCACGAGGTAATTCGAGGTCACCTGCTCGGTGCCCCAGCGTCTCCAGTCCTCGCCCAGCTTGGCGGTCATGCGGCGCGAAAAATCGAGCATGGCGTCGCGCATGGTCTCCGAGCGCGGAAAGCCCGTGAACCCGGCGCAGCCGCGCACGTACAGGGCGTCCTGCGGCAGGCCGACGTTGACCATCTCGCTCTCGGAAATGGTCTGGATGTGGGCGCCCGGCTTGAGCACGCGCAGCGCATGTTCGCGCACCGCCGGCAGCTGCCGCAGCGGGGTGTCGGGCAGGTCGGCCAGCACGAAACCGGTGCCGTTGCGCACGCCTTCCACGATTTCGGGGATCGGCTGGACCGTGACGGTATCGGCGTCGAGCTGGACCACGTAGGTTTCGCGCACGAAGCCCGAGATCGCGTACAGCCTTTCCCACACGCCGCCGCGCGGAATGTCGGGATGGACGAATTCGTCGGCGTGGTGCAGTTCGATGTGCGGCACATGCTGGCGCAGCACGGCCCGGTCCTCGTCGGTGATCGAGGGATCGCATACCACGACGACCCGCTCCGCGTTAGCGTAACGGACGAAGGACTTGAGCGCGACAAGATACGCGAGAACGTCGCGGGTATGGACCATGGACAGCAGCATGAACGGCAGCTTGCCACGCTCCACCGGAGGGGTCGACAAGACCTGTCTGGTCACCTTCGTGTGCCGCGAACGGAAATAATCCCGTTTCAGGCGCTGAACTATCCGCTGTATTAAAGACATCCTGACTTACTCCTGTATCGGCATCCGGGCGCGCGTCACATGTGCCTGATTGATGGGCGCTGATGTGATATTCTTGCCTTTCTTGCAATAGCGCGCGATTATTATATGCTGATTTCCTGGCCGCACGCGTTCCGTGCTGCATTTTTTGCCATTTAACATTATCGTCACGCTTCAGGCGCATCCAGTGCGCGGGGACCAGCATGGTTCTACAAAAAATTCACGTACGGAGTGCCATTGAGTAATGAACGAGTAACATTTTTCATGCCCGATCCACAGCAGGTCAGCCTGTTCCAGGATGCCGACCCGGACCGGGACTGGAAACTGTTCAGCACCGGTGTGCAGGTCTGGGTCGGCCAGACCTATCTGCGCCTGAAGCGGGCCGGCTACCCGGTGGTGCTCACGGCGCAGGCGCCGGCGTCCGGCCTGGTGGTGGCGCATGCCGACCATGTGCCTGTGCTGCTGTGCCGCCGGCGCTGGAACGCGGCGCTGACGATCGTGGCGGCGCGCGCCGACCGTCCGCGCCAGCCGCATGCCGACGTCGAGATCGTGCAGAACGGCGCCTGCGCCGACGGCGTCGCCGCCTTCCACATCCAGCACTGGCCGCAGCCAGGACTGGTGCCGCGCGACGCGCTGCGCGGCAGCGCCGTGCGGACGGTCGCCTTCAAGGGCACGGTGGGGGAGATGACGCCCGAATTCGCCGCGCCCGAATGGGCGGAAGGCTTGCGGCGGCAGGGCATCGAATGGCGCTGCGACGCGGTGGCCTGGGGCGGCAATGCCGCCTCCTACCAGACCAGCTGGAACGATTACCACGACACCGACGTGGTGCTGGCGATGCGCAAGGACCTGTCCCACCTGCATGCCAAGAAGCCGGCCAGCAAATTGATCAATGCCTGGCTGGCCGGGGTGCCGGCCATTCTCGGTCCCGAGCAGGCTTACCGCGAACTGCGGCGCTCGCCGCTCGACTACATCGAAGTGGCGTCGGCGCAGGAGGCAGGCGCGGCGCTGGCGCGCCTGGCGGCCGAGCCGCAGCTGTACCGGGCCATGGTCGAGAACGGGCTGCGCCGCGGCGAACAGGTGCGCGCCGAGGAATGCACCCGGGCCTGGGCCGCGCTGCTGTTCGAGACACTTGCGGCGCGCAGGACGCCGGCGCCGCTGGCGCTGGCCAGCCTGGGCCTGCGCAGCCTGCGCTGCCGGCTGCGCGCCTGGCGCACGCCACATGAAAAAAGCGCCGCCACCTTGCGGTGACGGCGCCTCCTGCCGAACCCCGGGCGACGCGCTTTCAGGCGCGGTCGGCCGGGATGCCGCCTGCGATCAGCGCGGGACGATGTCCCACTGCGGGCCCTTGCTGTAGTCAGGCTTGTCGGCGCGGCCGCTGAAGACGGTCCAGGCCTGGGCCGCGTTGGCGATGCCCGAATTGGCCGCCACCGCCAGCGCCGGCTGCATGTTCGACGGATAACCCATCGTCGAATCCGAGAAGCCCGACATGCGGCCCGGCGACCAGTGGCCGTTGCTGGCGGCGCGCAGCCAGTCGCTCTGCTCCTTGCTGGCGCAAGGCTGGTCGATGTATTTCAGGCCTTTCGGGTGCTTCAGCTTCTTGCTCTCGTTCAGGATGGTGTCGCCGCCAAAGTTATACTGGTGCATGCTCGCCAGGTCGCTGAACAGCGGCGCCGTGGCGCTCGGGCGGAACTCCATATGGTAGGCCGAGGCCTGGATCCAGCAGAAGCCCGGCGTGGTCATGCGGTTGACCGGATACTTCGCCTTCCACTGGAGGATCGGCAGGGCCTTGTCGAAGCCGAGTTCGACCAGGTAACCGAAGCTCCAGGTCAGGAAGTCGTCCTGCCACGGCGCCGACGCCGCTACCTTGAACGAGCCGGTGCCGGAACCGTCATACACGCCCAGCTGGTTCGGATTGCCGGTGACGTAGGTCGCGTGGTAGAACTTCAGGTTGTTGTCGAGCTGCTTGACGAAATAGTCCTTCAGCGTATGGGCGTCCGGCGTGATGTAGGCGGCATGGCCCAGCGTGCGCAGCGACCAGGCCTGGCCGCGCACCTGCTGCCAGCGCACCAGGCCCTGGCCGTAGCCCGAGTTCGCCGCATCGGTTTCCAGCGGATTGCTGGCGGCCCAGAACAGCAGCTCTTCCAGGTAATAATAGTCGCCGGTCAGCAGGTAGGGCAGGTAGGCCATCGACGGCTGGTGGGCGGTATCGTGGGTGTACGGCGAGCCGCACAGCTTCTTGTCGTTGTTGGCGCAGCGCGGCACCGGCAGCGGGCCCTTGTTGGCCAGGTTCATGTGGGTCGAGGTGTTCTTGTAGGCGTCGTTGTCCACGCGCAGCGGGAAACCGGTCTTCTCGTCGCGCATGTGGATCGACCAGCTGCCCGAACCGTCGGCCACCGCCATCATGGCGTTGCGGGCGCGCATGTCCAGCGACAGCAGGTAGGACACGCTCCACATCGGCAGCGGACCGAGGTCGGGGCGGCCGCCGGTGCCGCCCATGGCCGGGACCACCAGGCCGATCTTCATCGGGCCGGTATTGTCGGCGTTGAGCTGATTGCCCATGGTGGCCAGCATCGCTTCGGTCGGCTTGACGCTCTGGTCGTAGTTCGACACCGCTTTCGAGGCGATCAGGTAGGCGACGTTCGGACGCACGTGGATGTCCGGGGTGCGCGCGCCGTCCCACCAGGCGCTTTGGTGCCAGCGGGTGTGGTGCATGTGCATCAGGCCGGCCTTGGCGTAGATCGAGCGGCCGGCGACGTTCACGTTGACGTCATACTTCATATTGTGCGAAGCCTTGAACGTCATGGTGTTCTCGACGATCGCATCGACCCGCGCCTGCTTCAGGCCCGGATACCAGCGCACGGCGAAGCTGGCGGTGAAGCGCGGATGCACCACACCGGCGGCGCTCTTGAGCGGCGCGGTGACGATCCATTCGTTGACGACGGCGCCCGACAGCCAGCTGACCGGCTTCGGCGCGGCCAGCGCGGTGGCGAGCGAGGCGCTGTATTGCACGCCCTCGTAGGTCACCTGCACGTCGCTGGTCAGGCCGCTGGCGGCCAGGTCCTGCAGGGTGACGGCGCTTTTCTCCGACGGGGTCGACTTGACCAGCTGGATCTTCTCGATCTGGCCGGCGGCCAGGCTTGGCAGGATGCCGGACACGACCAGGTGACGCACCGAGCCGTCGGCATGGGTGGCCTTGACGTCGGCCTGCAGGCGCATGAGGGTGCCGTTCGACAGGCGCGCCGCCAGGCCTTCGGTCTTGGCCATCTGGCCAGCCGCGATCACCTGGCCGAAGGTGAACGGCACATTGGTCTGGGCCGCGCCCAGGTTCTGGATCTCGAAATCGGTGATGGTGGCGCCGGCGACGATCGCGGCCGGGGTGTTGCCGGTCACCGGGGTCAGCACGGTTGGAGTGGCCGGACGCGGGGCCACGACGGTGGCCTTGGCCAGCGACGTGCCGGAGTCGGTGTACGAAACGGTCTCGGACGCGAGATCTTCGCCGCCACCGCCGCCGCAGGCGCTCAGCAGGGCGGCGCTCAGTACGGTGGCGAGGATCGAGGCGCAACGCGCAGGCAGGCGGACCGGCTGGGAGGTTCGCACATTGCCACGGTCCGCGCGGCTCGGGAGCATCTGGTCAGAGTTCATTTGGGTAAAAAGAAAAGTTCGCAAAAGAAATTTAATTTCCGTGTGGAACTGAACTTTACCCCGTTAAAAATTTCCGTGGGCCAATTCTGAACAGATTTTGCCGATTTTCTGCGCAAAAACAACGAAAATAGCGCTTTTGAAAGTATTGACGCGAACAAAGTCAAGCGTATTTTTGATAAAAACCGTGAAAAAGCAACAAGTCTCTTGGTTTTAATACATTTACTGGTCTGCGAATTTCGTTTTTGTGCCTTCCAGCATCACTTTTCTTCTATACTTGGTTTCATATTTATCGAATTTAGGAAGTGCAGGTTGTTTGCACAATTGCGAAGTTGACATCGAATCATTCCTGGCTGTGATAGGATGACAACATCAATGGACTGGCGACATGGCCAGTCCCTGTTATTCAAGGACACAGTGCCGGCCGTTGTGCTGCGCCCATGTGGCGCACTCGGGCTTCGCGGAAATGATGCAATGCTAAGCACAACCAACCATGTAGCGGCCAGGCTGGCGGCCGGGCGACCGCCGGTCCTGATCGTGATCGTCGATACCGAGGAAGAATTCGCCTGGGACCGGCCATTCGACCGCGCCAACGTCGATACCGCCTCGGTCGCGGCCCAGCCCCTGATGCACGAGCGCGTGTTCGACCGTTTCGGGATCGTGCCGGCATATATGGTCGACTGGCCGGTGGCCACCGCCCCGCAGGCCGTCGCCACCCTGCGCCGCCTGATGCAGGAAGGACGCTGCGACATCGGCACCCAGCTGCACCCATGGGTCTCGCCGCCATATGAAGAACAGGTCACGCGCTTCAATTCCTACGCCGGCAATCTGCCGCGCGAGCTCGAACTGGCCAAGCTGCGCATGCTCACCAACGCCATCGGCGACGCCTTCGGCCGCGCCCCGACCGCCTTCAAGGCCGGCCGCTACGGCCTGGGGCCGCATAGCGCCGAGGCGGCGGCAGCGCTGGGCTACGAGATCGACGCCAGCGTGGTGCCCTACACCCGTTTCGAGGAAGACGGCGCCCCGGATTTTCGCGCCTTCGACGAGCATCCCTACTGGTTTGAGGCCGGCGGACGACGCCTGCTCGAGCTGCCGGTGACCACCGGCTACGCGGGCTGGCTGCGCGGCATGGGATCGCGCCTGTTCGACCTGGCGCGCAGCCCGGCGGGACGCGCGCTGCGCATGGGCG
Source organism: Massilia oculi (assembly GCF_003143515.1). Classification (NCBI taxonomy): domain Bacteria; kingdom Pseudomonadati; phylum Pseudomonadota; class Betaproteobacteria; order Burkholderiales; family Oxalobacteraceae; genus Massilia; species Massilia oculi. Next base: position 2,869,580 of record NZ_CP029343.1, on the reverse strand, counting down.
GCGTGCTGGCGCGCACCCGGGCGCTCGAGCGCATCCGTCTGAGTCCCGAAGTCGCCAGCGGCGACGAGATGCGGCGCCTGACGCGCGCGCTGCGCGCCGGCGGCTGCGAAGTGTTTTCGCTCACTTACCACAGCCCTTCGCTGGTGCCGGGGCACACGCCTTATGTGCGCGACGCGGCCGACCGCGAACGCCTGATCTCTTCGATCCACGATTATTGCGCCTGGTTCCGCGACGAGATCGGAGGCCAGTTCATGGCCTTGTCGCAGGTTGGCGCAGCGCTGGCGCCGCAAGCCGTGAGCGTGACGCGCACGCTCGAAACGGTGCGCTGACGCCGGGCCGGGTCAGCGCCCGGCGGCGCGCGCGTGCAGCCGGCCCAGCCAGGGCCAGCGATAGGCGTTCAGGTGGTACATGGTGCGCACCTCGTCGGTCCAGCGCAGGTGCCACTCCATCACCCGGCCATAGAATTCGATGCGCTCGAAGCGGCGCGACGCGATGATGTCGCGCGTGGCTTCCTCGCGCATCAGGAGCGCCGGCGACAGGCCGTTGCCGATGCTCTCGTCGTACGCCGTCTTGAGCACGACGATGCAGTCGCCCCCCTCGACGCACAAGTCCATCGCCGCCAGCCGCTCGCCGATGAAGTAGCGGTAGACGCAGGCCGCGTCCATGGCGGCGAAGGCTTCCAGCATGGCGCGGTAGAAGCGGCCCTGCTCGTTGCCGGCGGCGACGGCGGTGCCGTCCTTCGCCTTCCAGCCGGCGCTTTCCAGGCGCCCGTAGTCCTCGACCGCGGCCGCCATCTCGTGCGCCGCGCGGCTGGCCTGGAGCCGGGTCGGCACGCCGTCGTCCTGCAGGCGCTTGCGCTGCTTGCGCAGGTTGCCGCGCAGGTTCTTGCCGCGCGTGTTCCAGTAGTCGTCGAAGCTGGCCGGCAGGGTGACGCGGGCGGTCTCGATATAGTCCAGGGTGCGCAGGCCGCCGTCGGCCGCATCGGCGGGACGGGGCATCAGCATCGGGTCGCATTGGGTGACGCCGAGCATCAGGGCGGCGCCGGGAAGCTGGCGCAGCAGCTCGGGCAGCACCGCGGGCGCCTGCGCGTCGCGCTGCAGCCACAGGCCGACCGGCGCCTGCGAAGGCTGGAAGGTGTTCCAGGCGCCGCCGCGCGACGGCGCCAGGATCGTCATGATGTCGGTCTCGCCATCGCGCTCATGCCAGGCCAGCCGCTCGCGGCCGCTGCCGAACACGGACAGCGCGGCGACCGCGAACTCGGGCGCCAGCAGCGGCGAGCCGGCGCTGTCCCGGTGCAGGCGGCGCCAGCGCTCCAGGTGCTCGGGCCGGGCGAGCAGGTCGGCGGCCGGGACCACGCGCCAGTTCATGCCGCCGCTCCCGCCGCTTCCCCCGCGCCTTCCAGCGCGCGGCGCACGGTGGCGGCCAGCCAGGCGCGTTCGTCATCGCGCAATTCCTGGTGCACGGGCAGGCCGAACAGGCGCCGGCCGAGCGCCACGCTGTTGGCGCACACGCCGGCGTCGACCCCGGGCCACAGGCTGGCGCCGAAGCGCACCATCGGCACGCCGGCGGCGCGCAGGCGTTCGAACAGCGCTTCCGGATGCTCGGCCAGCAGCGGGAACACCCAGGGGCAGGCGCCGGCGGGCAGCGCCGCGAACAGCGGCTGCCAGCCAGGCGCGCCGGCCAGCGCGCGCATCAGTTCCAGGTAGTTGCGGCGCCGTGCGTCGACCAGGCGCGCGCGCCCGGCGCGCCGCAGGACGCTGCGCGAGAACCATGACGAGCGGCGGTCGACCCAGCGCGGATCGAAATCGAAGCTGCTGTCCGACGAGGACGGGGCCAGCGCCGGGGCCGGGCCGGCGCTTGTCTTGCTGTGCGCCTCCCTGCGCGCCTTGACCCGATTCCACAGCATGGTCTTCAGGCGCAGCGGCAGGGCCAGCGCGGCTTGCAGCAAGGGCAGGCGACCGTGGCCGAAGCTGGCCTCGAGCGCGCCGAGCGCGGCTTTGGCTTCGAAGCCACGGCCGCCGCCGTGCAGGTCCGACGGAAGCGCGTGCCGATGCGAGACCAGGCAGCCGCCTTCGAAGACGGGGAAGAATTTCATGCTGCTGCCGATTGCATAGTCGCCGCTGGCGCCGACCGCGACGCCATCGCGCTCGCCGAAGTAGCAGTGGGCGCAATCCTCGATCAGGGCGGCGCCGTGAGCGTCGCACAGCGCGCGCAGGGCGCGCAGGTCTTGCGGGAAGCCGAAGAAATGGGTGGCCATGACGGCCTTCACGCCGGGCCCCAGTTTACTCGCCACGTCGTCGAGGTCGGCCGTGGTGTCGGGATGGACACGATAGAACACCGCCTCGGCCCCGCGCCAGTGCACGGGCGGAATCATCGAGGGGCTGTGGTAGGCCGGCACCAGCACCCGGTCGCCCGGGCCGACGCCGAGCGCGCGCAGCGCCATGCCGATCGCGATCCGGCCGCTCGTGACCGGCTGCACCGCGGGCGCGTCGTCCAGTGCCGGCAGGGTGTGGCCCCGGCCAGTGAACGTGTCGGACGAAAGCACCGGAACGGAGGGAATGGCTCGGCGATCGCGGGTAGGGGTCATGCTGGCGCTACGGATGTGTTTATTCTAGGCATGATTTAAATATAACATGCTGACCTGCCGTTTCCGCGCACCCGCCGCCGTGCGCGCGCTCGTGAAGTGATGTCGAAAAGGCATGCATTCCCTTGTTGCATGGCCCGAACTGGTAAGATGGCAGCTGCGTGGCGGATGCGCCGCGCCATTTCGCGCGATGCGGCCACCGGACCCACTATGCAATGAACCACCTGATCCACGACAGCATCTTCGACAGCGCGGCGCGCACTCCCGACGCCGCGGCCCTGGCCTACGGCGCGGCGCGCTGCACCTACCGCGAACTGGCCGACCAGGTAAGCGCGGCGGCGGCCCTGTTCCTGGCCCAGGGCATGCAGCCGGGCGAGCGGGTCGCGGTGTACATGGAAAAGCGCATCGAGAACGTGGTGGCCATGTTCGGCGCGGCCGCCGCCGGCTGCGTGTTCGTGCCGGTCAATCCCTTGCTGAAACCCGAGCAGGTGGCCTATATCCTGGCCGACTGCAATGTGCGCCTGCTGGTGACGACGCCCGAGCGCCAGGCCCAGCTGGCCGCCAGCCTGGCCGGCTGCCCCGACCTGCGCGCGCTGCTGCTGACCGACGGCGCCCGGCCGGCGCCGCTCGCCCAGGGCCTGGCGCTGCTGCACTGGCCGCAGCCCGCGACTGCGGCATCGTTCACGCCGCACCGCCGCATCGACACCGACATGGCGGCCATCCTGTACACCTCGGGCAGCACCGGCGCCCCCAAGGGCGTGGTGCTGTCGCACCGGAACATGGTGGCCGGCGCCGCCAGCGTGGCCGGCTACCTGGGCGTACGGGCCGACGACCGCCTGCTGGCGGTGCTGCCGCTGAGCTTCGACTATGGCCTGAGCCAGCTGACCACCGCCTTCCTGCGCGGGGCCTGCGTGGTGCTGATGAACTACCTGTTCCCGAAGGACATCGTGGCCGCCGTGCGCGCCGAGCGCATCACCGGCCTGGCCGCGGTGCCGCCGCTGTGGATCGCCCTGTCGCGCCTGGAGTGGCCGGCCGATTGCACGCTGCGCTTCATCACCAACTCCGGCGGCGCCATGCCGGTGGTGACGGTCGAGGCGCTGCGGGCCGCGCTGCCGCGCGCCGAGATCTACCTGATGTACGGCCTTACGGAAGCCTTCCGTTCGACGTATCTGCCGCCGGCCGAACTGGCGCGCCGCCCCGATTCGATCGGCCGCGCGATCCCCAACGCCGAGGTGCTGGTGGTGCGTCCCGACGGCAGCCTGTGCGAGGCCGACGAGCCGGGCGAACTGGTGCACCGTGGCGCCCTGGTGGCGCTGGGCTACTGGAACGACCCGGCGCGCACCGCCCAGCGCTTCCGCCCGGCTCCCGGCCAGGATCCGGCGCTGCCGTTGCCCGAGCTGGCCGTGTGGTCGGGCGACACCGTGCGGCGCGACGCCGACGGCTACCTGTACTTCATCGGCCGCAGCGACGAGATGATCAAGGTGTCCGGCTACCGCATCAGCCCGACCGAAGTCGAGAGCGTGCTGCATGCCAGCGGCCTGGTGAACGAGGTGGCGGTGTTCGGCATCGCCGACGAGACGCTGGGCCAGGCCATCGTGGCGGTGGCGGTGGCCGACCTCGGTGCGGTCGACCGCGCCGCGCTGCTGGCCGAATGCCGGCGCCGGCTGCCGGCCTACATGATCCCGGCCCACATCGTCGTGCGCGGCGAGGCGCTGCCGCGCAACCCGAACGGCAAGATCGACCGCAATCTGCTGCGCACGACCTTCCAGCCCGGAGAGTAACAACGTCCGGACCCACCGCACCTGTTCCAGTATATTCCCATGACCGGCACCAAGCCCCAGCACGCTCCCCAGATTCATTTCCCCGTGGTCGACGACGTCCTGCAAGTCGGCGCCATCCCGCTCACCCGGCTGGCCGAGCGCGTCGGCCGCACGCCGTTCTTCGCGGTCGACCGCGCCGTCTGCAGCGCGCAGGTGGCGGGCCTGCGCGCGATCCTGCCGCCGCAGGTGGCGCTGCATTATTCGATCAAGGCCAATCCGATGCCGGCCCTGGTGCAGCACATGGCGGGCCTGGTCGACGGCCTCGACGTCGCCTCCGGCGGCGAACTGAAAACCGCGCTCGACACCGGCAAGGATCCGGCCCACATCAGCTTCGCCGGCCCGGCGAAGACGCCAGCGGAACTGCGCCAGGCGATCGCGTCAGGGGTGTGCCTGAACATCGAGTCCGAACACGAGCTGGCCAGTGCCGCGCGCATCGGCGCGGAGCTCGGCATCACGCCGCGCGTGGCGCTGCGCATCAATCCGGCCTTCGAGCTCAAGTCGTCGGGCATGAAGATGGGCGGCGGCGCCAAGCCCTTCGGCATCGACGAGGAACTGGCGCCGGCGCTGCTGAAACAGGTGGCCAGCCTGGGCCTGGATTTCCAGGGTTTCCACATCTTCAGCGGTTCGCAGAGCCTGCGCCTGGACGCCATCGTCGAGGCGCAATCGCGCAGCATCGAGCTGGCCATGCGCCTGGCGGAGGGCAGCCCGCTGGCGGTGCGCCAGCTGAACATCGGCGGAGGCCTCGGCATCCCGTACTTCCCGGGCGAAGCGCGTATCGATCCGGCGCCGATGGGCGAGCACCTGGCGGCCTGGCTGCCGCGCCTGGCCGCGGCGCTGCCGCAGGCGCGGCTGGCGCTGGAACTGGGACGCTATTTGGTCGGCGAAGCCGGCGTGTATGTGGCGCGCGTGATCGACCGCAAGGTCTCGCGCGGCGAGGTATTCCTGGTGCTGGACGGCGGCATGCACCACCACCTGGCGGCCTCGGGCAACCTGGGCCAGGTGATCCGCAAGAATTATCCGGTGGCGGTCGGCAACCGCATGAATGCCGGGGGCGACGCGCCGGACAGCGGCCCGGCCTCGGCCACCGGCCCCTTGTGCACCCCGCTCGACATCCTGGCCGACCGCATGCCGCTGGCCCATGCCCGCGTCGGCGATCTGGTGGTGGTGTTCCAGTCCGGCGCCTACGGCGCCAGCGCCAGCCCGGCCATGTTCCTCGGCCATCCGCCGGCGCTGGAAGTGCTGGTCTAGCTCTGCGCCCTGGCGTCGGGCGCCTTGCCCAGCCAGCGGTTGATGCGGTCCTGCATGAACGGGATGCGCATCGGCGGGATATCTTCCTGGACCGGCATGCGGATCAGCACCTTGTCGAGGACGATCAGGATCGCGAACACGTAGTAGATCAGGTCGTAATAGGCCAGGGTCAGGAAGGCGCCGGCGGTCATGTAGCCGATGATGCTGACGTGGCACATGCGCGCCAGCATCAGGGCCCAGGCCAGGTCCGGCTTGTCGCGGCAGAAGCGGATCACCCGCGAGCCGAGGCGCCAGGCCACCAGGAACATGGTCAGGAAAATCGCCAGGCCGATGTAGCCCTGCTCACCCAGCACCTGGAAATAGATGCTGTGGGCATCGTAATAGCGCTCCGGCTCCGGCGCATACAGCATGAACATATGGGGCGCGAACACGTTCGGCCCGCCGCCCAGCACGAACTCGTTGGCGATATTGATCGCGAACAGCCAGGAGTTGATGCGCCCGGTCGCGGAGGCGTCCTCGTCGTACGTCTGGATGGTGTGCATCCTTCCTATCCATTCCTCGGGCATGGCCAGCAGGACGATGGGCACCAGGAGCAGGAAGGCGATGCCGGTCTTGAGCTTATGGTGCGACTTGAGCCACAGGAAAAAGCCCATCATGAAGACGGCAAGGAAGGCGCCGCGCGAGTACGAGCCGATCGCACCCAGCGCGGTGAGGGCGGCCATGGCCAGCACTGCGCGCTTGAGCCATTTTCCATGGACCTGGGTCACAAGATAGACCAGCAGCGGCGTGATCGTCACCAGCGCCAGCGCCAGCGTGTTGTTGTCGCTGATGAAACTCGCGCGCGGTCCGAGCATGCCTTCGCCGCCGCCGCTGAAGATGACGAAGATGCCGCTCTTGACACCCCAGAAGCCGATCGACAGCGCCACCACGATGGCCAGCATCTGGGCATCCTTGCGGGTGCGCACCGTCATGATGGTGAGGAAGATCATCAGGATGATCTTGCTGAACCGGTCCCAGTCCTGCCAGGCCGCGGCAGGCACTTGGGCGAAGATGGTGGTGACCGTCATCCAGCCGAAGAAAATCACGAGCATCACCACCAGCGGCGACATCGGGATCTTCTTCGGCTCGCGCGAGACCATGACCGCCACCAGGGTAATGATCGACAGGTACATCGCGAACGCGAAGTTCTGCGTGAAGCCGTAGCTCAGGCGGTGGGGATTCATCAGGCTGACCACGGCGTAGGCCATGGCGCCGACCACCGGGCGCTTGAAGATATAGGGAATGATCGCCACGAAGGCAAACAACAGGATGATGTCACGCATGGCCGGGCTGCCTCGGAATGCTTGGAATGGATGGTGTCATAGGGATGGGCAGGGTTCCAAAGCGCGCCGGGAAGCGCTGGCGCCGGATCGGTATTTGTTAAAAAGCAATGCCGCCATTATGCGAAAAATTTTTCCGGAGGGCAGCACGATTGACGCCAGACGCATAAATTTTTGACAAGCATGATACTATAATTCAAGTTCCAATCAGCACTGTTACGCCTTATCGTTACTCGCTGAAGCAACACCCGGCACAAGAAAAAACGGCGCGCACGGCGTGCGCTTTCACCGGTTCTTTCGTTCAGTTAATCCACCTTCCAGACAAATCATGAAGATCACTATCATTGGCACCGGCTACGTGGGCCTGGTTTCGGGCGCATGCTTCGCCGACGTCGGCAACACCGTATTGTGCCTGGACGTCAACGACGAAAAAATCGCCATGCTCAAGAATGGCGTCATCCCGATCCACGAACCCGGCCTGGACACCATGGTCGAGCGCAATGCCGCCGCCGGCCGCCTGCTGTTCTCGACCAGCTATGACGAGGCCGTCGCACACGCGGAATGCGTGTTCCTGGCGGTGGGCACCCCGCCGGACGAGGACGGCAGCGCCGACCTGACCCATATCCTGGCCGCGGCCCGCTCGATCGGCCAGCGTATCGAAAAACCGGTGGTGGTGGTCGACAAGTCGACCGTGCCGGTCGGCACCGCCGACAAGGTGCGCGCCGCGATCCAGGGTGAGCTCGACAAGCGCGGCAGCACCGTCGCGTTCTCGGTGGTCAGCAATCCCGAATTCCTGAAGGAAGGCGCGGCGATCGAGGACTTCATGCGTCCCGACCGCATCGTGGTCGGCAGCGACGACGCCAATGCCACCCGCCTGATGCGCCAGCTGTACGCGCCGTTCAGCCGCAACCACGAAAAGCTGGTCGAGATGGACGTGCGCAGCGCCGAGCTGACCAAGTACGCGGCCAACGCCATGCTGGCCACCCGCATCAGCTTCATGAACGAGCTGGCCAACCTGGCCGAAGTGCTGGGCGCCGACATCGAGTCGGTGCGCCACGGCATGGGCCTGGACCCGCGCATCGGCTCGCAATTCCTGTACGCCGGCATGGGCTACGGCGGCTCCTGCTTCCCGAAGGACGTGAAAGCCCTGGTCAAGACCGGCGCCGGCCACCAGCAGACCCTGCATATCCTGGAAGCGACCGAGCGCGTCAACGACAACCAGAAGAACGTCCTGTTCAAGAAGCTGTGCCGGTTCTACGGCGGCGTGGAGCACCTGAACGGCAAGACGGTCGCGCTGTGGGGCCTGTCGTTCAAGCCGAACACCGACGACATGCGCGAGGCGCCGAGCCTGATCCTGCTGAAGGAACTGTTTGCCGCCGGCTGCCAGGTGCGCGCCTACGATCCGGTGGCCAGCAGCGAAGCGCTGCGCGTGCTGGAGCGCGACCACGGCGCCGGCCGGGTCCAGGAAATGCTGACCATCTGCAGCTCGGCCACCGCCGCGGTCGACAATGCCGACGTGCTGGTGCTGGTCACCGAATGGAAGGAATTCCGCGCGCCGGACTTCCGCCACCTGGCCCAGACCCTGCGCGGCAAGGCGATCTTCGACGGCCGCAACATCTATGATCCGGCGGAAGTCGCCGCAGCCGGCCTGGCCTACGAAGGCATCGGCCGCGTCAGCCGGAAGGCCGCCTGATGATCACGGGCACCCACCGCATCCTGGTCACGGGCGCCGCCGGCTTCGTCGGCAGTTTCGTGGCGGCGCGCCTGGCGGCCATGGGCCACCAGGTGGTCGGCTGCGACAATTTCAACGACTACTACGATCCGCGTTTGAAGCACGACCGCGTGGCGGCCTTGCTGGCGCCGGCCGGCGTGCCCTGCCACACGGTGGAATTGAGCGACGCGGCCCAGGTCACGGCGCTGTTCGAGCGCGAGCGACCGACGCTGGTGGTGCACCTGGCGGCCCAGGCCGGAGTACGCTACTCGCTCGAGAACCCGGCCGCCTACGTGCAGTCGAACCTGGTCGCCTTCGGCAACATCCTCGAAGCCTGCCGCCACGGCAAGATCGAGCACCTGCTGTACGCCAGCAGCAGCAGCGTCTATGGCGCCAACGCCAAGGTGCCGTTCAGCGAGGACGACCAGGTCGACGCCCCGGTTTCGCTGTACGCCGCCACCAAGAAGTCCAACGAGCTGATGGCGCACTCGTACAGCCACCTGTTCAAGCTGCCGGCCACCGGCCTGCGCTTCTTCACGGTGTACGGACCGTGGGGCCGTCCTGACATGGCCTATTTCAGCTTTGCCGAGAAGATGGCGCGCGGCGCCACGATTCCGGTGTTCGCCGAAGGCCTGCTCACGCGCGACTTCACCTATATCGACGACATCGTCGAAGGCGTGGTGCGGCTGCTGTTCAAGCCGACGCCGGCCACGGAGACGCGCGCGGCGCACACCGTGTTCAACATCGGCAACCACAATCCGGTGCGGGTGCTGGACTTCATCCAGACGCTGGAAGGCGCGATGGGCATCGAGGCGCGCAAGGAATTCCTGCCGATGCAGCCGGGCGACGTGCCGGCCACCCATGCCTCGATCGACAAGCTCAAGGCCTGGGTCGACTTCGCGCCGACCACGCCGCTGGCCGCCGGTCTGGCCAGTTTCTGGGCCTGGTACCGGGACTGGGCGCCGGCACGCAAATGAGGCGGGATCGAGCATGAACGACCAGCCTCAGATCCTGCTGTTCCAGACCACCGACCCGGCCGCCGTGAAAAAGCGCCTGCTGCGTTTTCGCGCCGCTTTCCTGCGCCTGGGACCGCAATGCCGCTTCGCCGCCATCTCGTACACGCCGAATGCCAGGACCGAGGTGCGCAAGGTGGTGCTCGACGGCGTCGAGATCGAGCACCATGTGTACGGCCCGGACGCCATCGATACCCTCGGCTATCCGGCCAAGGGCGCCGCGCGTCCATTCAAGCTCATTCCCGGCAACTGCGACCTGCCGCCGCTGCTGTTCCGGCGCGCAGAGCCGCAATTTGCCGAGTATTGGGTGGTCGAGGACGACGTCGAGTACTCGGGCGAGCTGTACGACCTGTTCGCCGGACTGGCCCATCGCGAGGGCGACCTGCTGGCCGCCCACCTGGCGCGCGGCGAGGAGGAATGGACGTATTCCGCGATGCTGCACGCGCCCGGCCTGGACCTCAAGCCGGCCGACAGCTGGCTGGTGTTCCTGACGTTCTTCCGCATCAGCGGCGCGGCGCTCGACCTCATCGACCGCTACTACCGCGCCGGCTGGACCGCCCACAGCGAGAACGCCTGGGCCACGATCCTCAAGCATGGCGGCATGAACGTGGTCGACTTCGGCGGCGCCGGCGAGTTCGTGGCCGAGGAAGACCGCAACAAGCGCTACCACGGCGTGCCCAACGACGGCTTCGCCAAGAACGGCACCTTCGGCACGCTGAATATCCGCCTGCGCCCCGGGCGCCAGAAGGACGTGCTGTGGCATCCGATCAAGCCGCCGAAGGCCTGGCTGCGCCAGTGGCGCAAGCGGTATGTCTCGATGGCCCAGTGGTATCTGGGACGCCTGACGCGTTCGCGCTAGCGGCGTCGCAGGCTTGCCGAAAGCCCGCGGTTCTTGCGAACCGCGGGCTTTTTACATTGTTTCAGGCCTCGGCGCTGACCCGCAGGAAGGTCTCGAACATCAGCACCGACCACAGCGGGGTGCTGTAGTCCTTGCCGCCGGAGATATGCTGTTCGACCATCTCGCGCAGGAAGCGCTCGTTGAACATGCCGGTGTCGAGCAGCAGCGGCGACAGCGCCGCCGCGCGCAGCTTGTCGCGCAGCGGGCCGCGCAGCCAGGCCGCCAGCGGAATCGAGAAACCCTTCTTGGCGCGGTACAGCACGTCGTGCGACAGGAAAGGCTCGAGCGACTTCTTGAAGATGTACTTGCCTTCGCCGCCGCCCAGCTTGATGTCGGGCGGCAGGGTCGAGGCCCATTCGACGAAGGTGTGGTCCAGCAGCGGCACCCGCACCTCGAGCGAGTGCGCCATGCTGGCGCGGTCGACCTTGGTCAGGATGTCCCCGGCAGCCAGGTCTTGAAGTCGAGGTACTGGATCAGCGACAGCGGATCGTCGGTCGGCGACCTGGCCGCGTGCTCGTGGAACACCTGGATCGCCTCATAGCCCTGCAGCTCGCGCTTGAACGCATCCGAGAACAACTGGGCCCGGATCCGGTCCGGCATCTTCGACACGCCATGGAAATAGCCTTCGACCGTGTCGCGCGCCAGCGCCTCGAAGGTGGTCTTGGCGCGGAACATGCGCGGCGCCCAGTCGGCCTTCGGATACAGCCGGCCCAGCGTGCCGAATACGGGTTTGCGCAGGCCGGCCGGCACCTTGTCGCGCACGCGCTGCTCGGCCATCGCGAAGCGGTAGCGGCGGTAGCCGGCGAAGCTCTCGTCGCCACCATCGCCCGACAGCGACACCGTGACGTGCTTGCGCGCCAGCTGGCACACGCGGTAGGTCGGGATCGCCGAGCTGTCGGCGAACGGTTCGTCGTACAGCCGGCCCAGGGTATCGATCAGGCCGTAGTCGTCCTTGTCCACGATCTGGGCATGGTGGGTGGTGCGGTAGCGGGTGGCGACTTCGTTGGCGTATTTCGATTCGTCGTACTCGGGGTCGTCGAAGCCGATCGAGCAGGTCACCACCGAATCGGGATTCTGCTGCGCCATCATCGCCACCACCGCGCTCGAGTCGACGCCGCCCGACAGGAAGGCGCCCAGCGGCACGTCGGCCACCATCTGGCTCTGCACGCATTCCTGCAGCCGCGCCGTCAGCTCCTGCTCGATTTCCTGCATCGGGCGCTGCGGCGCGCGCTGGAACGGGATGTCCCAGTACTGTTCCGGCTGGACCGCCGTGTCGCCCGCGCGCAGGGTGATGCGGTGGCCCGGCGCCAGCTTGTAGGCGCCGTGGAAGATGGTGTGCGGTTCCGGCACGTAGCCGAAGGCAAAGTAATCCTCGACCGCGCGCGGGTTGAGCTTGCGCGACAGTTCGGGGTGGGTCATGATCGACTTGAGTTCGGAGCCGAACACGAACAGGCCGTTCGGCAGCAGCGCGTAGAACATCGGCTTGACGCCGAGATGGTCGCGCGCCAGGAACAGCGTCTGCTTCTTTCGATCCCAGATGGCGAAGGCAAACATGCCGCGCAGGCGCTGCAGGCAGTCCTGGCCCCAGGCCTGGTAGGCGTGCAGCAGCACCTCGGTGTCCGATTTGGTGCGGAAGGCGAAGCCGAGCGCGACCAGCTCGTCGCGCAGCTCGCGGTAATTGTAGATCTCGCCGTTGAACACCATCGTCACGTCGCCCTGGGCGTTGCGGATCGGTTGCTGGCCGCTGGCCAGGTCGATCACCGACAGCCGCCGGTGGCCCATGCCGAGCGCCGTTTCCAGATACAGCTCGCCTTCGTCCGGGCCGCGGTGGTGCTGGCTTTCGTTCATGCGGCCCAGCGCCGCGCGGTCGATCTCGCGAGTTCCCTGGGTATCAAAAATGCCGACGATTCCGCACATGCTGGTTCACTTCCTGCGTTGATTAAGTATTCATGGATTGGCGCAGCCGGGCCGGCGCCTTGCGCGCGACCAGGCCGTCGTACAGCGCCATATAGGCGCGCAGCATGGCGGCCATGCTGTATTTGTCTTCGATGCGTTCGCGCGCGGCGGCGCCGTGGCGCGCCCTCATGGCCGGGTCCTGCGCGTAGCGCGCCAGCGCCTCGGCCAGGGCATCCACGTCGACCGGCACCAGCAAGCCCTGCACGCCATCGGTGACCACTTCGGGGATGCCGCCGACGTTCGAGCATACCGACGGCAGGCCGCAGGCCATCGCCTCGAGCAGCGAGACCGGCGTGCCCTCGGCCAGCGAGGGCAGGGCGAAGACGTCGAAGCCGTGAAGCAGTTCGGCCACGTCGGCGCGCGCGCCGGGCAGCCATACCGCGTCCTGCAGGCGGGCTTCTGCCACCTGCTCGCGGATCGCGCCGAGCAACGGACCGTCGCCGACGATGGTGAGCTTCAGGCGCGCGCGCAGGGCGGGCAGGCGTTCACGCAGCAGGGCGAAGGCGGCCACCAGGCCGCGGTGGTTCTTGACGTCCTGCACCCGCGCCACGGCGCCGATCACGATGTCGTCCGGGCCCCATGGCGCGGCGCCGCCCGCGTCCGCGCGCGGCTTGAAGCGCTCGGTGTCGACCCCGTTCTTGATCAGGTGGTTCTTCGCGGCCGGGATGCCGACCACGTCGGCCAGCCAGCGCTGCAGGTCGTCGGACACCGGGATATAGCGGTCGATGAACGGCGCCAGGCGGCGGCGCAGGAAGTTGTGCTTCCTGTTCAGGCCCTGCGGGTCGGCCGCGTCGCGGCCATGCTCGGCGTGGATGCGCACCGGCACCCCGGCTACCGCCGCGGTGAAGCAGAACTCCATCGCCGCCAGGTTATAGGTATGCAGGATCGCCGGGCGCAGGCGCCGCATCAGCTGCCAGAAGTCGCGGTGCACCTTCACGCCGTTGCCGGGCGGCTTGTTCAGGGCGTACAGCTCGACCCCGGGCTGGGTGATGCGCTGGGCGAACTCCGTATAGCGCGTCAGGCACACCACCGCATGCCGGTATTTTTCCGGCGGCAGGCGGTTGATGCAGTCGACCAGCAGCGTTTCCAGTCCGCCCACGTCGAGCGAATAGACCAGGTGCACGACCAGGGGCCGCTGGGCAGTCAGGACGGACAGTTCGCTATGCATCGTCGTGACCGTCAATGGGTGCGCGCATGGTCCAGCGCGCGCTCGACCGCCTGGCCCTGGCCCGCCAGGAAGGCGCGCAGGGCGGCGCGCGCTGCTTCCGGATTGTCGCGCACCGGCGCCGACAGCAGCACCACGGCGCCGTCGTCGCCGCGGAAGCGCAGCTTGGCCTGGGCCTGCAACAGCTTGCCGACGTAGTTGTTGGCCGTCAGGTGGCCGTCGATCGACATCCACTGCCACACCAGGATCTGGCCGCCCGGGCCGTTCAGGCGCGTCTCGCGCAGGGACAGCGGCTGGCCATCCAGGGTTTCGCTGCGCATCGCGCCGCCGACGGCGTGCCAGGCGTCGTCCGAGGTGGCCAGCGTGTTGACGGAGCTGATCAGGGCCTTGCCGTTGCGCTGGTTGCGGTAATACATGATGTCGAGCGCGACCGGCGGCATGGTTTCGCTGTTGCGGAAGGTGGCGCGGTAGGTCGCGTCCGGGTTGATCCAGCGCGGGGTCCAGTCGGCGAACGGCGCCACCTGTGGCCAGCTCACCGCCACCGTGGACAGCTGGACCGGCTGAGGATTGAGGTTGGCGGCGTCGTTGTAGCGCGCGAAGCCCGGCCACAGGGCGGTGAGCGCCACCACGGCGGCGCACATCGCCGCCATGCGGGCGGTCGAGGCCGGCGCCGGGTTGCCCGGCATGGCGGCGGCCGGCGTGGCCCCGGCAGCGACCGGGATCTCGTCGTCATCGCGCCAGAAGCTGCCGACCCAGAACATCAGCAGCATGACCAGGCCGAAGAACACCCAGCCATAGATCAGGTGATCGACGCCGGTGGCCAGCTCCATGCCCGACAGGTGGCCGATCATCACGATCATGTAGGCGCGCAGGCCGTTGGCGATGATCGGCACCACGATCGATACCGCCACGAACAGCAGGCGCTTGGACAGCGTGCGGTAGGTCAGGTAGGCGTACAGGCAGCCCAGGGTGAACGAGGAAATCAGGTAGCGCACGCCGCTGCAGGCTTCGACCACCGACCAGGATCCGGTCGGCAGCTCGAAGCGGGTGCCGTTGCGCAGCACCGGGATGCCGGTGGCCTGCACCGCCCATACGGTGAAGTCGGCGGTGAGGTTGATCAGCGGGCCGACGAAGACTTCGCCGAAGGGCACGGCCAGCAGCAGGAACAGGAGCGGAAAGGCGAGTGCCCCGGCCAGGCGCGGCCCCAGCATGGCCAGCGCGATCACCGGGAACATCGACACGAAGGCGTACTGCATCACCACCTGCACCTCGCCCATGCGCGCCAGCAGCCAGCCGGCGCCCAGCATCGCCAGCAGCAGCAGGGCCGGGGCCCAGGGCCGCGCCGGGATCGCATTGAAGACGGCGCGCCGGCGCCAGATCAGCCACAGGCTGATCGGCAGGATGGCGTAGCCGTGGGCGAAGGTCTCGGAACTGTTCCAGATCGCCACCAGCGACCCGGCGGTGCCGAGGTAGAGGAAGAAGGGCGCCAGCAGCGCGAGCGCGATCAGCATCGCGCTCGAGGGCGCCAGCGGCGCGGTGGCGGCGCCCGGTGCGGCGGCGGCCAGGTCCTTGGGTGGGTTCACGAGCATTCCAGTCGCTCCTCGATGCAGGCCAGGTTGCTCGGCCAGCTGTAATGATGTTCGACCCGCGCGCGTGCGGCGCGGCCCATGTCACGGTTGCTGTTCGCCAGCAGGGCCCCGAGGGCCGCGATCCAGGCCGGGGCGCCGTCGGCCACCGCCAGCTCCTGGTCCGGCACCGCATCGATGCCTTCCAGCGCCTGCGGCGAGACCACGGTCGGCGTGCCCATGGCCATCGCCTCGAGCACCTTGTTCTGGATGCCGCGCGCGATGCGCAGCGGCGCCACCGCCAGCGTGGCGTGGCGGATGTATGGCCGCACGTCGGGCACGGTGCCGGTCACGGTCACGCCCGCGCGCTGGCCCAGGGCCTGGACCTGCGGGTTCGGGCGCGAGCCGACGATGTAGAAGCGCAGCGCCGGGTCTTGCGCGGCCAGGGTCGGGAATACTTCGTCGCAGAACCATTGCACGGCGTCGACGTTGGGCCAGTAATCCATGGCGCCGGTAAACACCAGCGTCTTTTCACCGGCCGCATAGGGGCTGGCCAGCTCGTGCTCGGGCGAGAAGTAGTCGGTGTCCACCCCGTTGCTGAAGTGGCCGATGCGCGCCACGCTCTCGGGCGCCAGCTGGCGGAACAGGTCGGCCTCGGGCTTGGAGACGAACAGCGAAGCGTCGTACTGGCTGGCCACCTGGCGCTCGTAGCGCAGCAGCTGGCGCGCCTCGTGGCGGTACAGCCAGCTCATGGGCCAGGACTTCTTGTCGGCGTACTGGCGCCATTTGTCCGAGTCGACGTCGCAAAAGTCGATCACGCGGCGCGCGTCGCGATGGTGGTCGACGTATTGCGCCATCGGCGACGAGAACACCATCACGCGCTTGATGCCGTGCGCGGCCACGGTCTGCTCGACCCAGCGCGCCATGCCCGCATCCTGGTAGTAGTCCAGCGACAGCGAGCGGTTCCTGACCAGCGCGCCCAGGCTGCGCACGCGCGCCAGCAGGGGATTCAGGGCCGCGAAATGGCTGCTGGCGCACATCGCCTCGACGGTGGGCACGTGCTGCCAGTCGTCGGCGTCGTCGACGAAGGTGGCCAGGTGCACCCGGTAGTCGCGCGCCAGGTGCTTGAGCAGGTTGTACGAGCGGATCTTGTCGCCCTTGTTGGGCGGGTAGGGGATGCGGTGGATCAGCAGCAGCAGGTCTTGCACGGCATTACCCCAGGTTGCGCACGATGTAGGGACCGAGGAAGTTCGCTACCGGCAGCGGCAGCTTCTTCCACATCTTGATGAACAACTGGTATTTCGGGTTCAGCGGATTGTTGTCCGGCAGCGCGGTCGATGCGTACAGCTTGTATTCATACGGCAGCGGTTCGGCCACGAAGCCCCAGTTCTTCTTGAAGTCGTAGGCGCCGGTGCCCAGCTTGCTGCGGCCGAAGTCGAAGATGCGGCAACCGCGCGCGGCGGCCGCCTGCATCAGGTTCCAGTACATGAAGTCGTTGCCGGCCACGCTGCGCGCCAGGTCGGTGCCGCCGCCGTAGTAGGGCACCACTTCGTCGCGCCAGTAGAACGACAGCACCGAGCCGACCAGGCGATCGTCTTCGGTAAGGATGGTGCGCACTTCGCACTCGTCGCCGAAGGTTTTCTGCAGCAGGGCGAAGTATTTTTTCGGGAACACCGGGGTGCCCAGGCGCAGCACGCTGGTGGCATAGGCCTCGAACATGCGATCGACGTTGTCCTCGACCACGCCCTTGAGGCCCAGCTTGATCCCCTTGCGCACCATCGCGCGCTGCTTGCGCGGGATGGCGTTCATATTGGCCTCGTCGTCGCCCGTGATCTCCTTGCGGAAGGTGACGTACAGTTCCTTGGTATGCCAGGAGGCGTCGCCCGGATGGGCGCGGTGCATGCCGCGGTACTCCAGGTGGCCCACGCCCAGCTTCCTGGCCAGCTGGTCGGCCGCTTCGTCGAGCAGCAGGCGCGCGCCGTCGTTGACCGCGGCCACGCCGCCGTACACGCAGAACGGCATCGCGCCCAGCGAGTGGCCGAACAGGCGGCTCTTGATCTCGGCCAGCGGCAGCACGCCCTGGATCTGTCCGTCCTGTTCCACGTAGTAGAACCAGGTCTTGATGCCGAACGACTGCTCGATGACTTTCTGCCAGCCCGACAGGTGGAAGAAGGTGGCGTTGGGGCAGGCGCGCACGAAAGCGTCCCAGCGGGCGGCATCCTGCGGCTGCATCAGGTGCAGGGTCTGGGCGCCGGCGGCGCTGGCGGGCATGGCGCGCTTGGCCTGCGCCGCTTCGATGATCGAGTTCATGGCTTGTCCAGGAAGATGCGGTCCATGCGGTCCCACTTGAAGTCGCGCGCCAGCTGTTCCAGGCGGCGCTCCATGCGGTCGATGTTGACGTAGTGGCGGAAGCGCGCCTTGGCGCCCAGGCCTTCGGGACGGGGCTGGCCGGGATCGACTTCCCACGGGTGGAAGTAGAACAGGGCCGGTTCGCCGTCTTCGCGGTTGACCTTTTCCATCATCCAGCGCGACAGCGCGTAGGGCAGCAGGCGGAAGTAGCCGCCGCCGCCGGCCGGCAAGTTGCGGCCCGCCAGCTTGACCGTGGTGATCGGCACTTCCAGCAGCCCGTCCGGGCCGTTCGGGTAGAAGGCGAAGCGCGGCGCGTCCGGCATGCCGTAGTGGTCGTGGGCGATCGGGTAGATGCTCGAGCTGTACTTGTAGCCGGCGTCGTGCAGCGCGTCCAGCGCCCACAGGTTGGCGTGGCCGATCGAGAAGCTCGGCGCGCGGTAGCCCACCACGGCCTGGCCTCCGATGTCTTCCAGCAGCGCCTTGCTCGACCGGATGTCGTTGTCGAATTCGGCCCGGCTCTGGTCCGAGGCGCGCAGGTGGCCGTAGCCGTGGCTGGCCAGTTCGTGGCCGGCGGCGACGATGCGGCGCACCATGGCCGGATAGCGCTCGGCGATCCAGCCCAGGGTGAAGAAGGTCGCGCGCACGCCATGGCGCTCGTACAGCGCCAGGATGCGTTCCATATTGGCCTCGACCCGGCATTCGCGGGTCGGCCAGCTGGCGCGGTCGATATAGGGAGCGAAGGCCGAGACCTGGAAGTAATCCTCGACGTCGCAGGTCATCGCATTGCGAATCTTCTCGCCTGGCGCTGGGCGCGGCCGGGCTGCGGGAGCGGTCATTTTCATTGCCGTATTCCTGAGTGTTATTCCTGGTTGTCCACGTGGCGCTGGGCAGCGCCGGGTGGGGTGGCGGCGATCTTCTTGAGGATCGACAGCACCGACACGATCGATTTTTCGAGTCGCATCATGCGTTCGTCGAGCTGCTCGACGCTGGCGCTGCGCCGCTCTCCATGCTGCAGGTCGTGCTGGCCTGCGGCCGCGCGCATGGAGGCCGGATCGGGCTCGCCCATGTCGTCCGGCGCCTGGAATTCGTCCGAGATGTCGCGCACCACTTCGCTGATATGGGATTCGGTGAAGGCGTGCAGCTCTTCCAGGTAGCCCATCAGCAGCACGCGGTCCATCAGCGTATTGGTCTTGCGCGGGATACCGCCGCTGTAGGCGTAGATCGCGGCATGGGCGGCGTCGTCGAACGACGGATCGCCGTTCCAGCCGACCGTGGCCAGGCGGTGCTCGACGTAGGCGCGGGTTTCCTGGGCGTCCATCGGCCCCAGGTGGTAGCTGGCGATCACGCGCTGGCGCAGCTGCTGCATGGTGGGGCTGTGCAGGGTGGCGCGGAATTCCGGCTGGCCGAGCAGGAAGGTCTGCAGCAGCGAGCGGTCGTCGGTCTGGAAGTTGGACAGCATGCGCAGTTCTTCGACCGTGCGCGCGTTCAGGTTCTGGGCTTCGTCGATCACGAGCAGGGCGCGCTTGCCCTGGCGGTCGACCGAGCGCAAGAACTGTTCCAGGCGATTGAGCAGCTCGGCCTTGCTGGCGCCTTCGTATGGCAGGCCGAAGGCGGAGACCACCATGCGCAGCGTGTCTTCCGGATCGAGGCTGGTGTTGACGATGTGCGCCGCGACGATCTGGTCGAGCGGGATGCGGCCCAGCAGGTTGCGCACCAGCGTGGTCTTGCCGGCGCCGACTTCGCCCGTGATGACGATGAAGCCCTCGCCCTGCGACAGGCCGTAATCGAGGTAGGCCATGGCGCGTTTGTGGCCCTTGGATCCGAAGAAGAAATGCGGGTCCGGGCGGAGCTGGAAAGGCTTGGCCGACAGGCCGTAATAGGATTCGTACATCGTGGTTCCCTGGGGTCTGTTGCGCTTAAAACGTCTTGAACAGGCTGGCCGAAATGGCGTTCTCGGTGTAGGTGCCGGCATTGAAGCGGTCGCCGCTGCGACGACGCAGGTCGACCGATCCGATGGTCTCGCCGAAACGGCGCGACACGCCGAGCTGGAACACGCGCTGGGTGCTCTTGTAGCCGCGGTCGCGCGACTCGCTTTCGTTGATGTCGTAGCGCGCGGTCAGGTTGGAACGCGAGTTCAGCCGGTAAGTGTAGTTCGCTTCGACGCCATGCTGGCGCACGTTGTCGCTGTAGCGGCCTTGCTGGCTGCCCAGCAGCGGGCTGTCGCTTTGCTGGTCCGAGATCGCGTTGCGGTCGCTGGCATGGGCCGACAGCACCGCGCTGCTGCGGCCCTTGCGGTACACCATCGATGCCTGCAGCCGCTTCTGGCGCATGAAGCGGTTGCTCAGGTAGTTGATGCTGTCGGACAGCGACGGCGGCAGGCCGGTCTGGTCGATATAGGCCTGCACCACCTGGGCGCGCTGCACCGGATCGGGATAGGCGGTGGCGAACATGCGGTCGAGCAGGCCCGCGGTGTCGATCGTCGACGGCAGCGTGAACTGCTGGCGCGAGGTCGTGATGACGTCGTTGTAGCTCACGTTCCAACTGGTGTGGCGGCTGCGGTGCATGGCCATCAGGGTGCCGGTATTGCCGTAGAAGTGGCGGCCGGCGGTGGCCTGCAGGCTGGTGCGCGAGGACGGCGTCCAGGCAAAGCCCACCGACCAGTTGGCGCCTTGCTCGCCGCCGCCCAGTCCTTCGAACTCGTAGCGGTCGTAGCCGGCGTTGGCCAGCAGCGAGAAGCGGCCGTTGACCATGTAGCGCAGGTTGGTGGCCAGCATTTCGCTCGAGGAGTCGCCATAGCGCCCGCCGTTCAGGTCCTGCTTGGTATAGGTGACGCCCCAGCCGAGGGTGCGGAAGGCGGGGCCGTTCACCAGCGACGCCAGCAGGGTGTTGCCGCCGGTGCGGCGAAAGCCGATATTGTCGCCGCCGCCGACCGAGTCGCGCGTGAAGCGCAGCTGGCCCGCTGCGGTGCTGCCAAAATTCTTCAGCAGGTAAGGGCTGATGCTCCAGGTGTCGATGTCGGTGCGGTTGGCGTTCGAGTACTGGTCGTTGGTGATGCGCGGACCGAAGGCCGAGATGTTCTGCTGGCCGCGCGCAGCGGTGGCGTCGAGGAACAGCAGGTCTTGCGCCAGTTCGCCGCGCAGGTTGGCGCGGTAGCTGCGCCGCACGCTCGACACGCCGCCGTTCTCGCCGTCGCCGAAGGAACCGTCGCGGTTGCGCTTGTCGCTGTCGTGCAGGTAGGCGAACGTATGCAGCTGGGCGCTGGCGTTCACGGTCAGGCGCCGGGTCTGGTTGCTGAGCTTGAAGCCGGGCGAGATCTGCGTGATCAGGTCGCTGTGCGCCAGCTCATCTTCCGTCAGGTTGACGTTATCGGTCCAGGTTTCGGCGACCCGCAGGGTCGGGGTCACGCGCCAGTCGGCGTGGGCCGGCAGGGCGGCCAGCAGCAGCACCGCCGCCGCCAGTGGAGTCAGCGCCGCCGGCGCGCGGCCGCGCGCGGAGCGCGCTGGCGACATGGCGCAAGCAGGCTGCTTAGCCGTAATGATAGTCATACGTTTCTTCGATGCCGGGGATGTCCCTGGTCTTGTTATAGACGAGATTGACGTTGCTCATGCCTTCCAGCTGCTGCAGCGATTCCTTGACCGCATGCTGGGTGGTGGTCTGGGCTTCCACCACCACCACGATCTGGCCCATGTGGCTGGCCAGCACGCGCGCCTCGGTGGTCAGCATCAGCGGCGGCGAGTCGAAGATGATGACGCGGTCCGGATAGCGGTTGGCCAGCTCGGTCAGCATGGCGGCCATCGTCGAGCTGGCCAGCAGCTCGGTGGCGGCGTTGGAGGCGGCGCCGGCCGGCAGCAGGGCCAGGGTGTCGACGTTGGTGCGCAGGATCACGTCCGGCAGTTCGAGCGAATCGTCGACCAGGATGTCCATCAGGCCGCGCTGGGCCGGCAGGCCGAGCGTGCGCAGGACCGACGGACGCGCCACGTCGGCGTCGACCAGCAGCACGGTGTGGTCGAGCTCCATGGCGATGCTCATCGCCAGGTTGATCGCACAATAGGTCTTGCCTTCGCCGGGCAGCGAGCTGGTGATCATGATCAGGTTGGCCGGGTTGTCCTTCGGACCGCGCTCGGCAAAGGCGCGCTTGAGCAACGGGCGCTTGATGATGCGGAATTCTTCCAGCAGGTTGGTGCGGCCGCCGGCGGCGGTGACCATGCCCAGCTCGCGCATGCGCGAGAGGTCGAGTTCGACGCGGCGGGTGCGCGCCGGGGCGGACGCGTTGCCCGCGGCCAGGTCCGGCGTCGGGGCCGGCTCGGCCGGCACGTCGACCAGCACGGCGGCCGGCGCGTCGACCAGCGGCGGCTCGACCGGCACGATGGTGGCGGCAGGGTTGGCGGGGGCGGCGTTCTGGCGCTGCTGGTCGATGCGGCGGGCGGCTTTTTCGATAATGCTCACATTTACTCCTTATTGGCCAACCGGCCTTACATCGCGGGGCGGACCAGGATGGCGGCGACGCCGGCACCATAGGCGCCGAACAACAGCAACACCGAAGCGGCCAGGGCGACCAGGCGGCGCTTGCGCAGCACGGTCTGCTCGGCGGTCCAGTTCATGCTCACCGAACCCAGTACCGGCAGGCCGGTGGCTTCGCGCAGGGAGGCCTGGCTGAGGAAGGTCGGGCGCAGTTGGCTCAGCAGCAGGGCGCCGGCAAGGCCGGCGGCGAGGGCGCCGACGAACACCAGCGAGAACAGCTGCAGGCGGTTCGGACCGGTCGGCACGGCCGGCGCGATCGGCGGATCGATCACGCGGAAGGTCAGCATGTCGGTGGCCGAGGACACCTCGCCCGACAGCTTGGCCGATTCGCGCCGCTCGACCAGGCGCTGGTAGTTCTGGCGGTTGACTTCGTAATCGCGGTTGAGCTGGGCCAGCTGGGCTTCGACCTCCGGCACCAGTTCGCTCTGGCCACGCAGGCGCGCCACGCGGTCGCTGTATTCGTTGACGCGCGCCCGCAGCGAAGCGACGCGCGCCTCGGCATCGGACAGCTGCACGGTCAGCTGCTGCAGCATGGGGCTGAAGCTGGCGCCCGGGTCCGAGCTCGGCACGGGATTCTTGGCGGCATCGGCGCGGCGCTCCATCAGCTGCTCGAGCAGGCGGCGGTTGGCGACGATGTCGGGGTGCTGTTCGGTGTACTGGGTGCGCAGGCTGTCCAGGTTCTTGTTGACGGCGGCGATGCGCTCGTCCAGCGCCGGGTCGCGCAGCACCGGGACGCTGGCGCCACCCCTGGTGTCGCCCGACATCCTGCTGCGGATCGCATTGCGCGCCTGTTCGGCCTCGGCCAGGTCGAGCTGCGCCTGGTTCAGGGCTTCGGTGGCCGACATCAGGCGTGCGCCATAGTCGGCGCCGGCGCGCGGCAGCATGCCGATGTTCTTGATCTTGAATTCCTTGAGCGAGTTCTCGGCCGCGGCCAGGCGTTCTTCATAGCTGCGGATCTGCTCGTCGATGAACTGGACCGCCTTTTCGGAGTCCTGCTTCTTGCCGGCGAAGCTGCCCTCCACGAAGATCGTCAGGAAGGCCTGCACCACGTCCTTGCTCTCGCGTGCGCTGGTGCCGGTGTAGCTGATGGTATAGATGTTCTCGCGGCCGGTGCCTGCCATCTTGAGCTTCTCGATCATATTGTCGACCATCTGGTCGAACTCCTTGGGAGTGCGCGTGCGGGCGTCGAGGTCGAGTTCGCGCGCCACGCGTTCGACGTTCGGGCGGCTCATCAGGGTACGGCGCATGAACTGCACCTGCTGGTTCAGGTTCGGCAGGGTGGTCATGCCCGACAGCAGCGGCTTGAGAATGGTCTGGGTGTCGACGTAGACGCGCGCCGATGCCTCGTACTGGTTGGGAAGCGAATACACCACCCCCCAGCCGGCCAGCGCCACCACCCAGGTGATGACGACTGCATGCCAGCGGTACTTGCCGATGGCCTTGAGGAGGTGAAGTATCTGGGTTGTAATTTCAGCCATCGTGTCGATCTCGTCGGTCAGGGCCTGGGCTGCAGGCTCAACAAATAAACAATGTGCATGATCGCTTGTACCCTAATCAATTGCAATTGAGGGTTAAGAGATGCAGCGATTCGTGGTCACCGATGCCATCGGTTTGCAACACATGTTCCGCACTGCAATAAGAAGATGTTAAACAAATTGCATCATGGCGGTTGTTGCATTATCGCAAACAACTGAAGAATTCGCATGTTGTATTTCGCGAAGCGAATCCACCTCGCTGCCAGGGTTCGGTTCGTTGACCTCAGGCCGCGCGGTTCTTCAAATAGTTGCTGAAATTCAAAGAAGCTTATTGTAATGTTTAAAAATGGAAAGGGGCCGTACGATTGCCTCAGCCCTGTTACAACTACCTCAAGATTGTGAAGGTTCGATGACGCGACGATTGTTTTCAATACGAGTGGCTGCCGGCGCGCTGCTATGGTGGGCGGGAGCCGGTCTGCAAGCGGCGACGCTGCCGCAGACGGTGGCGGCGGTCAAGCCGTCGATCGTGGGCGTCGGCACCCAGTTGCAGACGCGCAGCCCGGCGATCGTGTTCAGCGGCACCGGTTTCGTGGTCGGCGACGGTCTGAGCGTGATCACCAATGCCCACGTGGTGCCGGACAAGCTCGATGCGGCCCGCATGGAGCAGCTCGGCGTGGTGCTGCCAGACGGCGCCGGGGTGCGCTTCCGCCAGGCCCAACTGGTGGCCCTGGATCGCGAGCACGACCTGGCGCACCTGCGCCTGGACGGCGCGCCGCTGCCGGCCCTGCGCCTGGGTGACGCGGACCGGGCGGCCGAGGGGCAGGACCTGGCCTTCACCGGCTTCCCGCTCGGCATGGTGCTGGGCCTGCACCCGGCCACCCACCGCGCGCTGCTGGCCGCGATCACGCCGGTGATGCAGCCTTCGTTCAATGCGCGTCGCCTCGATGCGCGCGCCGTGGCGCGGCTGCAGCGCACGCCGTTCAGCATCTACCAGCTCGACGGCACCGCCTATCCGGGCAACAGCGGCTCGCCGTTGTACGACCCCGCGACGGGGCAGGTGGTGGGCGTGATCAATATGGTGTTCGTGAAAGGCTTGAAGGAATCGGCCATCTCGACCCCCAGCGGCATCACCTATGCCATTCCGGTGCGCCACGTGCAGGAACTGCTGAGCCGCTAGCATCAGCGGATGGCGCGCTGGCGTAAGGCAGCAACATGCAAGTATTTCAATTGTGCATGGCTTGTCGCCGGGTCGGTCTGCGCTACAATAGCGCAGGCCGTGATGGCGAAATTACAATTTTTGATTCACGTCGAACACTATTCCACCAGGGATGGCCGGTAGGCGCGAAGGGGATGAACGCGATGATGACGAAGACCATGAAGAACCTTTTGGCAACTGGCGCCGCCGCTTGCATGCTGCTGCTGGGCGGCTGTTCCACTCCGGTACCGCCCAGCACCGCCGCGCTGGCGCCGATCAACCCAGACTACCTGATCGGGCCGGGCGATGCCGTCAACATAATTGTCTGGCGCAATCCCGAAGTGTCGATGTCGGTCCCGGTGCGGCCGGATGGCAAGATCACGACCCCGCTGGTCGAAGACCTGCCGGCAGCCGGCAAGACCTCGACCCAGCTCGCGCGCGACATCGAGCAGGCCCTGGCCCAGTTCATCCAGCAGCCGGTGGTCACCGTGGTCGTGACCAACTTCGTCGGCAACTTCAACGAACAGATCCGTGTGATCGGCCAGGCGGCGCGCCCGCAGGCGCTGCCGTATCGCCGCGAGATGTCGCTGATGGACGTGCTGATCGCGGTGGGCGGCGTCACCGAGTTCGCCTCGGGTAACAAGGCCAGCATCGTGCGCACCGTCGAGGGCAAGCAGGAAAAAATCAATGTGCGTCTCGACGACCTGATCAAGGATGGCGATATCTCGGCCAATGTCATGATGCGCCCGGGCGACATTCTGGTCATCCCCGAGAGCTTCTTCTAAGCCGTTCATCCTGCCCGACCGGCCCACGCGCCGGTCGCCCCGCGCCGGTCGCCCCGCGGCGTTCGCCACGGCGGCACCTTGCCGCAGCTTTCCCTTCTGCAACCGGCACGACCAGTGCAGCCGGTCACTTTCCCCACGATATCTTGTCCCCGCGCGCCGCAGTGCCTGCCGAAGCTGCTATCGTCCATATGCGGCGACATTCAGAATGTCAAAGAAATAAATACTCCTAGTTAATACAATTGATATTTTGTAATTTATAATGCTATGATGATCAGGAACGCCGCCGGCACACGACGTGCCGGGCTGCCTGGAGAATGACCATGATCGAGACATTAGCGCCGGCCGCCTTCTGCGCCGGTCCGGGTGGCGACGAGGTTGCCGCTTCCGACGGACCCAGCATCATCGACGTCGCCATCAACGAGCGCGTATTCGGTATACGCGCGGCCGACATCGACTCCCAGCGCAATTCCGCCAGTATGCTCATCAGTAAGATGTACTCCTGGCGCGGCTACAGCGGCAATCACCAGGTGCACAGCGACCCCAACCGGATCACGCTGACCGCGTCCGACCGCGGCCAGGTGTTCGGCACCCTGAGCCTGGGCCTGGATTCCGAGATCGGCCTGCTGGCCGACCAGGTGTTCAAGGATTGCATCGATGCGCGCCGCGGCGCCGGGCGGGTATGCGAGATCACCAAGCTGGCGGTCGACCCGGCGGTCAAGTCCAAGGCGGTGCTGGCCTCGTTATTCCACGTGGCCCTGATCTATGCGCGCGACCTGAATGATTGCAGGGACATCTTCATCGAAGTCAATCCGCGCCATCGGCGCTTCTACGAAGCCATGCTCGGCTTCCAGACCGTGTGCGAGTCGCGCCCCAATCCGCGGGTGCAGGCGCCGGCGGTCCTGTTGCGCGTCGACACCGCATTCGGCACCGAACAGGTGGCCAAGTGGGGCGGCATGCAGGACAAGGCGGTGGGCGAACGCTCGCTGTTCCCGTGGTTCTTCTCGCCACGCGAGGAGGCGGGCATCGTCAACCGCCTGCGCCAGCTGGGCTGAGCCAAATCGATCCACGCTTGCCTGCGGTTCATTAACGCCCTATATTTCCCGCTTTACTTCAATCCAATGAGGACGCTCCATGACGACAGGCAAGACCAGGGATGAAATCGCCGAAGCCTATTCATCCGAACCGTGGTGGTACGACCTGCGTGGCTTCTTCATTCTGACCTTTGCCTACAACAGCACCATCGGCACGCAGATGCGCTTCTTCGGGCCCAACTTCGGACCCGACCACCTGGAGGTGGCGTGCGGCACCGGCACCCTGCTCGAAATGGTCCTGAACTGGCGCCGCCGCCGCAAGCTGCCGCCGGTCAAAGTGACCGGCATCGACTATGCCCCATCGATGCTGGCCGGCGCCAAGCGCCGCTTCGCCGGCAATCCGCTGGTCGAGGTGCAGCATGCCGATGCGGCCCAGCTGCCGTTCGCCGACAACCGCTTCGATACCGCCAATATAGCCAACTCGATCCACTGCTTCCCGACCGTCGACGGCGCGCTGCGCGACATCCTGCGCGTGCTCAAGCCGGGCGGGACCCTGGCCGCCAACGTGCTGCTGTATCCGTCAGGCTTCGCCCCACTGCGCTGGGCGGCGCAGAAGATCAATGACTGGGGCATCCGCAAGGGCATCCTGTACAGCCCCTTCCATATCGAGGAGCTGCGCGCCAAAGTGCTGGCCGCCGGCTATGATATCGCCAGCGAATTTAAGTCCGGAAACACCTGGAATGTAGTGTTGCGGAAACCCCTGTAGGACGGCGCCCACAGCGGCGCGAGATTTTTTAAACACAGGTGTCGGGATCTTTTACAGTGTTGTAATTTCTTCTACGAAATAGTCATCTAAGTGACTGATTTTAAAGGAAGTGAGTTAGCTGGCACGATGGTTGCTTAGATAGAGGGTGTTAGTACCAAACCCTACAACCAGGAGATCCAAGATGAAAGCAGTATCGAAGACCATTATCGCTTGCGCAATCGCTGCAACCTCGATGTTCGGCGCCGCCGCCCAGGCCGCCAACTTCAATCCGTTCACCGTGGAATACGATGGTCGTGAATTCACCGCTGACAAGATCACCGGCAACTACAACGAAATCGCTACCTTCAACACCGACGGCACCTTCAACGTGTCGCTGGTGTGGAACGCCGGCCAGTTCGTCGGCAACGGCGGCACGACGCCGGTCACCCGTACCGGCCTGAACAACGACTACGGCCTGTACGCGCTGTACACCGCCTCGGGCACCTATGGCGTCGAGAACGGCACCAACGTGTTCCGTTTCAACGATGGCAGCGGCCGTCTGGCGATGTACCTGGACGCCAACCTGGATTCGACCTTCACCATGCCAGGCAGCGGCGCTACGCCAGTTAGCGTGGGCAACAGCGGCGACGACGTGCTGCTGGCCGAAGGCGATCCACTGTCGGGCTTCGGCGTGCTGGACCCAACCCTGCCGACCTGCGGCCCAAGCGGCATCAACTGCGGCAGCTTCGGTGCGAGCTCGACCTTCGCTCTGGTCGGTTTCGGCAAGGAATTCTTCACCTCGCCAAACCCGTTCTACAACCTGTCGTTCCAGTCGGGTCAGCTGAACAACTTCAACCCGACCGGCACCCAGGAAATCAACGGTTCGCTGGACGTGGTCTTCGCCAACACCGCCGAAGTGCCTGAGCCGGCATCGGTCGGCCTGCTGGGCCTGGGCATGCTGGGCCTGTACGCTGCCCGCCGCCGCAACAAGAAAGCTGCCTGATAACCACGGGCCTGCCTGGCAGGCCTGACGTCAGCAGCGTGAAAAAAGCCACTGCCGGAGCGATCCGGCAGTGGCTTTTGACTTGGCGCCGTACCCATTCGATGCTGTTGCGGATCCGGAGGCCAGCACAGCAGTTCAATGCTCATCCACATCGAACGGGTACAGCGCCTTTGACTCTGGTAAGCCGCCCGGAAGCGGCAGGCGCTCAGCGCACGGCTGCCGCCATGCGCGCGAACTGGCGGCGCCCGATCGCCAGCATCAGCCGCTGGATCGGATGGCGGTTGCCGCCCGGCCGCCAGGTGCGCTTGAGCTTGTTGCGGTAGGCGTCGAACTGCATGCCCCAGGGCGCAGCCAGCACGTCTCCGCGGCCGAGCAGGATCTTGAGCGCTTCGGTGGCGCATACGCCGGCGCACAGCTGGCAGGCCATGAAGGTCGACGGCCCGCGGCGTTCAGCCAGGTTGACCGAGCCCGGCACCATCAGATAGGGACGGTGCAGGCCGGCCGGCGCCAGGCCGACCACGAAGCGGATCGCCTTTTCCTGCTCCGGCAGGTCGCCCCAGCCGAAATACTCCTCGAAGGTCATCTTGCCCGGCATGAAGTTGAGCAAGGCCGTTCCCATGCCCAGCGGCGCACCGGTGGTGGCCGGAATACCGAGCCGGGCGCAGGCGGCGAACGTCTGCTGGCGCGCGTCGAAGGCGAAGAAATCGAGGGCGTCCACGTACAGGTCGGCTCCCGCCAGGAAGGCGTCGAGATTGCCCTCGTGGACGCCGTCCGGGAAGATCTCGATCTCGATCTCGGGGTTGATGTCGCGCGCCATGCGCGCCAGCACCTCGGCCTTCGGCTGGCCGACGGTCGACATCATGGCCCCGACCTGGCGATTGAAGTTGGCGATGTCGAAGGTGTCGAAATCGGCGATGCGGAAACGGCCCACGCCGAGCCTGGCGAGGGTCAGCAGGTGCACGCCGCCGACGCCGCCGCCGCCGGCGATGGCCACGCACTTGCCGCGCAGCTGTTGTTGCTCGGCGGGGGTGACCCACCCGATATTGCGTGAAAATGCCTGTTCGTAGTTGAACGGTTTAGTCATTGATGGTTCGGGACAGAAGTGAAACGGCGACCGGCCGGGGATGCGGCGCGGGCGTCATGCCGGGTGCGACTCATCCATGCGCAGCAGGCGATTGATAATGCCACGCTCTTCGCGTGGTGAAAAGAAATATGGATAGAAAGAACGTTCTTCCGTTTCGCCATCGGCGGCCCAGGTGCCGCCGAAGTGCGCGATCTGCTCGGTGACGTATTGCAGGTTCACGCGCAACAGGTAAGCCGGCGCGTCGACCCGTGGGTTGGTCTTGAGCTCGCCTTCCTTGCGAAAGCCCAGCATGCGCTCGTAGAAGCGGCGGTGGCGCGGATTGACCTCGATCACGATGTCGGTGCAACCATGCATGTCGCGCGCGTAGATCACGGCCAGGTGGAACACATTGGCCAGCGCGGTCTTGGAGCGCACCGAAGGGTCGAAGGCGAATTTGGTGAATTCGCACAGCTTGGCGCCGCGCCGACGGTGGGCATCGAGTTCGTCCTTGAAGATTTCGTCGGCCATCAGGCCGACCTCGGAATCGATGCCGATGCTGAGCGTGCCGACCACGTCGCCCTTGTCGGTGGCGGTCAGGGTGATGCGGTTGGGGTCGCTGCTTGGCTGGTGATTTCCGGCGTAGCCTCGCCAGGCATACATCCTGTTGATCAGCATACTGGCCGTGTTACGACCATCCGAAGTATCGGTAAGCCGGATTCCGTACGAATCGTCGTCCACGATAAACATCCTCATTTAGGAGAACGTTATCTTATCGCGACATTAATAAATCCAGCGTTCGATAGGATGAGGCCGCTCATCCTGGCCCTGCCTTTGCCGACGGGGCCGATGGCGCGTCGGCAGGGCCGCCGCGGAGCCCGGCCCGGCCCCGCGGCGAACGCCCTCTTACAAGGTCTTGAGCAGTGCGCGCGCCTCGTCGGCGTGGGCGAACGGCGTGTCCGACGCCAGCAGTTTGTCGAGCTCGCGGCGTGCGCCGGCCTTGTCGCCGCTCTTGTGCAGGGCCTGCGCCAGGTGGTAGCGGATCTCCATCGCGTTCGGCGCCTGGCTGCTGGCTTTCTGCAGCAGCGGCAGGCCGCGCGCGGTGTCGCCCTGCTCCACCAGCACCCAGCCCAGGGTGTCCATCACGCCCGGGCTGTCGCTGGCCAGCTTGTAGGCCTTCTCGGCGGTCGCCAGCGCGCGCGGATCCTTCACCTGCTGGTAGGCCCAGGCCAGGTTGTTCAGCACCAGCGGATGCTCGGGGGCGCGCTTCTGCGCGTTCTCGAGCCTGGCGATGGCACCCTTGTAATCCTTGGCCGACAGGTTGAGCTCGGCCACCAGCAGCGAGACGCGCACGTCGTCCGGCTGGGCGGCGAGCCAGGCCTGTCCGCGCGCCAGCGCTTCCTTGCTCTTGCCGCCGGCCTGCATGGCCTGCATCACCTTGACCGTCAGTTCCGACGAGCGCGCCAGGGCCAGGCCTTTTTCATACGACTGATGGGCCTGGGCAAATTTTTGCTGCGACATCAGCACGTCGCCTTCGATGACGTGACCGACCGGCGCCTTGGGCGCCGCCTTCTGCAGCTCGCGCGCCACCGCCAGCGCCTCGTCCGGACGCTTGCCGCGCAGCGCCAGGTCGACCTGCATCAGGCGCGCCGGCACGAAGTCGGGCTGGAGATCGACCGCGCGCTTGAGGTGGGTGGCGGCCGCCGATTCGTTCTTCAGCGCCAATTGCACTTGCGCCAGGCGCAGCTGGGCGCCGGGCGCCTTCGGCAGCACGTTGACCAGCTTGCTGTAGGTGTCCAGCGCGCCGTTCAGGTCCTTGTTCGCGGCCTGCGACTGGCCGAGCAGTTCGAGCACGCCGGCATCGGTCGGATGGGTGGTCTGGAACTTGCGCGCCAGCGCCAGGGCCTTGGGCGCCTGCCCGGTGGCCAGGTAATGCGCGCCGAGCTTGAGGGCCGGCGCAGTGGCGTTCGGATTGGCGTTGCTGGCCTTCTCGAACCAGCTCGTGGCCTCGGCCTGGTTCTTCTGCAGCATCGCCAGCTCGCCCAGCGCCGTCATGGCCTCGACGCTGTCCTTGTTCTTGTCCAGGAAGGCGGTGAAGCGGGCCTTGGCGGCATCGGGCTTCTTGTCCTGCACGTCCAGGCGCGCCAGGTTGGTCACCGCCGGCAGGAAGGTCGGCTGCAGCGACAGCGCCTTCTCGAAGGCGGTGCGTGCTTCCGCATTCTTGCCCTGCATCATATAGACCGCGCCCTTGAGCTGCTGCACTTGCGCGCTGTCAGGCTGTTGCTTCTCGAGCGCATTGACGGCGGCCAGTGCCTTGTCGTAGCGCTTCATGCCCATCTCGGTCTGCACCAGGGCCATCGTGGCCTGCAGCGATTTCGGGTCGAGCGTGGCGGCCATTTCCAGGTCGCTCAGCGCGCGCGCCTGGTCGCCCTGGGCCAGGCGCGACAGGCCCAGCGAGGTGCGCACGGCGGCCGCCTCCGGCGCCAGGGTGGCCGCCTGCTGCAGGTAGTTGCTGGCCTTGTCGAAGTCGCGCACCTGCATGTACGATTCGCCGGCCAGGGCCAGCAGCTGCGCATCCTGCGGCGCCGCCTTCAGGGCCGGCTCCAGGGTGGCGGCGGCATCGGCCGGCTGGGCATTCTTGAGCTGGGCCTGGGCCAGCAGCTTGCGCGCATAGATGTTGTTCGGATTGGCTTCCAGGTATTTGCGCAGGTGCTGCTCGGCCTGCTGGGTGCCGCCCAGCTGCAGCTCGGAAGCGCCGGCCAGCAGGATGCTCGGATAATGGTTGGGCGCGACCTTGAGGATCTTCGCCAGCGCATCCCTCGCTGCCGAGTGCTTGCCTTGCGAGAATTCATACAGGGCGCGGGTGTACACCACCAGCAGGCTGCCCGGCGAATTCTTTTCCGCCGCCTCGACTTCTTTCTTGGCCGCGTCGAACTTGCCGCGCGCGATCTCGATATAGGCTTTCTCGATGTGGGCGCCACGGTGGTCCGGCTTGAGCGCCAGCGCCTTGTCGTAGGCGGCCAGGGCTTCGTCCTGCTTGTTCATCGAACGCAGCATCGCGCCCTGCATGATGAAGACTTCGGGATTCTTCGGATCCTTGGCCACCGCCTGGTCGACGTAGAGGAGGGCGGCGTCGCGCTCGCCGCGTACGGCGGACAGGCGCGCCAGGCCCATCAGGGCATCGCCGGAATTGGCGTTCGCGGCCAGGGCCGCCTCGTAGGCCTGCTTGGCCTCGTCGGGCTTGCCGCTGCCCAGAAATGCATCGCCGCGCAGCGACAGCAGCGCGGCCGATTTGGCCTTCTCCGGCGTGATCAGCTCCAGCACTTCCTTGAACTTGCCCTGCTGCGCCAGGGTCTGGCCCAGCAGCGGCAAGACCCGCTCCTCGGCGATGCCGAGCGAACGCGCGCGCCCCAGTT
This sequence comes from Massilia oculi, assembly GCF_003143515.1. Taxonomy (NCBI): domain Bacteria; kingdom Pseudomonadati; phylum Pseudomonadota; class Betaproteobacteria; order Burkholderiales; family Oxalobacteraceae; genus Massilia; species Massilia oculi. The sequence continues at coordinate 2,836,721 of NZ_CP029343.1, read as the reverse complement.
CCTTCTCGGCCGACACGTTGTCGCCGGTGGACAGCTGCAGGGTGCCCAGCGCCAGGCGCGCCTCGCCGTCTTCCGGGCTGTTCGCCACGGCGTTCTTGAGCTGGATCAGGGCAGCTTTGATGTCGCCTTTTTGCTGGTACTCGGACGCCTCCGCCAGCAGGGTTTCGGTCGACTGGGTCCGGTTGCAGCCGGCCATGCCGACGGTCAGGAGGGCGCCGGTCAGGATGGCGGCGGTGAGTTTGAGCTTGGTGGGATGGCGCGGCATGTGGAATTCCTCAGGCAGTGGAGACGGTCGTTTCGCCGGGTAGGCGAAATTCTCAACAACAAATCATACCTGAAGGAACCGCGCACCCAGTGTACAAACGGACACAGCTGTTGCAAAACTTATCCGATGCATATTGCATGAGTGTTGAAAAAATTGCTACCCGGGGAAATTATCCCTCACCGCTGCCGTCGAGGCCCGGATCGCGGCGCAGCCGGCCCAGCAGGGCTTCCACGTTCTCGCCCACCGGCAGGCCATGGCGCCGCAACAGCTGCACGTGCAGCACCAGGTTTTCCAGCACCAGCTTGGCTGACACTGCGAGCAAGGTCAGCGTGCGGTCTTCCTCGCTGAAGTTCTCCATCGCCGCCGCCATCTCGCACAGGTGGTCGGCGACGATGGCGCGCATCTCGTCCTCGGGGAAGGGCAGGTCGGCGAAGTCGATCGGGTCTTCCCGTTCGACTTCGCGCATCAGGGCGGCGAGCTGGTCGGGCTGGATCGTCATGGATGGCTCCGTGGTGGGGACGGAACCATTCTATGCGACCTCACATATTGCGGCGGTACTGCCCACCCACCTCGAACAGCGCAGTGGTGATCTGGCCCAGCGAGCACACCCGCACCGCGTCCATCAGGCGCGCGAACACGTTCTCGTTGTCGATCGCGGCCTGGCGCAGGGCGGCCAGCGCGGCCGGCGCCGCACCGGCATTGCGGGCGTGGAAGTCTTCCAGACGCTGCAGCTGCGACTGCTTTTCGTCGTCGGTCGAGCGCGCCAGTTCGATGGTGGCCGGCGCGCCCGCGCCCTTCGGGTTGCGGAAGGTGTTGACGCCGATGATCGGCAGGCTGCCGTCGTGCTTGCGGTGTTCGTACAGCATCGACTCTTCCTGGATCTTGCCACGCTGGTAGCCGGTCTCCATCGCGCCCAGCACGCCGCCGCGCTCGGCGATGCGCTCGAACTCCTGCAGCACCTGTTCTTCAACCAGGTCGGTCAGCTCGTCCATGATGAACGATCCCTGGTTCGGGTTCTCGTTCTTTGCCAGGCCCCATTCGCGGTTGATGATCAGCTGGATCGCCAGTGCCCTGCGCACCGATTCGTCGGTCGGCGTGGTGATCGCCTCGTCGTAGGCGTTCGTGTGCAGCGAATTGCAGTTGTCGTAGATCGCGATCAGCGCCTGCAGGGTGGTACGGATGTCGTTGAAGTCGATCTCCTGCGCGTGCAGCGAGCGGCCCGAGGTCTGGATATGGTACTTGAGCTTCTGGCTGCGATCGTTGGCGCCGTACTTGTCGCGCATGGCCACCGCCCAGATGCGGCGCGCCACGCGGCCGAGCACCGTGTATTCCGGGTCCATGCCGTTCGAGAAAAAGAACGACAGGTTCGGCGCGAAGTCGTCGATGTGCATGCCGCGCGCCAGATAGGCTTCGACGAAGGTGAAGCCGTTCGACAGGGTGAACGCCAGCTGCGAGATCGGGTTGGCTCCCGCTTCGGCGATGTGGTAGCCCGAGATCGACACCGAGTAGAAATTGCGCACGCCGTGGGTCACGAAATATTCCTGGATGTCTCCCATCACCTTGAGCGAGAACTCGGTCGAGAAGATGCAGGTGTTCTGGCCCTGGTCTTCCTTCAGGATGTCGGCCTGCACGGTGCCGCGCACGGCGGTGAGCACCCAGGCGCGGATTTTCTCGGCTTCTTCGCCGCTTGGCTGGCGTCCGTTATTCTCGACGAACTTGTCGATCTGCTGGTCGATGGCGGTATTCATGAACATCGCCAGGATGGTCGGGGCCGGGCCGTTGATGGTCATCGAGACCGAGGTCGACGGGCTGCACAGGTCGAAGCCGTCGTACAGCACCTTCATGTCGTCCAGGGTCGCGATCGACACGCCCGAGTTGCCGACCTTGCCGTAGATGTCGGGACGCAGCGCCGGGTCGGCGCCGTACAGGGTCACCGAATCGAAGGCGGTCGACAGGCGTTTCGCGTCCATGCCGGTCGACACCAGCTTGAAGCGGCGGTTGGTGCGGAAGGCGTCGCCTTCGCCGGCGAACATGCGGGTCGGGTCCTCGCCCTCGCGCTTGAAGGGGAATACCCCGGCAGTGTAGGGGAAGGAGCCCGGCACGTTTTCCAGCATCAGGAAGCGCAGGATTTCGCCATGGTCCTCGAAGCGCGGCAAGGCCACCTTGCGCACCGGGTTGCCGGACAAGGTCGTCGAGATCAGGCGCGTGCGGATTTCCTTGTCGCGAATCTTGACCACGTGCTCTTCGCCGGCGTAGGTCGCCTGCAGCTGCGGCCACGAGGCCACCAGGGCCTTGGCTTCGCCGTCCATGGCGTTGTCGCGCTGCGCGATCACGTCGTCGAAATCGGTGTCCTTGCCGGCCGCGGCCAGCATGCGCTTCGCTTCCTGCAGCTGCTGGCGCTCGCGCGCCAGCGTCACCTGCCTGCCGACGCGGCGGTGGTAGCCGCGCACGGTGTCGGCGATCTCGGCCAGGTAGCGGCTGCGCGCCGGCGGCACGATCACGTTCTTGCCGCTCGAGTAGCGCTGGGCCGGCGCCTGCAGCTGGCCGGTTTCGACCTTCAGGCCCAGTTCCGCCAGCTTCGGCAGCAGGCCGTGATAGAGGGCGGTCACGCCGTCGTCGTTGAAGCGCGAGGCCTGGGTGCCGTAGACCGGCATCTGGTCCGGGCTCATCGACCACAGTTCGCGGTTGCGCTGGTATTGCTTGGCCACGTCGCGCAGCGCGTCGAGCGCGCCCTTGCGGTCGAACTTGTTGATCGCGATGAGGTCGGCGAAATCGAGCATGTCGATCTTCTCGAGCTGCGAGGCGGCGCCGAATTCCGGGGTCATCACGTACATCGAGGTGTCGACGTGCGGCACGATGGCGGCGCCGCCCTGGCCGATGCCCGAGGTCTCGACGATCACCAGGTCGAAGCCGGCGACCTTGCAGGCCGCGATCACGTCCGGCAGGGCCTGCGAGATCTCGGAGCCCGCTTCGCGCGTGGCCAGCGAGCGCATGAACACGCGCTGCTGCCCGTTCCAGGGATTGATCGCATTCATGCGGATGCGGTCGCCCAGCAGGGCGCCGCCCGACTTGCGGCGCGACGGGTCGATCGAGATCACGGCGATGTTCAGGCGGTCGCCCTGGTCGAGGCGGATGCGGCGGATCAGTTCATCGGTCAGCGACGATTTGCCGGCGCCGCCGGTGCCGGTGATGCCCAGGGTCGGCACGCGCAGCGTGTCGGCGGTATCGAGAATCTCCTTGCGCAGGCTCGGATCGACGCGATTGTTCTCCAGCGCGGTGATCAGCTGGGCCAGCGGGCGATGGCGCGCCGCGATCTCGCCTTCGCGCAGCGCCGCGAGCGAGGTCGGGGCGTAGGGAGACAGGTCGACATCGCAGGCTTCGAGCATCGAACGGATCATGCCGACCAGGCCCATGCGCTGGCCGTCTTCCGGGCTGAAGATGCGCGTCACGCCATACGCGTGCAGGTCTTCGATCTCGCTCGGGACGATCACGCCGCCGCCGCCGCCGAACACCTTGATGTGCTCGCCCCCGCGCTGGCGCAGCAGGTCGATCATGTACTTGAAGTATTCGACGTGGCCGCCCTGGTAGCTCGAGATGGCGATGCCCTGCGCGTCCTCGGCCAGCGCCGCGGTCACTACCTCGTCGACCGAGCGGTTGTGGCCGAGGTGGATCACCTCGGCGCCGTTCGACTGCAGGATGCGGCGCATGATGTTGATCGAGGCGTCGTGGCCGTCGAACAGCGAGGCGGCGGTGACGAAACGGACCTTGTTGACCAGGCGCGGCTGTTCGGGCAGGTCGAGCTTTGCCGAGGGAGTGATGTCGTTCATGGGGAGAGGGTCCTTGGGATCGGTGAGGACGGGATGCTGGTAAGTTATATGACGTTAACGTTAACGTCAAGCTCGCGGCGAAGTAATACGGTCGACGTCGATCCATTTCACATTGCGTATCCCTGGGGCAACACTGAGTTCCAATACGCAAACGGCTTGCTATACTCGGTGCATAAGGGCGCGTGGCGCCGGAATTCATGTACAAGAAGAGACGCGACAGATGCTGAAGAAAGTGGATTCTTCACAGCTCAGGGTGGGCATGTTCATCCAGGACCTGGATTGCGGCTGGATGGAGCATCCATTCGTGCGCAGCCAGTTCCTGATCACCGAGGAGGCCGAGATCCGCAAGATCGTCGACGCGCGCATCCGCGGCGTCGTGATCGATTGCCGGCGCGGCCTGGACGTCGACGCGCCGACCGTCGACGAAAGCGCGGCCGCCACCGAGGCCGAGGTGAAGGCGCTGGCGGAGGCAGCCACCGCGCACGGACGCGTGCGGGTGCCGCTGGCCGAGGAATTGCAGCGCGCGGTGCATGTGCGGCGCCAGGCCACAGACGTGGTGCGCACCGTGATGCAGGACGCGCGCCTGGGCAAGGCAGTCGAGCTGGACCAGGTGAGCCCGGTGGTGCAGCACGTCACCGAATCGATCCTGCGCAACTCGGGCGCCTTGCTCAGCCTCCTGCAGATCAAGAACAAGGACGACTACACGTTTCTCCACTCGGTCAGCGTGTGCGCGCTGCTGGTCGCCTTCTGCCGCTCGCGCGGCTTGGACGAGGAGGCCATCTACCAGGCCGGCCTGGGCGGACTGCTGCACGACACCGGCAAGGCGCTGGTGCCGGACGCCATCCTCAACAAGCAGGGGCGCCTGACCGACGACGAATTCGACATCGTCAAGCGCCATCCGCGCGACGGCCACGATATCCTGGTGAAGACGCCCGGCATCGGACCGGTGCCGCTCGACATCACGCTGCACCACCACGAGCGGCGCGACGGCAGCGGCTATCCGGACCGCCAGGCCGGCGACGGCATCAGCGAGCTGGCGCAGATGGCGGCCATCGTCGACGTGTACGACGCGATCACGTCCGACCGCTGCTATCACAAGGGCATGCCAGCGGCCGAGGCGCTACGCAAGATCTACGAGTGGAGCAAGCACCACTTCAATCCGGCGCTGACGCAGGAATTCATGCGCTGCGTCGGCATCTACCCGGTCGGCACCCTGGTGCTGCTGGAGTCGGGCCGGCTGGGCGTGGTGGTCGAGCCGCACGAATCGAGCCTGCTCACGCCGAAGGTGAACGTGTTCTTCCATGCGAAGAGACAGGTGTATATCCGCCCCGAGACGGTCGACCTGTCGCGCGCGGTGGGCTTCGGCGGCGGCGACCGCATCGTGAGCCACGAGTCGGCCGCGAAGTGGCAGGTCGACCCGCTGCGCTTCATGCAGCTGGCCTGAATCCATCATCCGCCCCGCAGGGCGTCAAAAGAACTCGGCGGTGTCGTTGACGGCGACGGTCTGCAGCATTCCGCTCGCGACCAGCTCTTCGTAGTGGCACACGCGGTTGCGGCCGTGGGCCTTGGCGTAGTACAGGGCCTGGTCGGCGTGGCCCAGCGTGACCACCGGCGAATCGGCGGCGCTGACGCTGGTGAAGCCGATGCTGACCGTGACCCGGCCCACCTGCGGGAAATCGTGGCTCTCGACGTCGGCGCGGAAGCGCTCGATGATGCGGCGTGCGTTCTCCAGGTTGGTCGAGCGCAGCAGCACCACGAATTCTTCTCCGCCGAAGCGGAACACCCGGTCCTGGGCGCGGAACGACGACTGCAGCAGGTTGGCGATCAGGATCAGCACCTCATCGCCGTACAGGTGGCCAAAACGATCGTTGACGCCCTTGAAGTGGTCGACGTCGACCACCGCCAGCCACTGCTTTTCTTCGCCGTTGTGATGGCGCCGCTCGGCCTGGCCGGGGGCGTTGGCATCGGTTTCGGAGGCTTGCAGCATGCGCGCCAGCTGGTCGTCGAAGGTCTTGCGGTTGAGCAGGCCCGTGAGCGAGTCGCGCTCGCTGTAGTCGAGCAGGTTCTGGAAGTTGCGGTACACGCTGACGATCCCGTTGACCATGTACAGCGCCTCGGGCGTGAACGGTTCGGCGTGCACGATCTCGAGGCAGGTGTCGGCCTTGTCGCCGAACCAGATTGGCAGCCACAGGCTGCGCAGACCGTCGGCGCCGACGCTTTCGGCGCGCGGCTCGTGACGGCGCAGGCAGGCGCCGAGTTCGGGATAGAGGGCGATCGGTTCGCCGGGACCGCTGTCCTGCGGCTCTTCGGGGCAGGCCACGCTGCCGGCATGGATGCAGGCGCGCGAGCGCACGAAGTACTGTTCGCCGACGCTGGAAATGGTGAGCACCCTGGTGCGGGCTGCGCCTGACAATTCCTGGACCGCCGAAATCACGGAGATGTCCAGCATGGTGTGATCGCGGTGGCCGGTCATGTCCACCATGTGTCGCAGCAGGGAATCCATGTCGTCGTTATCAGACCAAGCAATAAGGGGTACCGGGAGACCGCCCCGCTCGGGGCGTGGCGCACAGGCAGAGCGCGCCAGACGCCCAGCGCGCCACGATCGGCGGTGCCGCATTTTTCAGCGGTCAAGCAAAACAGCATAATACTTTTTTGTATTACCGGCAACTATTCTTAACAATTTTTATTCATCGTTTTCGGGCGGCGTGACACATCGCCCGCGAGCTTGCTTCTTATCAGAAGCTCGTATTTCCGCTTGGAAAAGTTGTCGGTGCTCAACTTGCCCAGCGGCATTAATCGGTACAGTGAATTCACTGGCAAACGTAACACAGCAGTAGCGACGGGGCCCAGTCGCAGCCAGTATTTCCTCAACCATCATAAGGAGTTTTTCATGAGCACGATTACCTCCGCCATCAAAGCATTTTTCGCTGACGAAAACGGTGTGACCGCCATCGAGTATGGCCTGATCGCCGCCCTCATCGGCGTGGTGATGGCCGGTGTCGCCGGTCAAGTCGGCGATGAGATCAAGCAGGCCTTCGAGTACATCCGAGACCAGTTCGACACTCCAACTGCTCCGTAATCTGCCTGCCCCCGGGACGCGGTTCGGCCCTGGGGGGCTTTTTTTTCGGCTTTTCAATTTCGGGGAATCCGATCATGGCTGTCGCAACTTACCTCGATACGCTGCTGCTGCTGCTGGTCACCGCGGCGGCGCTCAAGGACCTGGAGAGCCGCCGCATCCCGAACCGGCTGCTGGCCGCCGGCATGTTCGGCGCCCTGGTCCTGCACTTGCTGTCGCCGCAACCGGTGGACGGGCTGCTCGCCTGGCTGGGCGGGGCGGCGACCGGACTCGCGGTCTTTCTTCCCTTTTATCTGGTCCGCGGCATGGCAGCCGGGGACGTCAAGATGATGGCGGCCGTGGGCGCCTTCGCCGGCCCCGGCGACGCGCTGCGCATCGCCATCCTGGCCTGGTGCGCGGGCGGCGTGATGGCGCTCGCCGTGATCGTCTTCAAGGGCCGCCTGCGCATGGTGTTGTCGAACCTGTGGGGGATCGTGCGGCCCACGCTGCTGCGCCTGCCGCACGCGCCGATGCCCGGCAGCGCCGGCGGCCCGCCCAGCGCCGGATCGATTCCCTACGGAGTGGCGATCGCCGGCGGCGCCATCGCCTTGCTGGTCAGCCGTTATGCCGATCGGCCGCTGTTGTGAGGGCGGTCGTTCCGGGGTGATGTTAAGCCTTTGTCAGGTATCAAGTGCCTGATGAGGCCGCTCGCTAGAATCAAATCAAGGTTTTCCGAACATCTTCATGGGCAGGAGGGTTCATGACTGGAATGTTGTCGGCCACTACAGCCGCCGCCTGGCACGATGCGACGCCGTTCGGATCCGCGGCCAGCGTGTCGTCAAGCGATGGCGACGTGACCGCCGTACTGCCGCGCCAGCCGCGCACGGTGCGCGACACCGGGCTCGATCCGCGCCTGGTGACGGGGCTGGTGCTCAAGGTCCTGCATGCGGGCGGCAAGACGCCACTGTCCAGGATCACCGGACGCCTGCGGCTGTCGGTCAGCGTGGTGCGCGAAGTGCTGCAGGGCCTGGTCGCCGGCCAGCAGGCCGAAGTCGCCTATTCGGGCGAGACCGATCTCGACGTGCACTACCAGCTCACCGCCGCCGGCGAGCGCGCCGCCGGCGAGCACCTGGCCGAGTCGCGCTATGCCGGCCCGGCGCCGGCGACGCTGGCGGCCTGGCGCTCGGTGGTGGCGCAGCAGTCGCAGCGCCAGCCGGACGCGCCGCGCGTGGCGCGCGCCGAACTCGAAGCGGTGCTCGACGGCGACGGCCTGGAACCGGCGACGCGCGAACTGATCGGCGCGGCCCTGCATTCCGGCCGTCCGCTGCTGCTGTACGGCCCGTCCGGGAGCGGCAAGACCACCCTGGCGCGCAAGCTCGCGCGCCTGCGCCAGGATCCGATCGCGGTGCCGTACGCGGTGCTGGTCAACCACGAGATCGTCCAGCTGCACGACCCCGCCCTGCATCCGGCGCCGCTGCAGATGCGCGGCCTCGAGGAGCGCCGCAGCTGCGACGCGCGCTGGGCCCTGAGCCAGCGGCCGCTGGTGCACGTCGGCGCCGAGCTCACGCGCGACATGCTGGAACTGCGGGTGGACGCCGCCAGCGGCGTGCTGCGCGCGCCACCCCATATCCTGGCCAATAACGGCCTGCTGGTGCTGGACGACCTGGGTCGCCAGCGGATGCCGGCCGGCGAGCTGCTGCACCGCTGGCTGGGCGCGCTGGAGGCCGGCCAGGATCACGTGACGGTGCCGCACGGTCCGAGCCACGCGCTGCCGTTCGACGTCGGCCTGGTGCTGGCCACCAGCCTGGCGCCCGAATCGGTGCTGGACGACGCCTGCCTGCGCCGCATCGGCTACCGCATCGCCGTGGGGCCGCTGTCCGAATCGAGTTACCGCGCGCTGCTGCGGCGCCAGGCGCGGCTGCGCCGCATCGACTTCGACGAGGCGGCATTCGATTACCTGATCGACGAACTGCATCGCCGCACCCGGCGCCCATTGCTGGCCGCCTGGCCGCACGAGCTGCTGGGGCGGATCGCCGATTTCGCCGGCTTCGCCGGCCGCGCGCCGCGTTGCGACGTGGATGGCCTGGTCCAGGCCTGGAGCAGCCTGTTCGGAGCCAGCGCCCTGCCGCCCGCGCTGCCTTGTGCATCGAACCCAGCGGCGGTGAAGCGGGATGACAAGGAAGGGGATGCGCGATGAAGAACAAGCGTGCCGTGATCATGATGGCACTGGCGGTGGTGCTGGGCCTGCTGGCGGTGGCGCTGGCGGGAAGCTGGCTGCTCAATGCCCCGGGCGCGACTGCCGGCCGGATCGTCGTCGCCCGGGCCGACGTCGACATCGGCCAGCGCCTGACGCCGGAGATGTTCAAGCTGGTCGACTGGCCGGCGGACAGCGTGCCGAAGGGCGCCTTCACCGATCCCGCGCCCTTGAGCGGGCGGGTATTGCGCAGCAGCCTGCTCGCGGGCGAACCGATCAGCGAAGCCAAGCTGGCCCCGGCCGGCACCCTGGGCGGCCTGTCGGCCCTGATCACCGAGGGCAAGCGCGCGATCACGGTGCGCGTCAACGACGTGATCGGGGTGGCCGGCTTCACCCTGCCGGGCAACTACGTCGACATCATCGTCAGTACCGAGACCATGCCCGACCCGAACGCGACCCGGGTGCGCGAGCAGAGCATCTCGAAGATCGTGCTGGAGCGGATCCTGGTGCTGGCGGTGGCCCAGGAAGTCAACCGCGACGAGACCAAGCCCAAGGTGGTCAATGCCGTCACGCTCGAGGTGACACCAGGCGAGGCGGAAAAGCTGGACCTGGCGCGCAGCGTGGGCACCCTGTCGCTGGCGCTGCGCAACCAGGTCGATCCGGCCGCCGCCGCCACCCTCGGCGCGACCAAGGAAAACCTGCTGCCCATGGTCGCCGCCGCGCCGCCGCCCGTGGTGCGGGCACCGCCGCGGCCGCGCGTGCAGCAGGTGCGCGCCCCGGGCCCGCCCAGGCGCGACTGCATCAGCGTCATCAACGGCCTGCACGCATCGCAGGAATGCTTCTGACCACCGACTGGATCGATCATGAAACGACGTCCCTCGATCGCACTGCACGCTTCCCTTGCCGCCGTCCTTGCAGCGCTGGCCGGCCCGGTCCTGGCCAGCACGGTCCCCGTTATCCCCGCCGCCGCCGCGCAGAAGGCGGCCGAACCGAAGCCGGCGCCGAAGAAACCGGCGTTCCCCCGCAGCGCGAGCGAGCCGCCCGCGCGCATCGCCGAAGGCTGCCGCGGCGAGGCGGCGCGGCCGGCCGCGATGGCGCTCCAGATGGGCAAGTCGACCATGCTGCGCCTGCCCGAGAAGGTGGCCCGGCGCAGCGTCGGCAACCCGGCCGTGGTGCAGGCCATGCTGGTCGCCCCGGACACCCTGTACATCGCCGGCGTCGACGTCGGCAGCACCAATATGATCGTGCAGGGCCGCAGCGGCTTGTGCAGCGTGATCGACATCACCATCGCGATGGACCCGAGCGGGCTGGAAGCGACGCTCAAGGCCGCGATGCCGGACGAGCAGGACATCCGCGTGATGGCGGCCAACGACAGCCTGATCCTGGCCGGCACCGTCAGCGACGCCACCGCCGTGCAGCGCGCGGTGGAGCTGGCCGGCGCCTACGTGCGGCGCCCGCTGCGCCAGTTGCCGGCGGCCGACAAGGACAACGAGACCGACGGCGTGATCGTGGTGGGAAGGAATGGCGCCAGCGGCGGCGGTGGCGGTGGTGGTGGGGCTGGCGGCGCCGGCGCCCGGGTGGTCAACCTGCTGGCGGTGAGCGCGCCGCAGCAGGTGCAGCTCGAGGTCAAGGTGGCCGAGGTCTCGCGCACCCTGCTCGAACGGCTCGAGACCGGCACCCGCTTCAGTTTCGGCTCCGGCAGCTGGACCACCACCCTGGCCACCGATTTCCTGAGCGGCCTGGCGCGCGGCAGCCTGTCGGGGCTCAAGACCAACGGCAACCGCTTCGCCATCGAGGCCGACAAGCTCGATGGCCTGGTGCGCATCCTGGCCGAGCCGAACGTGCTGGCCATCAGCGGCCAGGAAGGTTCCTTCCTGGCCGGCGGCAAGTTCTACATCCCGGTGTCGCAGGACGACGACCGCGTCACGCTGGAAGAGAAGGAATTCGGGATCGGCGTGCGCTTCACCCCGACCGTGCTGGCGGGCGGGCGCATCAACCTGAAGGTGGCGCCCGAGGTGTCCGAACTGTCGCGCGAAGGAATCGGCATCACCGCCAACGGCATCACCGGCACCGCCATCATGCCGCTGGTGACCACGCGCCGCGCCAGCACCACGGTGCAGCTGCACGACGGCCAGAGCTTCGCGATCGGCGGCCTGGTGCGCAACAACCTGATCGCCAACATGAAGGGCCTGCCTGGCCTGGGCGATATTCCGGTGCTGGGGGCGCTGTTTCGCAGCACCGACTACCAGCAGGACCGCACCGAGCTGGTGTTCGTGATCACGGCGCGCCTGGTCAAGCCGCTGCCGGGCGGCAGCCACGTGCTGCCCACCGACGGCCATGTCATGCCCTCGCGCGCCGGCCTGATGCTGGGCGGGCGGCTGGAAGGGGAGCCGCCCGCCGCCGCCGCGCCGTCCGGTGCTTTGGCCACGTCTGCGGCCACGTCTGCGGCCGCGTCACCGGCTGCGGGGCAGACCGCAGGCGCGGATACCGGACGCTTCGAACTGACGCCGGCGGCTTCGAACTGACATAGGAGAATGCGATGCGAACCACATTCACACGATGGGCGGCGCTGGCGCTGCTCGCCTGCGGCGCGCCGGGGTGCGTCTCGACCACGCCACACTGGGATGCGCGCCTGGGCGCGGCCACCCGCAGCAACCTGGCGGCCCAGGTGATCGACCCGAGCGGCGCCGCCGCCAGCAATCCTTCCGTAGGCCTCGACGGCCGCGCCGCGCGCGCCGCCATCGAGAACTACCAGCGTTCGTTCGCCCGGCCGGAACTTGGGCCGCCAGCGGCGATGGTGGACCAGTGATGGACGCGCGCGCAGCAGAAGTCCTCCGTCCGGGGCTGCCATGAGAGCGCTCCTGATCAGCCGTGACAGCCACTTGTACGCGGAACTGGCCTCGCAGGGCGCGGCGCGGGTCCCGCCCCTGCACCTGGCCGCCACCCGCGCCAGCCTGCGCGAGGCGCTCGACCGCCCCGAACCCGACGCCCCGCAGCTGGTGATCATTGACGCCAGCGGGCTGGAACCGTTGGAGGCGGCCCTGCTCGAGCGCCTGGGCCGCCAGTACCCGGATTCGCAGCTGATGCTGCTCACCAACCAGCACCAGCCCGAGCTGTTGATCACGGCGATGCGCGCCGGCGTGCGCGAGCTGCTGCAACTGCCGCTGGTGCACCGCGCCTTCCACGAGGCGATGGACCGGATCGCCGCCGCCGCCGGCGTGTCGAGCCTGCGCGAAGGCAAGGTGCTGGCCTTCATCGCCTGCAAGGGCGGCAGCGGCGCCACCTTCATCGCGGCCAACTTCGGCTATGCGCTGGCCACGCTGGCGGGCAAGAAGGTCCTGCTCATCGACCTGCACGGCCAGTTCGGCGATGCCGCCCTGTACGTGTCCGACCAGAAGCCGGCCATGACGATGTCGGACGTGTGCGCCCAGATCGCGCGCGTGGACGGGCCCTTCCTCGAATCGTGCCTGGTGCACGTCACGCCGGGCTTCGGCGTGCTGGCCGCGGCCGACGATCCCGGCCACGCGAAAGAGGCCAAGCCGGAACACATCGACACCATCCTGCGCGTGGCGCGCCAGAACTACGACTACGTGCTGCTCGACGTCGGGCGCCAGATCGACGCGGTGTCGCTGCGCGCGCTGGACGTCACCGACACCATCTATCCGGTGCTGCAGCTGGCGCTGCCCGACATCCGCGACGCGCGGCGCCTGCTCGACATCTTCCGCTCGCTGGGCTACCTCCTGGACAACATCCGCCTGATCGTCAACCGCTACGAGAAGGGCGGCAAGCTGCGCCTGCAAGACCTGCATGCGGCGCTGGGCTGCGAGGTGGTGCACACCTTCCCCAACGACTACGTCGCGGTGACCGATTCGGTGAACCAGGGCGTGCCGGTGCTGCAGCTGTCGCGCTCGAGCTTTGCCGCGCGCAGCCTGGCCGAGATGGTCGAGATGGTGACCGCGCACCGGGTCCAGGAAAGCCGCGGCCTGCTGGATCGCCTGTTCGGGCGCCAGGACGCCGATTACTGATCGCTCGTCGATTACCGATCCAGCCACGAAAGACGCCCATGTCCCTTCGCGAACGACTTGCCCTGTCCGGCCAGGAGCGCATCACCGGCGGCGGCGCCGAGTTGCAGGATGCGCCGAACCAGGCCTACCAGGAGCTCAAGAAGCTGATGCACCAGATGATCCTCGACCGGATCGACCTGGAGCGGCTCAAGCGCCTGACCGCCGAGCAGTTCAAGCACGAGCTGGCGCTGCTGGTCCAGCGCATCATCGAGGACGAGCGCATCGTCCTCAACCAGCACGAACGGCACCACCTGGTGCTCGATATCCAGCACGAGATGCTGGGCTTCGGCCCGCTCGAACCGCTGCTGTCCGACCCCTCGATCTCGGACATCCTGGTCAATACCGCCAACAAGGTCTACGTCGAGCGCCACGGCCGGCTGGAGCTGACCGAGATCACCTTCCACGACAACGCCCACCTGATGAAGATCATCGAGAAGATCGTCTCGCGGGTGGGCCGCCGGGTGGACGAGTCGAGCCCGATGGTCGACGCCAGGCTGCCGGACGGCTCGCGGGTGAACGCGATCATTCCGCCGCTGGCGGTGGACGGGCCGATCCTGTCGATCCGCCGCTTCGGCGGCAGCCCGCTGACGGTGCAGAACCTGCTCGACTATAAAAGCGTGACCACGCCCATGATCCGGGTGCTGGAAGGGCTGGGCACGGCCAAGGTCAACATCCTGATCTCGGGCGGCACCGGCAGCGGCAAGACCACCTTGCTCAACCTGATTTCGGGCTTCATCCCGCCCACCGAACGGGTGGTGACGATCGAGGACGCGGCCGAGCTGCAGCTGCGCCAGCCGCACGTGGTGCGCCTGGAGACGCGACCCGCCAACATCGAGGGCAAGGGCGAGGTGCCGCAGCGCGCGCTGGTGCGCAACGCGCTGCGCATGCGGCCCGACCGCATCATCCTGGGCGAGGTGCGCGGCCCGGAGGCGCTCGACATGCTGCAGGCGATGAACACCGGCCACGAAGGGTCGCTGGCCACCATCCACTCGAACACGCCGCGCGACGCGCTGTCACGGCTGGAGAACATGGTCAGCATGGCGGCGGTAAACCTGACGCCGCGCGCGATCCGCCAGCAGATCGTGTCGGCGGTGACGGTGGTGGTCCAGGTCTCGCGCCTGACCGACGGCACGCGCAAGCTGGTCAGCATGCAGGAAATCACCGGCATGGAGGGCGAGATCATCTCGATGCAGGAGATCTTCCGCTTCGAGCAGCGCGGGGTCGACGTCGACGGCAAGGTGCTGGGTCACTTCAGCGCCACCGGCGTGCGCCCGCGCTTCGCCGATCGCCTCAAGCTGTTCGGGGTCCCGGTGTCGGACGATTCATTCGATCCCGACCGCCGGTTTGAATGAACTGAGCGACCGGGAGCGCGCATATGGACGGCTTGTTCTATGGTTTCGTGGTGCTGCTGTTCGCGGCCGTGATCCTGGCGGTCGAGGGCTTCTACCTGTGGTGGATGAGCACCCATGGCGCGGCGGCGCGCCGCATCGCGCGCCGCCTGCAGATCATGTCCGGCGGCGTGAACGCGCGCAGCGGCGAACGGATCTCGATCCTCAAGCAGCGCCGCTACAGCCGCATCGAGGCGCTGGACCGCCTGCTGCATCGCGTCAAGCTGGCGCAGCGCATCGATGCGCTGCTGGTGCAGGCCGGCGCCACCTGGTCGGTCGGCCAGTTCCTCGCCGGCTCGCTCGGCTGCATGGTGGCGGCCCTGGTGCTGACCTCCGATGCCGTCAGCTCCTTCGGCGTGCCGTTGCCGGCGCGCCTGCTGGCCTGCGCCGGCGGCCTGGTCCTGCCCTGGTGGCTGCTGCACCGCATGCGCATGCGGCGCCTGGTGCGCATCGAGCACCAGCTGCCCGAGGCGGCCGACTTCATCGCGCGCGCGCTGCGCGCCGGCCACTCGTTCACCAACGTGCTGCAAATCGTCGGCAACGAGCTGCCCGAGCCGCTGGCCGGCGAGTTCCGCATCACGCGTGAGGAAATCAACTATGGCGTGCCGATGAACGAGGCCCTGCACGGCCTGGCCGAGCGCATCCCTCTGACCGACCTGCGCTACCTGATCATCGCGGTGCTGATCCAGCGCGAATCGGGCGGCAACCTGGCTGAAATCCTCGGCAACATCAGCCAGATCATCCGCGCCCGCCTGAAGCTGGTGGCGCAGGTGCGCGTGCTGTCGGCCGAGGGACGCATGTCGGCCTGGATCCTGGGCGTGCTGCCGTTCGGCGTGATGGGCGTGATGCTGGTCAGCAGCCCGGACTACGTGCGCATGCTGTGGACCGATCCGTCCGGGGTGCGCCTGCTGTGGTACGGCCTGGGCATGATCGTATTCGGCGTGCTGTGGCTGCGCAAGACCATCCGCATCCGCGTGTGAGGCCCCCATGACTTCTTCCCAACTGGTTTTCCTGCTGATCGTCTTCGCCGTCGTCTGCCTGCTGGCCTGGGTCGCGCTGGTGCTGTTCGCGCCGCTGGCGCTGCGCGAGCGCCTGCGCCGCTTCCTGGCCCCGCGCGCCGGAGCGCGGGGTGGCAACGAACTGGGCGTACGCTGGATCGAGCGCGTCGCCAGCGTCGCCCGTCCCCTCACCAGGCTGTCGATCCCCGAGGAAGGCTGGGAAAAATCGACCTTGCGCACCCGCTTCATGAACGCCGGCTGGCGCCACCCGTCGGCGCCGACCCTGTACTTCGCGTCCAAGACCGCGCTGGCGCTGCTGGTGCCGGCCCTGTGCGCGCCATTCCTGGTGCTGTATGGCTCGTCCCTGAGCGGCGGCAAGGTGCTCGGCATCCTGCTGGTGGGCGCCGCCTCCGGCTACTACGCGCCCAACGCGGTGCTCGAGCGCCTGGTGCAGAGGCGCCGGCGCGAGATCTTCGAGACCGTCCCCGACGCGCTCGACCTCCTGACCGTTTGCGTCGAGGCCGGCCTGAGCCTGGAGCGGGCGCTGGTCAAGGTCGCGGCCGAGATCCACATCAAGAGCGTGGTGCTGTCGCAGGAGCTGCAACTGGTGCTGATGGAGATGCGCGCCGGCTTTTCCAAGGAAAAGGCGTTGCGCAACTTCGCGCTGCGCTCGGGCGTGGACGACGTCGACACCCTGGTCGCGATGCTGATCCAGTCCGAGCGCTTCGGCACCAGCGTCGGCGACTCGCTGCGCGTGCATGCCGAGAACCTGCGCCACAAGCGGCGCGTGATGGCCGAGGAAACCGCCGCCAAGATCGGCCTCAAGCTGCTGTTCCCGCTGATCTTCTGCATCTTCCCGACGCTGCTGATGGTCCTGCTCGGGCCGGCCGCGATCCAGATCTCGCGCACCCTGGGTTCCATGCCCTTCGCGCGCTGAAAGGAGCGAATCCATGCGACGCACCCTCGAGATGACCCGCCTGGCGCTGCTGTGCGCCGGCCTGATGGCCTGCTCGCCGTTCGGCTGGCGCGCCGCCCTCGACAGTGGCGCGCAGGCCGAGGACATCTATCGCACCGGCCGCGCGCAACACCTGGCAGAGCAGCTGGACGGCGCGCGCGCCGCCTACGAGGCCGTGCTGCGGCTGGAGCCCGGCCATCCCGGCGCGCGCAACGGCCTGGCGACCCTGCACGCCGAGAGCGGCGAACTGGAACGGGCGACGTCGATCTGGCGCGAGCTGACCGCGTCGATCGGCCTGGATGCGGGACCGGGCAAGGCTTACCTGTTCGCCAACCTGGGGCAGGCTTACCTGCTGGGCGGCGCGCACGAGGAGGCGCGCGGCGCGCTCGAACGCGCCTGCCTGCTCGACCCGCTCGATCCGCGCGGCTGGCAGCTGCTGGGCGACGCCCTGGCTGCATTGGGACAGGCCGGGCGCGCCGCGCAGATGCACCGGCAGGCGGCGGCGCTGCGCCAGCACGACCTGCGCGCCGACTTCGCCGCCGCCGGCGGCAAGACCGAGGTGGCGCCGCTCGGCCAGGCCCTGGCCGCACCGAAGCCGCAGGCCCATCCCGACTGGTCCCAGTCCTATATCCACGTCGGCGTGGACGGCATGATGGAGTTGCGGCGGGTGGACGCGGCGCGCGAGGCACACCAAGCGCAGGAGGAACGCGAGGCGCCCGCTTCGGCTGCGGTGGCGCGCCTGGAAATCCGCAACGGCAACGGCGTGACCGGCATGGCGCGCGCGCTGTCGAACCGCATCGACGAACCGGGCATCCGGGTGACGCGCCTGTCGAACGATCCGGGCTTTGCGGTGCATTACACCCGCATCGAGTACGAGGCAACCCATGCCGACGCCGCGCGCCGGCTGGCGCGGCGCCTGGGCAGCGCCCGGCTGCGCGAAGTCGACCCCGGCGCGCCCGTCAACCTGCGGCTGGTGCTGGGCCGCGACCTGGCGCGCCACGGCACGGCGCTGCGCCTGTGGCCTGAGGCGGAGCCGGAGCGCCTGGCTCGCCGCTAGTGCTCGCGCGTGCAGCCATCGTGCCGGCGGCGTCAGGCCGTCGGCTGGTACGCCCCGGCTGCATAGGTCAGCTCGTAGCTATGGCTGTAGATCTCCAGGATGTTGCCGAACGGGTCCTCCATGTAGACCATGCGGTAGGGCTTTTCGCCCGGGAAGTATTCGCGCACCGGCATGCGCTGCTTGCCGCCGGCCGCCACGATCTTCGCGGCCAGGCCCTCGACGTCGGGATCCTGCACGCAGAAATGGAACACGCCGGTCTTCCAGTACTCGAAGTTATTGTCGGGCCGGACCGCGTCGCGGAACTCGAACAGCTCGACGCCGACCCGGTCGCCGGTGGACAGGTGGGCGATGCGGAAGGACTCCCAGCCGGCGCCGAAGACGTCGGTGCACATGACGCCGATCGCGCTGTCGTCCTCGCCGATCGTGGTCGGCGGCATGATCAGGTACCAGCCAAGGACCTCGGTATAGAACTTGACTGCCGCCTCGAGGTCGGGAACGGACAGACCGATATGGGAAAAGCTGCGTGGGTAGGGCATGACGAACTCCGCAAGGTGGTTGGAGCAGACATTGTCGGTCGCGGAAACGATAATGTACACTAATGGACACTTATCATTCCCATTAGATTCTGTTATGTTGCAACCCCAGTGGCTGCGTTCCTTCGCCGCCCTCGCCGAGCTTGGAAGCTTCACGCGCGCGGCCGATCGCCTGGGCCTGACCCAGGCCGCCGTCAGCCAGCACGTGCGCCACCTGGAAACGCGTTTCGGCCCCTTGCTGGTGCGTCGTCCGCGCCAGCTCGAGCTGACTCCGGCCGGCGGCGCGCTGCTCGATTACTGCATGGAGCTGCAGCGGGCCGAACGACGCCTCGAGGAACGGCTCCAGGATGGCGACCCGACCGTGGGAGACGTCGGACTGGTCACGCCCGGCAGCGTTGGCCTGATCCTGTATCCGCGGCTTCTGGCGCTGCAGGCGGCGCAGCCTGGCCTGGTGGTGCGCCATCGTTTCGCGCCCGATGCCGAGACCATGCAGGCGGTGCTGGACCAGCGCTATGAACTCGGCATCGTCACCCTGCGCCCCGACGACGCGCGGCTCGTGGCCGAGCCTTTCGCCCACGAAGCGCTGGAACTGGTGGCGCCCGCTGGCCGGGCAGCAAACGGCTGGGAAGACCTGGCGGCCCTGGGGTTCATCGACCATCCGGACGGCCAGGCGATGGCCACGCGCCTGCTGAGCCGCTGCTTTCCGGGCAACCCCGGCGTCGCCAGCCTCCCCCCGCGGGGTTTCAGCAACCAGATCGGCCTGATCCTCGAACCGGTCGCGCGCGGCCTCGGCTTCACGGTGATCCCTGCCTATGCGCGCCAGGCCTTCGTCCGGCAGGAAGCGCTGCAGGTGGTCGACACGGGCGCGCCGGTGCTCGACACGCTGTGGCTGATCCACCGCGCCGAATGGCCGTTGTCGGCGCGCGCGGGCTGGGTCGCCGACCAGCTGCGCGCGGGCATGGCCGCCGGGGCCTAGGCGTCAAGGCGCCGTCTTGCGATACACCCGCACGTAATCGACCAGCATCCGGCGCGGGAACGGCGTGGTCGCATCCGGATAGCCCGGCCAATAGCCGCCCACGGCCAGGTTCAGGAGCACGAAGAAGGGATGCTCGAACACCCACTCGCCCTTGACGGTATCCGGCGTGGCGGTGTGGTAGTGGATGCCGTCGCGGTACCAGCGAATCTGCTTCGGCTCCCATTCGACGGCGAACACGTGGAAGTCGTCGCCGTACTCGGCCCCTGACAGGGCGCTGGCCTTGCTGAAGGCGTGCTCGCCCGAGTAGCCCGGCCCGTGCAGGGTGCCGTAGGCATTGGCGGGCTCCTTGCCGATGATTTCCATGATGTCGATCTCGCCGCTCTTCGGCCAGCCGACCTGCTTGATGTTCGCCCCCAGCATCCAGAACGCGGGCCAGATGCCCTGGCCCTTCGGCACCTTGATGCGGGCCTCGTAGCGGCCGTATTGCGTTTCCTTCAGCCCGGCCGTCTTGAGCCGCGCCGAGGTGTAGTCCTTGCCTTCATGGCTTTCCTTGCGCGCCTCGATCACCAGGTGGCCGCCTTCCACGCGCACGTTCTCGGGCCGGTCGGTATAGAACTGCATCTCGTTGTTGCCCCAGCCATGGCCGCCGGTCTCGGGGAGCCATTTGCCGAGGTCCAGCGCCGCGCCGTCGAATTCGTCGCTCCACTCCAGCGTCCAGCCGGGCAGGCCGGCGGTGGCGGCTGCGGTGGCGGCTGCGTTGTTGGCGGATTGTGTGGCGGATTGTGTGGCGCAGCCCGCGCTGGCGGCCAGCGCGAGCAGCGCGGCCAGTCTGGTCAACGTCTTCATATGTCTCCTTGATTCGGCCGTCATCGCGCCGCAGGCGTCGCCGCCCGCTGCTGCCTGACGTGCTTCATGATGTTGAGGAAGGTGTCGGTCCAGTACTCCTGGCGATGCGCGGCGAGGAAGCGGACCAGCTCCTCGTGCGCCTGCGTCGATACGCTCAGATGGTCGCCGCCGATGCCGTGGAAGGTGAAGGCGATCATGGTGCCGCGTTCCCCCGCCTGCTTCACCAGCGCGATCAGTTCGGCGCCGCTCGCGCCCACCGGCGCGACCGAGGCCACCCGGTAGGGATCGACCGCCGCCATCGAGGCCGGCACGCCGGGGCCGGGGCCGGCCTTGATCGCCACGAAGCGCGCGTGCAGCGCCGGCAGGTAATCGCCGCCCAGGGCCTTCACGTCGAAGCAGGGAGCGGTGTAGGTGCGCTCGCGGCGGCCGTCGATCGCAGTGAGCATCGTGTTGGCGAGCAGGACCTGGTCCTGCATCTGCTCGCGCGTGGTGGTGTCGAGGTTGCGGTGCGGAGCGACCCAGGCGCGGTCCGGCCCCGCGCCGGAACACTGGTGGAACAGGCTGTGGTTGCCCAGCTCATGGCCGCCCCTGGCCGCGGCGCGCCAATCCTCCATGCGCCTTGCCACCGGCTCGCTGGACAGCTGCAGGAAAAACGTGCCCTTGACGCCGTGGCGATCGAGCGCCGGGATGGCGTTGTCGAGCTGGGAATCGAGGGCGTCGTCATAGGCCAGGCTGACCGCCGCCCGCGCACCGCCGGGCCAGGCAAAGGCGGCGTCCTGCGCATGCGCCGGGCTGGCGACGACGAAGGTAACGCCGGCCGCGAGCAGGGCGCTCCGGATGATGGCGCGGCTCGCACTACGGGTAAGAAAGTGGTGCATCCATGCTCCATTTTGGAAACGTTACCATAACGTCAACCGACTATAGCATCGCCGAAAAATAGGTGTCAACGAGGGAAACGACAGGGAAGACCCTCGTTCGTTAACTGGTGCTCGCTCTGGTGCTGCACCAAAGTGTTGCAAAACTACGTCAACCACCCATGGATATTCGGTTGACAATTTTTTTTCCTAACCCTAATATTCAGTCAAACTCATGGAAACGTTTCCATGACGCGAACAAGTCAGCTTCGTTCCCCCAACGGTCTACCAGGCCAAGGAGCCGAGGACACATGAAACAGCGCGACGCGCACCAGGCAATTCACGCGACGAGGCCACCGGCTACCCACCGGCGGCCTCGTCGCGCCGCTTGGTGCGCGTCTCGGGCTTTCCTGGCCGGGAGGTGACCAGGCAAGGATGGATTGGCAGCGAGTAGCGAAAAACACGACGCATGCCGCAGTGCGTCCGATTTGGCGGAGACACCGTAGCTAGGCGACGGTCATATTTATAAAAAAACAGGAGAAGACATGTACTATCCAAAGGCTAAACAGACCTTGATCAGCCTGGCAGTAGCCAGCGCATGCGCGGCATTCGTTCCGGCATTCGCGCAGGCGCAGGCAGACACCCCGACCAGCGCCCCGAGCCAGGCAACCGACGCCGCCAGCAATCCTGCGGCGCAGAATGCGACGCCGACCTCGCCACAGACCGTGGTCGTGACCGGCATCCGCGCCAGTCTCGAATCGTCGCTCAATCTCAAGCGCAATGCGCAAGGCTTCGTCGACGGCATCGTCGCCGAAGACATCGGCAAATTCCCGGATACCAACCTGGCCGAATCGCTGCAGCGTATCTCGGGCGTGTCGATCGACCGCAGCGAGATCGGCGAAGGCTCCAAGGTCACCGTGCGCGGCGTGGGCCCCGACTTCAACCTGGTGCTGCTCAATGGCCGCCAGATGCCGACATCGAGCCTGGGCGACCGCAATGGCCGCGCCTACGACTTCGCCAACATCGCATCGGAGGCGGTGTCGCAGCTGCAGGTGTACAAATCGAGCCGCGCCGAAACCCCGACCGGCGGCATCGGCGCCACCATCAACGTGGTCACCGCGCGTCCGCTGTCGCGCCCCGGCATGCAGGCCAGCGTCGGCGTCAAGGGCGTGTACGACACCTCGGCCACCAACCTGCCGGACGACCTGCAGCACGGCAACAAGCTGACCCCGGAAATCTCGGGCATCTACAGCAATACCTCGGCCGACGGCCGCTTCGGCATCGGCCTGTCGGCCAGCTACCAGGAACGCAACCTGGGCTACAACCGCGCCTCGGTGTCGAACGGCTGGAAAGGCCCGTTCCGCGGCGACGAGAACAACTGGGGTACCATTCCCCAGCCAGGCACGCCGGGCTCCGAAAACATCACGAACCGTCCGGGTCCGGGCGACCTGTACCAGGTGCCGCAGAACCTGAACTACAACCTCTCCGGCGTGCAGCGCGAGCGCACCAACGGCCAGGTGGTGTTCCAGTTCGCACCGAACAAGTCGCTGACGACCACCCTCGACTACACCTATTCGGAAAACAAGATCCACACCCGCCGCAACGACATGTCGGCGTGGTTCAACTTCGGCCCGTCGTCGAGCACCTGGACCGACGGTCCGGTGGCCGCGCCGCTGGTCTACACCGAGATCATCAATCCGGCCACCAGCGACATCGCCATGGGCGGCGCCGACTTCGCCACCAAGACCGAGAACAAATCGCTGGGCTTCAATGCCGCCTGGCGCGTGAACAGCGACATCCGCCTCGAGCTTGACGCCCACCATTCGACCGCCGAGTCCACGCCCAACAGCCCATTCGGCTCGAGCAACACCCTCGGCACCGCCAGCTTCAGCCGCGGCACCACCAGCGTCGACTTCACGCAGGACTTCCCGGTGCTGAGCATCCAGGGCGCCGATTTCGTGCGCGCGCCGCAGCAGGTCACCGGCTCGGTGTTCGAGAACGGCTACATGAAGACCGAGATCGACCAGGTCCAGACGCATGGAAGCTGGAAGATGCTGGAGGCGTCGGAGCTGAAATTCGGCCTGGGCGCGACCAAGGTCGACTACCGCTCGGCCTTCTCGGTCCAGCAGCGCGATACCTGGGGCGGCGCCACCAGCGCGGAAGACTACCCGGCCAGCGTGTTCCACGCCGAGACGCTCAACAAGTACTTCGACAATATCAACGGCAGCGGCAATGCGGCGCTGTTCAACAACTTCAACACCTTCAATTTCGACGAGGTGCGCAAGCTCGCCGCCGCCGCGTCGGGACGCCCTGACCTGTACCTGCCCAAGACCGTGTGGGATACCGACCAGCGCACCGAGGAAAAATCGAAGAACCTGTACCTGCAGTTCAACACCGAGTGGGATGGCCGCTTCCCGATCAATACCTCGATCGGCGTGCGCTACGAGAAGACCGACGTCAGCTCGACCGCGCTGGTGCCGACCGCGACCGCGATCAACTGGGTGTCGCAGAATGAATTCCCGATCGTGTTCGGCGAGGCTGCATTCACCAACCTGAAGGGCAAGTACAGCCACGTGCTGCCGAGCTTCGATGCCGATATCCAGCTGCGCTCCGACCTCAAGGGCCGCTTCAGCTTCGGCGAGACCATCGGCCGTCCACGCTACGACCAGATTGCCGGCGGCCAGATTCTCAATACGCTGGCACGCGTCGAAGGCGGCACCGGTTCGCAGGGCAACCCGTCGCTGGAACCGGTCAAGTCGAAGAACTTCGACCTGGCGCTGGAGTGGTACTACGATCGCCAGAGCTTCGTGTCGATCAACCACTTCCGCAAGCACCTGGACAACTACGCCGGCCAGTCGCAGGTGATCGCCCAGCCGTTCGGACTGCATACCCCGGTGGGCGGCGCCTACTGGAACGCGGCGCTGGCCAACGGCTGCGCAACGGCGGACACCACCTGCATCCGCAGCTACATCCTGCGCAACTTCAACGGCCAGCCAGGCGTCGTGCGCGGCGAGGACGATGGCGTCGGCAATCCGACCGGCACCATCACCGGCATCTCGACCGACCCGATCGCCGACTTCCGCATCACCTCGTTCTCGAACCAGAAGAAGGCGCGCATCCGCGGCCTGGAATTCAACCTCCAGCACATGTTCGGCAACAGCGGCTTCGGCGTGCAGGCGAACTACACCTATGTCAACTCGGGCCTGAAGTACAACAACGCCAGCATCGGCGAGCAGTTCGCGCTGGTCGGCCTGGGCGACTCGGCCAACCTGGTGGGTATCTTCGAGAACGACAAGTGGAGCGTGCGCGCGGCTTACAACTGGCGTGACGAGTTCCTGTCGGGCACCTTCGACGGTTCGGGTCCGAATCCGAACTACACCGAGGAATACGGCCAGCTCGACCTGAGCGTGGGCTACAACGTGAACAAGAACCTGACCCTGTCGTTCGAAGGCATCAACCTGACCGACGAGATCCAGCGCATCCACGGCCGCAACAAGCACCAGCTGCTGTTCGTGTCGCAGTCCGGCCCACGCTACATGGTGGCCGCGCGCTACAAGTTCTGATCGCCGCCTGACGTGGCGGGCCGGGAGGCATGTTCCCGCGCCCGCTTTCGGGGTAGACTTCACGCACCGGCCACGAGCGCCGGAACCAGCGGCGGGTCGGCACCATGCCGGCCCGCCGTTGTCCTTTCCGGCCGGTCCCCATAACGATTTCGAGACATCCATGCCCAACATCGCCCTGCTGAACAATATCGAGCACAAGGACCTGCGCGTCATCACCGGCCACCGCCCCGGCCTGGGCAGCGAGGTCGCCTGGGTGCCGACCTTCGCCGCCGAATTCCGCTCGCTGCAGGGGCACTATCCGATCATCTTCCGCCGCGACGACGCGCAGGCGCGCTACGAGGCGATCGCGCTGCTCGGTTTTACCGAGGACGAGAACCTGTTCCTGGAAGACGCCCGCTGGGACGCCCCGGTGGTGCCACTGCTGTTGGAGCGCCAGCCATTCCTGATCGGCCGCAGCGGCGACGAGCTGATGATCCAGGTCGACCTCGACCACCCGCGCGTGAGCCGCACCGAGGGCGAGCCGGTATTCAAGCCGCATGGCGGCAACAGCGACTACCTGGCCCATGTCGACGGCCTGCTGTCGACCATCCACCAAGGCCTGCAGTTCGAGCCGGGCTTCATCGACGCCCTCACGCGCCATGAACTGCTGGAGCCGTTCGCGCTCGAGATCGAGTTCGACAACGGCGCGCAGAGCCGCATGTCGGGCTTCTACACCATCAACGAGGAGCGCCTGGCCGCCCTCGACGCCGGCGCGGTCGCCGAGCTGCACCAGGCCGGCTACCTGGGCCCGATCTGGTTCGCGCTGGCGTCGCTGTCCAACCTGCGCGGCCTGATCGACCGCAAGAACCGCCGCCATGCTGCCCATCGCTAAGCGGGTGCGCGAGATCGCCGGCCTGCGTCCCGGCGACCTCGGCCCCGAGATCCTGGCCTCGACCGAGCCGCTGCTGCTGCGCGGCCTGGTGGCCGACTGGCCGATGGTCAAGGCCGGCCTGGCCTCGCCGCGCGACGCCGACGCCTACTTGCGCCGCTGGTACCGCGACGCCACCGTCAACGCCATGCTGGGCGCGCCCGAGACCGAAGGACGCTTCTTCTACAACGACGACCTCAGCGGCTTCAATTTCTATCCGGTGCGGGTGCGCCTGGACACCGTGCTCGACGAACTGGCCAAGCACCTGGCCACCACGCCGCCCCCGACCATCTACGTCGGCTCGACCACGATCGACACCGCGCTGCCGGGCTTTCGCGGCGAGAACGACGTCGACCTCGGCGCGCGCGACGCGCTGGCCAGCATCTGGATCGGCAACCGCACCGTCATCGCGGCGCACTACGACCTGCCGGACAACCTGGCCTGCGTGGCGGTGGGCCACCGCCGCTTCACGCTGTTCCCGCCCGGCCAGCAGCACAACCTCTACGTCGGTCCGCTCGACTTCACGCCCGCCGGCCAGGCCATCAGCCTGGTCGATTTCGCGAAGCCCGACTACACGCGCTTCCCGCGCTTTTCCGAGGCGCTGGAGCACGCGCAGGTGGCCGAGGTGGCCCCAGGCGACGCCCTGTTCATTCCCAGCATGTGGTGGCACCACGTCCAGGCGCTGGACGCCTTCAATGTGCTGGTCAATTACTGGTGGCGCCAGTCGCCGGAATGGATGGATACCCCGACCAATGCGCTGATGCATGCGCTGATGTCGGTGCGCGACCTGCCGCCGGCGCAGCGCAAGGCCTGGGCCGAGCTGTTCCGCCACTACGTGTTCGAGGCCGACGCCGACACGGCGGCCCATATCCCGGAAGCCGCGCGCCGGGTGCTCGGGCCGCTGGACGACAATGCGGCGCGCGCGATCCGGGCCCAATTATTAAAGCGGATGAACCGCTGAGGAGACAAGCATGGAACAGAAGAGCAACGGGGAGGGCGGACTCAAGGGACGCCCGATCCGGCGCGTGGTCATCGCCGGCGGCGGCACCGCCGGCTGGATGGCCGCGGCCTGCATCTCGAAGGTGCTGGGCAAGCGCCTCGACATCAAGCTGATCGAGTCGGACGAGATCGGCACGGTCGGCGTGGGCGAAGCCACCATTCCCACCCTGATCAACTTCCACAACCTGCTCGAGATCAACGAGCAGGAATTCATGGCCGCGACCAAGGCCACCTTCAAGCTGGGCATCGGCTTCGAGGGCTGGCGCAATGTGAACGAGGACTACATCCACTCGTTCGGCATGACCGGCACCGACCACTGGACCGCCGGCTTCCAGCATTTCTGGCACAAGGGCCGCGAGCGCGGCCTGGCGACCGACTACGGCGACTACTGCCTCGAGCTGCGCGCCGCGCTCGAGAACCGCTTCGCCCACCTGCCGCGCGGCGGCATGAACTACGCCTACCACCTCGATGCGACGGCGTATGCGAAGTACCTGCGCGCGTTCAGCGAGCGCTTCGGCGTGCAGCGCATCGAGGGCAAGATCGTCGACGTGACCACCAGCGCCCTGACCGGGCATATCCGCTCGCTCACCCTCGACTCGGGCGCCGACATCGAGGGCGACCTGTTCATCGACTGCACGGGTTTTCGCGCGCTGCTGATCGGGCAGGCGCTGGGCGTGGCGTACCAGGACTGGTCGCAATGGCTGTTCAACGACAGCGCCGCCGCCCTGCAGACCATGTCGGTGGGCGACGCGGTGCCGTACACGCGCTCGATCGCGCATGGCTTCGGCTGGCAGTGGCGCATCCCGCTGCAGCACCGCGTGGGCAACGGCATCGTGTTCTCGAGCCGCCACGTCGAGCAGGAGCAGGCCATCGGCGCGCTGCTGGCCAACGTCGAAGGCGAAGCCTTGATGAAGCCGCGCGTGCTGCGCTTCACGCCCGGCCAACGGCAGCAGGTCTGGAAGGGCAACTGCATCGCGGTGGGCCTGGCCAGCGGCTTCCTGGAGCCGATCGAGTCGACCAGCATCCACCTGATCCAGCGTTCGATCGTGCGCCTGATGCAGATGTTCCCGACCGCCGGCATCGCGCCCAGCGACGTCGAGGAATACAACCGCCAGGCGGCGCTCGAGGTCGAGCACATCCGCGACTTCATCATCCTGCACTACAAGGTCACCAACCGCGGCGACACGCCGTACTGGCGCGAAGCGCGCGACATGACGGTGCCGGCGTCGCTCCAGCACCGGATCGACCTGTTCCGCGAGACCGGGCGCGTGTTCCGGGTGCCCAACGAGCTGTTCGCCGAAAACTCATGGATCCAGGTGATGCTTGGCCAGGGCATTACGCCACTGCAGCACCACCAGTCGGCCGACCTGATGGGCGACGAGGAGCTGGCGCACTTCCTCGGATCGATCAAGGCCACCGTCGACAAGACCGTGAGCCAGCTGCCGTCGCACCAGCAATACGTCGCGCGCTACTGCGCCACCCCGAAATAGCCGGGCGCCAGGCGTACAAGTAAAAACGCCCGCGCAGATTGCGCGGGCGTTTTTATTTCCAAGGTTGCGTCGGTCAGTCGGCCACGGCCTTTTCTTTATGCAGATTGGCGTACTTCACGCCGTAGTACATGATGAACAGGTAGCAGGCCGCCGGCACCAGGAAGGAGATCTGCAGGCCGATGGTGTCGGCCAGGATGCCCTGCACGAACGGCACCACGGCGCCGCCGACGATGGCCATGCACAGGATGCCCGAGCCCTGGCCGGTGAACTTGCCCAGGCCGTGCAGCGCCATGCTGAAGATGGTCGGGAACATGATCGAGTTGCACAGGCCCACCGCCACGATCGCCCACATCGCCAGGCTGCCTTCGGTGAAGGTCGCGGTCAGGACCAGCGCGATCGAGCCGAGCGCGGTGACCGCCAGCGATTTGCCCGGGCTCACATAACGCATCACGGCAAAGCCGATGAAGCGGCCGACCAGGGCGCCGCCCCAGTACATGCTGACGTAGCGCGCCGCGTCGGCGTGCGACAGGCCTGCGATGTGCGGTTCGCCGATGAAGTTGATCAGGAAGCTGCCGATGCTCACCTCTGCGCCGACGTACAGGAAGATGCCCAGCGCGCCCAGCACCAGGTGGCGATACGACAGCGCGCCGCCCTTGGCGTCGACCGCGGCGGTCGTGTCTTCGAAAGCGATCTTCGGCAGGCGCGCCATCGCGAACAGCACCGCCAGCAGCGCCAGCGCGGCGGCCAGGCCCAGGTAAGGGCCTTGCACGGCGGCGGCTTCTGCGGCCTTGTGCGCTGCCTGTTCGGCCGCCGGCAGCAGGGCCAGCTGGTCGGCGGAGAGGACCACCGTCGACAGGATCAGGATGCCGCCCAGCGCCGGCGCCACCGTGGTGCCGAGCGAGTTGAAGGCTTGCGTCAGGGTCAGGCGGCTGGCCGCGGTGCGCGCCGGACCCAGGGCGGTGACGTAGGGATTGGCCGCCACCTGCAGGATGGTGATGCCGCTGGCCAGCACGAACAGCGCGAACAGGAACATGCCGTAGCCGCCGTTCGAGGCCGGGTAGAACAGGGCGCAGCCGGCGGCCGCGATCAAGAGGCCGGTGACGGCGCCGTTCTGGTAGCCCAGGCGGCGGATCAGGGCGCCGGCCGGCAGCGAGACGATGAAATAGGCGCCGAAGAAGCAGAACTGCACCAGCATCGCCTGCATGTAGGTGAGGGTGTAGATCGACTTCAGGTGCGGGATCAATACGTCGTTCAGCGACGTGATCAGGCCCCACATGAAGAACAGGATGGTGACGATGACCAGCGCGCCGGTGTGCTGGTTGTGCTCCCCGTCCACGGCAGCGCCGGCCACGGTGGGGTTCTGGATTGGGTTCTGCATGGAGTCTCCGTTGTTATTGCAGAGTAGCGATATGACCCGACAGCATAGCTGAAACCCCGCGCAATGCGGGATATTGTTCGGTAATCAAGTAGGTCGGGATGCGCGACAGATAGTCGCCGAGACGCCCCTTGTCCTCGAAGCGCGCGCGGAAAGCCGATTGTTCGAAGATGGCGCCCAGGCGCGGCACGATGCCGCCGCCGATATACATGCCGCCGGTCGCGCCGAGGGTCAGCGCGACGTTGCCGGCCACGCTGCCCAGGATGGCGCAGAACACGTCGACCGAGCCGCGGCAATCGCTCGATGAGCCATCCAGCGCCGCCGCGCTGATGTCGGCCGCCTTGAGACGCTTGCCGGTGCGGGCCCAGTGGATCAGCTCCATGCCCATCCCCGACAGCAGGCGCTCTGCCGAGACGTGGCCGTATTCCCCCCACAGCGCTTCCAGGATCGCCACCTCGTCGCGGGTGACGGGCGCGAAGCTGACGTGCCCCCCTTCGCCCGACAGCGGGATCCAGCGCTCGCCCGCCGGCACCACGCCCGAGACGCCAAGGCCGGTGCCGGGGCCGATCAGGCCGATCGTCCGGTTCGGCAGCTCGATGCCGCCGCCGATCTGCCGGCGGCCATCCTGGGCCAGGTGCGGCAGCGACATCGCCAGCGCGGCGAAGTCGTTCACCATCAGGAGCGTCGTCAAACCGAGTTCGATGCGCAAGGCTTCGATCGAGAAGCTCCAGTGATGATTGGTCATCCTGATCTCGTCGCCCTCGACCGGATTGGCGATCGCGATCGCCGCATGGCGGACGGTGTCGACCGCGAATCCCCGCGCCCTGGCGTTGTCCAGGTACGCGCGCATCGCCTCGCCCAGGCTCGGGTAGCCGGCGGCCGCCAGCACCTCGATGTCGTCGAACCCTGCGCCCGGATCCGACTGCAGGGCGAAACGCGCGTTGGTGCCGCCGACGTCGGCGAGCAGCCGCAGCCCAGTCGTCGCCTCCTGCGTCATTTCAGTTCACCGCACTGCACGGCGCCTGCTTCCTTCGCCGCGCCGCCGGCGATCTCGATATTGGCGAAGGCCGCCGAGAATGCGGCGTCGCTGGTGACGGCGAACGGCGTATCGACCTTGGCCAGGTCGAGGCCCTTGGCCTGGAAGCAGGCCAGCGGAATCGCGACGGTGTTCTTGGCGCCGACGGCCAGGCGCTTGAACAGGCCGGTCGCATCCAGGTCGACGCTGGTGGAACCCTGGCGCATCGAGATCGTCACCTTGCCGGCCGGGGCCTTGGCGACGATGGTGTCGAAGCGCAGCGCGCCATCCTTGACCGCCGCGCTTGGCAACACGATGGCGCGTGCGCCGCGCGCTTCCAGCGTGGCCGGGCCGGTCCAGGCGCCCAGCTTGGCGTCCTGCTGCGTATTGACCTGGGCGGTGGTGACGGTGATGTTCGGCAGCTTGAAGCTGGCGTTCAGGTCGGCGCCGAGCACGGTGGTCTGCTGGCCGGAGCGGATCGCCAGCGGATAGCTCATGCGGTCGGCCTGGCTGAACACCGGGAAGGTGTTGCCGGCGCTGCAGCCGCCTTGCGGATAGCTTTCATCCAGCTTGCCCAGCTTGGAGCGCGTGCCGGCCTTCAAGCCGTAGCCGTAGGCGAACAGCGGCGCGTAATCCTTGTCGCCGACGTTCAGCTTGATCTGGCATGCCGACTTCGGCCACGAGAACGGCAGCACGCCGCGGAAGTCGTAGCGTTGCTGGCCTTCGATCAGCAGGTCCGACACGCCCTTGCCCTCGGAACCCGGCAGCCAGGCCGAGATGAAGGTGTCCGAGAGGTTGAGCAGGTCGTTGGCGAACACCGGACGGCCGGTGACCATCACCGTGACCACCGGCTTGCCCTTGCCGCCGACGGCTTTCAGCACGGCGAGATCCTCCGGATAGCGGCTGCTGTGGCGCAGGGTGCCGGACGGGTGGATGTCGCCGTCGCCTTCCGCGTAAGGACGCTCGCCGATGACGGCGATCACGACGTCGAACTTCGAGACGTCGACGCCTTTGGCATCGAGGCTGAAGGTGACGTTGTCCTTGCCGGCCGCTTCACGGATGCCGGTCAGGATGGTGTCGGCGTTCTTGAAGTCGGCATTGGTGGTGGCGGTGCCCTGCCAGGTGATCGACCAGCCGCCGCTCTGGTTCGACAGCTCGTCGGCGCTCTTGCCGACCACGAGGATCTTCTGGCCGCGCTTCAGGGGCAGGGCCGGGCCTTCGTTCTTGAGCAGCACCAGCGATTCGCGTACCGCCTGGCGCGCCAATGCGCGCGCCTGCATCGCGTCGTCCTTGCCGGCATGGGCGTTCTGCACGGGGCTCTTGTCGAACAGGCCGGCGCGCAGCTTGACGCGGATGATGCGCGACACGGCGTCGTCGATGCGCGACATCGGGATCTCGCCGCTTTCCACCTGCTTGATGGTGTTGGCGATGAATGCCTTCCAGTCGTCCGGCACCATGATCATGTCGTTGCCGGCGTTGATCGCCTGGGCGCAGCTGTCGTTGCGGCAGCCTTTCACCTCGCCGATGCCGTTCCAGTCGGTGACGACGAAGCCGTCGAAGCCCATCTTGACCTTGAGGATGTCGGTCAGCGCGTACTTGCTGCCGTGGAGCTTGCCGTATTCCTTGCCGCTGGCGGTGTCTAGCCAGCTGTTAAACGAGGACATCACGGTCTGGGCGCCCGCTTCCAGGGCCGGGAAGTAGCCGGCGCCGTGGATGTTGATCAGGTCGCGTTCCGGGGTCTCGGTCACGCCGCGGTCCTTGCCATTCTTCGTGCCGCCGTCGCCGATGAAGTGCTTGGCGGTGGCGATGGTGTTGGCGTCGTCCTTGAACACGCCCTGCATGCCCTTGACGTATTCGCCGGCATAGCTGCGCACGACTTCCGGATGCTCGGCATAGCTTTCATAGGTGCGGCCCCAGCGGTCGTCGCGCACCACGGCCAGGGTCGGGCCGAAGACCCAGGCGATGCCGGTCGCGCGCACCGCCCTGGCGGTGGCGGCGCCGATCTCGCGCATCAGCTGCGGATTGCGCGCCGCGCCCAGGCCGATATTGTGCGGGAACAGGGTCGCGCCCGGCACGTTGTTGTGGCCGTGGACCGCGTCCGTGCCCCACACCACCGGCACCTTGATCGCCATATCGGTCTTCATCGAGGCCTCGTGGTAGGCCTGGGCCAGCGCCAGCCATTCCTTCGCGTCGGCCGCCTTGTTATTGTTTGGCCAGCTGCCGCCGCCGTTCAGGACCGAACCGAGGTAATACTTGGTCACGTCCTCCGGTTTGGTGGTCTTGATCTCGGGCTGGGTCATCTGGCCGACCTTCTGGGCCAGGGTCATCTTGCCGACGATTTCCTGGACCCGCTTCTCGATCGCGTCGTCCTTCTTGATGGCGCTGGTCACGCGCGGCCAGTCGGCCAGCCTGGTGTCGACCGGGGCGGCGGCGCCGCAGATGGCCGGCAGGGCCAGGGCGATGGAGAGGGCCAGCGTGGAAGGACGAAGCTTGAAGGTCATGGGTTGTCTCGCTTTATTGTTCGTTGAAGTAGAAGCTTGTTCGTGAAAGCTCATTCCTGGCGCAGGAAGGAACCATACCATTTGCCGCTGTTCTTCAGGCGGCGTTGCTGGGTGGCGTAATCGATGTGCACCAGGCCGAAGCGGCGCAGATAGCCTTCGGCCCATTCGAAGTTGTCGAGCAGGCTCCAGGCGAAGTAGCCCTTGATCGGCGCGCCCGCGTCGATCGCATCCTTCATGGCGGCCAGGTGGCGCATCAGGTAGTGGCGGCGCTGGACGTCGTCGATCTCGCCATCCGGGCCGACGGTATCCTCGAAGGCAGAACCGTTCTCGGTGACGTACATCGGGCCCGGGTGGTAGTCGTTCTCGATGCGGGTGAGGAGTTCGGTGAAGCCTTCCGGCGACACCGGCCAGCCCATCGCGGTGATCTCGCCGCTGGTGGTCGGCAGCACTTTCGCGTCGAGCGGGGCGTGGCCGGCCTCGTGCCTGATCACTTCGGGGAAGTAGTAATTCACGCCCATGAAGTCGGTCTTGACGGCGATCGCTTCCATATCGCCCGGCGCGACGTCGGGCGCCGCGGCGCCGAACCGTTCGCGCGTGGCTTCCGGGTAACCGCGGCCGAACAGCGGGTCGAGGAACCAGCGGTAGCGCAGGCCGTCGTGGCGTTCCATCGCGGCCTTGTCCTGGTCGCTGTCGCTGGCGGCGCGCAGCGGGTGCAGGCTGACCGCCATGCCCACTTTCGCATCCGGCACGTTCGCGCGGATCAGCGGCACCGCCTTGCCGTGCGAGACCAGCACGTTGTGCGCGACCTGCAGGGCCGCCTTGAGGTCGGTCTTGCCCGGCGCATGCCAGCCTTCGAAGTTGCCGATGATCGCCGTGCACCATGGTTCGTTGTGGGTGATCCAGTGCTTGACCCGGTCGCCCAGCGTGCGCGTCATGGCGTCGGTGTAATCGAGGAAGGCGTCGATGGTGGCGCGATTCTCCCAGCCGCCCGCATCCTGCAGCGCCTGCGGCAGGTCCCAGTGATACAGCGTGGCCCATGGCTCCAGGCCCCGTTCGAGCATGCCGTCGACCAGGCGCGAATAGAAATCCAGCCCCTTCTGGTTCGGCTGGCCCTTGATGCCGGTGTAGATGCGCGGCCAGGCGAACGAGAAGCGGTAGGCGTTCAGGCCCATGCCGCGCGCGATGTCGAAGTCTTCCGGCCAGCGGTGGTAGTGGTCGCAGGCATTCATCCCATCGGAGCCGTCGCGGATCGTGCCGGGGGTGGCGGCGAAGCGGTCCCAGATCGATTCCACGCGACCGTCTTCACGGCCGGCGCCTTCGATCTGGTAGGACGAGGTGGCGCAACCCCACAGGAAATCGCGGGCGAAATCGCTGCGCTGCGGCGCGGAAGGCTCGGGTCGGTTGGCAGTGGTCATGGTCTCGCTTCAGGTAATGGGTATGTTCTGATTAAATGTTTGGGAAAGCTTACCAATTCATTGGAAAGCTTTCCAGTCTGGTGCCAAAAAAATGGCCGCGTGCGGCCCGCCGGAGCGTCGCATGCCAGCCTCATTTCTTTTTACTTGCCGTCTTGCCGGCGCGTTTCGGCTTGTCGCCACCGATCCTGGCCAGCGAGGCGCGCATGGTGACGCCGACCGGGAACGAGCGCGCCACCGGGCGTTTCAGGTCGTAGCAGCGGTTGAGCAGGGCGTTGATGCCGTTCTGCGTCATCTCGCGCCACGGCATGTGCACCGACGTCAGGCGCGGCGCCGAGAAATCCGCGCTCGGCGTGTCGTCGTAGCCGATCACCGACAGGTCGCGCGGCACGCTGATGCCGGCTTCCTGGAAGTAGGACAGGGCGCCGACCGCCATCTCGTCGTTGGCGCAGAACAGCGCGGTGCACGGCGTCTTCGATTCGACCAGGGCCTTGGCGGCATGCCAGCCGCCCTGCGGCGAGAAGTCGCTCTCGACCAGCCACACCTTATCGGTATCGATGCCGTCGGCCTTCAGCTCGTGCATGAAGCCGTCGACGCGCGCCACGTTGTCGAGCAGCGCGCTCGGACCGGCGATGACGGCGATGTCGCGGTGACCGTGGTCGAGCAGGGTGCGCGCCGCCAGGCGGCCGCCCTGCGCATGGTCGACCGTGAAGCACTGCTCCGGGATGTCCTTGAAATCGTGGTTCAGGGCGACGATCAGGCGCCGCTTGCCGCCCAGGGCGGCGATGTCTTCATCGAGCAGGGCGCTGGTCATCATGATCAGGCCGTCGCAGCCGCGCTCGATCAGGAATTCGATGCCTTCGATGGCCTGGTTGCGCGCATCGCCTAGGCCGACGCCGAAGGCGACCACCATGTGCAGGCCGGCCGCGCGCAGCTCGGTGTCGATGATCTGCAGGATCGGCGTGTAGAAGGTGCCGGACAACACCGGGATGTAGACGCCGACCATCCGGCTGGTGCCGGACAGCAGGGCGCGCGCCGCGTGCGACGGGCGAAAGCCCAGCTCGTCGATCGCCTTGCGCACGCGTTCGAGCGTGGCCGGCGATACCGAGCCCTTGCCGCTGACCACGCGCGAAGCGGTGCCGAGACCTACCCCAGCCAGCCGCGCTACGTCCTTGATTGTCGCCACCTGCGATCCCTATCCGATGAATACGTTAATCAAAACAACCGCCAAGCATACTGCATCCGCGTACGGATCGCACCCATCCATCATGACCTTTGACCGTTTTTAGGATCGAACAACGAAACACGGCCGGTGTCGATCGCGAAGCGTACCGCCTGGCCGGACGCCAGCGAACGTCCATCGTGCTCGATGCACGACAGTGCCTGTCCGCCGCAGTCGAGCCACACCACCTGGTGGTTGCCCATCGGTTCGACCAGGGTGACCGTCGCGTGCAAGGGACCGTTGTCGTCGACGTGGATGTGTTCCGGGCGCGCGGCCAGCGTCACCGCGCCGGCCTTCGCCCCGGCCGCGAGTGGCAGCGTGATCGCACCGGCGCTGAAGCGGCCCTGCGCATCGATGCTGCCGTCGATGAAATTCATCGAGGGCGAACCGAGGAAGCCGGCCACGAAGCGGTTGGCGGGGGTGTCATACACCTCGGCCGGCGTGCCGATCTGCTGGATGCGACCCGCCTGCATCACCACGATGCGGGTCGCGAGCGTCATCGCCTCGGCCTGGTCGTGGGTCACGTAGATCATGGTCGAACCGAGCGCCTGGTGCAGCATTTTCAGTTCGCGCCGCAGTTCGGCGCGCAGCTTGGCGTCCAGGTTCGACAGCGGTTCGTCGAACAGGTAGACGCCGGCCTCGCGCACCAGCGCGCGGCCGATCGCCACGCGCTGGCGCTGGCCGCCCGAGAGCTGGGACGGCTTGCGCTCCAACAGGGCGTCGAGCTGCAGCATCTCGGCCGTCTTGCGCACGCGGCGCGCTACTTCCGCCTTCGGCGTGCCGGCGATCTTGAGGCCGAACGACATATTCTTCTCGACCGTCATGGTCGGGTACAGCGCGTACGACTGGAACACCATGCCGATCCCGCGCTCGCTCGGGTCGGCGTAGCTCATGTCGCGCCCGCCGATCTCGATCGCGCCGCCGGACAGGTCGATCAGGCCGGCGATGCTGTGCAACAGGGTCGACTTGCCGCAGCCCGAAGGGCCGAGCAGCACGAGGAATTCGCCCGGTTCGATCTGCAAATCGAGATCTCGTATGATTTCTTGATTGCCGCGGGTGATGCACAGTTTGCGCAGGTGGACGTTCGACATGGGGGTCAGCCTTTCACGGCGCCGGCGGCAATGCCGCGCACGAACCAGCGTCCGGAGATGAAGTAGATCGCCAGCGGCACCGCGGCCGTCAGGATGGTCGCTGCCATATTGACGTTGTACAGGCGGGTGCCGGTGGTGGTGTTGATCACGTTGTTCAGCTGGACCGTCATCGGCAGGTTCTCGCGGCCGGCGAACACCAGGCCGAGGATGTAGTCGTTCCAGACGCCGGTGACCTGCATGATCGCGGCCACGACGATGATCGGCAGCGACATCGGCAGCATCACTTGAATAAAGATGCGCCAGAAGCCGCCACCGTCGATGCGCGCGGCCTGGAACAGCTCGTGCGGTACCGAGGCATAGTAGTTGCGGAACAGGAGCGTCATGAGCGGCATGCCGAAAATGACGTGGACGACCACGATCGCCGGCAGCGAACCGAACACGCCGGCATGCGCCATCATCCACACCAGCGGATAGATCATGACCTGCACCGGGATGAAGGCGCCGGCCAGCAGCACGCCGAACAGCACATTCGCGCCGCGCGGACGCCAGAACGACAGCGCGTAGCCGTTGACGGCGCCGAGCAGGATCGGGATCACGGTGCTGGGCACGGCGATCGCCACCGAATTCCAGAAGCCATGGCTGACCGCGCCCCAGGCCGCGCGCCATGGCTCGAGCGTCGCGGCAGCGGGCATGGCGAACACGTTCCCCATCCTGATCTCTTCCATCGGCTTGAACGAGGTGATGATCATGACGTACAGCGGCAGCAGGAAGAACAGGGCGGCACTGAACAGGAAGGCATAGACGCCGAGGCGCGCCGGGGTGAACATGCGCTTGCGGCGCGCGGTCCGGGTGGATTGGCCTGGCATGGGTGGCGCGATCGCCTGCAACGAATGGTGGCTCATGCGTGGCCTCCGTTCAGGCGCGCGCGGCGGCTGCGCGCATAGGCATAGGGCGCGAGCAGGGCCAGCACCGGGATCAGGAGCGTGACCGCGCCGGCCGAGGCCAGGCCGATGTTCGAACGCAGGAACAGGTGGTCCATGATGAACTTGGCCGGCACTTCGCTGGCGATGCCGGGGCCGCCCTGGGTCATCGCGACCACGGCGTCGAACAGTTTCACTACCGCGGTGGACAGCAGCAGGAATACGGTGGCAACCGACGGGCCCAGCATCGGCAGGACGATCTGCAGATAGACGCGCCAGGCCGGGATGCCGTCCAGGCGCGCGGCTTTATAAATTTCGGGATCGATGCCGCGCAGGCCGGCCAGCATCAGCGCCATCACCAGGCCCGAGGCCTGCCATACGGTGGCGATGACGACGGTGTAGATCACCAGGTCCTGGTGCACGATCCAGTCGAACGAGAAGCCCTCGAAGCCCATCCGGCGCACGGCGCCTTCGATGCCGCTGCCGGGCGCCAGCAGCCATTGCCATACGAGGCCGGTGGCGATGAAGGACATCGCATACGGGTACAGGAACACGGTGCGCAGCAGGCCTTCGCCCTTGACGTTCTGGTCGATGAAGACGGCCAGCAGGAAGCCGATGATCATGCAGGCGAGGATGAAGGCGACGCCGTAGACGGCGAGGTTGTGCAGCGACAGCAGCCAGCGCTCGTTGTCGAACAGGCGCACGTACTGCGCCGCGCCGATGAAGCTGTCGGACGGGAAGGTGCGCGAGGCCGTGAACGAGGTGCGCAAGGTCCACATCGCGCCGCCGATGTAGGCGCCCAGCACCACCAGCGCCATCGGCAGGAGGGCGATATGAGGGGCGAGGCGGACTTGATGGCGTTGGGCGAGCATGGCGTCAGTATTTGAGGGCGTTGGCGATGCTGCGCTGGACCCGGTCGACATTCATGTCCATATTCCAATAGGCGGTCAGGATGTCCTGCATGGCGCCGTTCTGGTCCGGGGTCAGGTAGACCTCGGTGACGCCCAGCTGGCGGCTGCGGTCCTTGACGATCTCGATGCCCTTCTGCGCGCACAGGTCGAGCTGCGACGCATCGGCATCCAGACGCACCGGGATCGAGCCTTTCAGCTTACTGAACGCGACTTGCAGCCCGGGCTGCGACACGACGTTGGCCAGCAGTTGCTGGGCCTTGATCGCATCGGCCTTGTTCGTGCGCGGGAAGACGAACACGTCGCCCTGCATCAGGTAGGGTGTGTCGGGCTTGAGGCCGGGGATGCAGCCGTAGTGCTGGCCGGGCAGCTGGCCGGCGTTGGTGAACTCGCCCTTGGCCCAGTCGCCCATCACCTGGAAGCCGGCACGGCCAGCGATGAGCATCGCGGTGGCGTCGTTCCAGTTGCGGCCGGGCGAGCCTGGATCGACATAGGACTTCATGCGCTTGAAGGCGAGCAGCACAGTACGAAACTGCGGTGAGAGGATGGTGGCCTGGTCGCGGTCGCGGATCACTTTCAGGTACAGCTCGCGCCCGCCGATATTGGCCAGCAGGGCCGAGAACAGCACGGTCTCCTGCCACGACTGGCCGCCGTGGGCCAGCGGCACCAGGCCGGCTGCCTTGAGCTTGTCGAGCGCGGCGAACAGTTCGTCGATGCTGGCCGGCTCCTTGTCGATGCCGGCCTTCTGGAAGGCGGCCTTCGAGTACCAGATCCAGGTCTGCATGTGGATGTTGAGCGGCACCGCGTAGTAGTGGCCATCGTGCTTGATCACGTCGATCAGCGGCTCGGGCAGGATGCGGTCCCAGTCCTGGGCCTTGGCGACCAGGTCGACGTTGTTGAGCATGTCCTGCTCGATGACGTCGGTGAACTGCTTGGACGTGTTGAACTGGGCGGCGGTCGGCGGATTGCCGCCGATGATGCGGTTGATGGTGACGGCGCGCGACTGGTCGCCGCCGGCGATGGCACTGTCGATCCACACGCCGCCGGCGGCGCGGTAGGCCTGGGCGACCTGCTTGACGGCGCTCGATTCCCCGCCGGAGGTCCACCAGTGAATGACTTCCGCTTTCGGCGCGGCGGCCTGGGCCGGCACGACGGCCAGTCCAAGCGCGTAGGCAGCAGCGCACAGCCGTGCGCGGGCTGCCGCCGTGATGCGGGGTGTGACCATCGTGTCTCCGTTCAATGCCATTATTTTTTGGCACGTTTGGAAACGTTACCATTGGCTTGGTCCGACTATAGCATCGGGTTAATTCTCGGTCAAACAAATCTTGCAATATGTAATTTTGACACGAATCTTCAGAATTTTTTCAGGTTGCAAGTTGCCAAGAACCGATATTTACGCCGATACTCGCCGGATATTCGAGCCCGCGCCGACGGGTTTTCGCACAAGACAAGGAGACAGCCATGCACGGTCCAATGGGCACCACCGAAATCTTCCTGATCGCGATGTTGCTGATCTTCGCCGTGCCCTATCTGATTTGGCGGCTCGGCAATACCGATTACTGGGCGCCACTGGTGGTCGTGCAAATCATCACCGGTGTATTGCTGGGACCTGGCGTGCTGGGCAAGGCGTATCCAGAGTACTACAGCTTTGTATTCAACCCGCAGGTCATCGGGTGCCTGAATGGGATCGCCTGGTGGGCGGTCATGCTGTTCGTGATGCTGGCGGGGATCGAGCTGGACTTGAAGAAGGCCTGGGAGCACCGGCGCGAAAGCAGCATCACCGCCGGACTGGCGCTGGGCGTGCCGCTGGCGTTCGGCGGGATCGCCGCCGCAGGGATGCTCGGCTACGCCGGCTGGATCGGCCCGCAGGCGCAGAGCTGGCAATTCGTGCTGGGGGTGGGCATGGCGTGCGCGGTGACCGCGCTGCCGATCCTGATCCTGCTGATGGAAAAACTGGACATCCTGCGCCAGCCGCTGGGTCAGCGCATCCTGCGTTACGCGAGCCTGGACGACATCGCGATCTGGGGCGTGCTGGCGCTGATCCTGCTCGACTGGGAGCGGGTGGGGCGGCAACTGGGATTCTTCGTGGTCTTCATCATCGCCACCAGGCTGTTTCGCCGCATGATGGTGAGCATCCCCGAGCGCGACTGCTGGTTCGCGATGCTCGTGTGGCTGATCGTGTGCGGCTTTACCGCCGACTGGGCCGGACTGCACTATATGGTCGGGGCTTTCCTGGCCGGCGCCGTGATGGATGCGGACTGGTTCGACCAGGAAAAGCTCGATTTCCTGCGCCATAATGTGTTGCTGGTATTGATGCCTGTGTTCTTCCTGAGTACCGGCCTGCGTACCAACTGGGCGGTCGGCGGTGCGGCGGTGTTCGTCGCGGCGGCGGTGCTGCTGGCGGCCTCGGTGGCGGGCAAGCTGGTGGGCGTGCGGATCGCCGGCCGCGTGCTTGGCTGGGGCAGGGAAGAAGCCTCGATCATCGGCTGGCTGCTGCAGACCAAGGCGCTGATCATGATCATTTTCGCCAATATCCTGCTGGACAAGGGCGTAATTACCAGCGAGACCTTTACGGCGCTGCTGTTGATGGCGATCGGCAGCACCATGTTGACGATTCCGGTCGTTTATCCGAAGCTGCGGCGCGGCGTCGAGCTGGTATTGAAAGCCAGGTAGGAAGGGGCCGAGCCAAACAAAAAGCCCAGTCCGAGGACTGGGCTTTTTGCTGAATGACTGGTGCCGACTGCAGGACTCGAACCCGCCACCTGATGATTACAAATCGCCTAAACCTGATGTGGATGAGCGTTGACTAGTATATCTATAGATCAGGAAAGTTTAGTTAAATCATAGACTTAGGAATATTTGTTGGCATTCTTGTATTGATGAGCGTTGATCGGTATACTGCCATTCGGGTTACATGGCGGTTACATGAGATGCCAACGATATGAGGGGGACTAATGGCAAGAACGAAGTTTACGATTGGCCGGATTCGGGAGTTCCAATGTGAGTCTGGCAAGAGCCAGTCGTTCTTATGGGATACAGAGGCGCCGGGCTTAGGACTAAGGGTCACTGCTACAGGAGCTAAGTCGTACATCTTCCAGGCGAAGCTCAACAACGAGGCGCTGCGCATGACCATAGGTTCAGTGGATACGTGGCGTATCGACGAAGCCCAGGCTGAGGCAAGACAACTGAAGGTCATCGTCGACAGAGGGCAGGATCCGCGTCAGGTCAAAGCTCAGCAGCAAGCAACGCAGGAAGCTGCACGAACCGCAGCCGACGCAAAGGCATTACGAGAATCGGTCACTCTTGGCGATATCTGGGCAGACTATGTTGCCGATCGAATCGCGAGCCGAGAGAACGGCTGGTCTGATCATCACATCGCTGCACATCGTAAGCTCATTCAGGCCGGAGGTGAACGACGTCTCCGTAGCCCGAAGTTGACCGAGCCCGGCCCGCTTTTTTCACTTTCTCGTGTCCCGCTCATAGCGTTGACTACTGAACGAATTGAAGCTTGGGCTCGGGCTGAGGCCAAAATCCGCCCATCTAGTGCTAGGCTAGCCTATCGCTTGCTTAAGGCATGTATGAACTGGTGCGGCACGCACAAGACTTATTCGAGCATCGTTCCAGATAATCCTACGAGGAGCACGCGTATTCGAGAGAGTCTGGGGAAGCCAAAGAGGCGCAATGACGTACTTCAAAAAGCGATGTTGAAGCCTTGGTTCGATGCAGTACGGAAGATTGGAAATCCTGTCTTCGCTGCTTATTTACAGTGTCTACTGCTTACAGGTGCGCGGCGCGAGGAATTAGCCCAGCTGAGGTGGGACGACGTTAGCTTCGCGTGGGGTGGCCGCATGATTTTGAAGGACAAGATCGAAGGTAAGCGAGAAATTCCTCTGACACCATATGTTGCATCGCTGCTTCTTCAGCTACCGCGCCGGAACCAGTGGGTGTTTTCGAGTCTAGCGTCAGCATTGGGTCATATTGCAGAACCTCGGATCGCTCATAACGAAGCGTTAGCGTCTGCAGGCTTGCCTCACCTTACTCTGCACGGTCTTCGACGATCGTTTGCAACACTTAGTGAGTGGGTTGGTACTCCTGAAGGAATAGCTGGCGAAATTCAAGGGCATGCTCCGAAAGGAGTTCGAGAGCAAAGCTACATCCGACGTCATTTGGACCTGCTCTCACTATGGCACGTCAAGATCGAGGAGTGGATACTTTGCGAGGCTGGCATCAGTTGTCAAAGTAGCAAGCAGAATCCAAACGGCGCTGATGTAGCGGCAGCCTAGTCTTCGTCAAAGCGTGGCTTAGATGAAGTCTATACTTGTGTAGACTTCACTGACCGGAACGTCTCTGGCAGTACATCAACACCCATTCTGGTGCTTTTAAGGCAGCATGGAATGGTTGTTGTATTCTCGCAACAAAGAAATCCAAGTTTTCTGAAGTTCAGCCATACAGTCCTGATCGCCTTGCGCATCAACGGGAACCCCTCACGTCGGCGCAACCTTACATGGGTAGCACTTATGGCGACTAATACGACTACGACCAACTCTCATGCCCTCGCGGCGTTCGCAAACGGTAGCGAATTCATCCTTACCTCTGAACTAGCTCGGCTTGTTCGGCGCGCGGATCAAACCATCAGAAAGAGCCTCTCAGAAAAGGGGCATTTTTTCGGCATTGTTCCAATCAAGCTAGGCAACCGAAATCTATGGCGAGTGCGAGATGTTGATGCATTAATTTCGGGTGTTAGTTAATGAGCAGCTCGTCCAAAACGCCAGCAGAAATTGCTATAAATGGCCTCAGTAAGGCAAGTTCAAAGGAGAATACCTGCGCATTCCTAAGTGTTTAGTTTCGTGTGATCATGTTCCCCGTCGCAGCATGGCCTTGTTCCGTGCAAAGGCCGTGCTCGATGAGATAATTGCTGGCTTCCCGCATCGTTCGTCAGCCCCTCGCAGAACATCACCATATCGAGCATGAGTTCACGCATTCACCCGCAAGCCCGCACCACGCCAAAAATCCGTCAGGAGATCAAGGATTCCGGCCTGTCCGACCGTCAAGCGGCCAAGGTGTTCAATATCACTCGGGCCACCGCTGCCAAATGGCTCAAGCGGGACGACGTGCAAGACCGCTCGCATCGTGCTCACACCCTGCATACGACCCTGAGCGCAGCCCAGGAACTGGTCGTGCTGTCCCTGCGCCAGACGCTTTACTTACCGCTCGACGACCTGCTCTACATCACCCGGCAATACATCAATCCCGAGGTCTCCCGTTCAGGCATTGCGCGACTGCTCAAACGCGAAGGCATGGCACGACTGGAGGACGTGATCCCTCAAGCTGAAGGCGAAACGATCAAGGCCAAGAAGACCTTCAAGGACTATGAGCCAGGCTTCCTGCACGTCGATATCAAGTACCTGCCACAGATGCCTGACGAAACCTCACGCCGCTACCTGTTTGTTGCCATTGACCGCGCGACGCGCTGGGTTTTTCTGCATATTTACAACGATATGACTGAACGTAGTAGCGTCGATTTCCTGCGCCGTTTGAAGCTCGCATCGCCGATCAAGATCACCAAGATACTGACCGACAACGGCTCGCAATTTACCGACCGCTTTGCCACCAAAGACAAGAAGCCCAGCGGCAATCACGCCTTCGACAAGGCATGTGGCAGCATGGAAGTCGAGCATCGCCTGGCGCCTCCGCGCCACCCGCAAACTAACGGCATGGTGGAACGCTTCAATGGCAGGATCAGTGAGCTGATCGCGCAGACCCGCTTCGATAGCAGGGCCGATCTGGAGACCACATTGCACAATTACCTCAAGCTTTACAACCACCATATCCCGCAGCGAGCTATCGGCTCAACGACACCGATTCAGGCGCTCAAGAATTGGCAGAAACGCAAACCTGATCTATTCGTCAAACGCGTCTACGATCAGACGGGACTCGACACCTAAGTAAGAAACTTAATGATCGTAGTTACTCAGGTCAGAGCGACATGCCATATGGCCGTTTTCATTTGGAAGTTGCCTTGAGGCATAATCTTCGTGAGCTTGTAGCTGAGCGAGGGACTTATGGGAACATTGACTCTCATAAAACAAAAAAAATATTATTTTGCGCGGTCAATCTAGTGCGGCGGCAGCAATGCTAGACGCGGACGAAATTGTCCGGTCTGCCGACACAGGTGGTAAGCAGTTAAGAAAAGATGCGGTTTGGGGAATTGAACTTGTTTTTACTTCATTACCTAGTGAGAACGAAGATATTATTAAATATTTTGATGATTGCACGAGCT
This sequence comes from Massilia oculi, assembly GCF_003143515.1. Lineage (NCBI taxonomy): Bacteria > Pseudomonadati > Pseudomonadota > Betaproteobacteria > Burkholderiales > Oxalobacteraceae > Massilia > Massilia oculi. The sequence continues at coordinate 2,792,026 of NZ_CP029343.1, read as the reverse complement.
GGGCTGAGGCAGAGTTCAATGTTCCGATATTGAGTTCGGTAATACATCTTGATCAAGGCCACCCACATTGCCATGTTCTCTTAATTCCTTTATTTAAAGGGGTGCTTACTGCGAAAAAAGTTTATGGCAATAAATCAGTAATGGTGGCTCGACTGGACTCATTCTATGAAGTCGTAGGAAGAAAATACGGTCTCAGGCGGCGCCGATCGAGAGTTAAGCTGGCATCTGCTCAGCGTAAAGGCCTGTTGCAGCGCTGCGCTGATTTCTTGTCGGAAGGCCGCTGGCTGACTGGAAAACAGATCGAGACCATTTTAAAGCCTTTTCGAGAAGATCCATTGCCTTTGGCTGAAAGCTTAGGAGTGGTCTTCGGTGGAGCGCGCAGTCAGGTCAAGTTCGCTTCAATGTTCGGCCAAGGCACCCCATTTGTCGCCTGACTGAATGTTTGAAACAGGCCGGCAGCATGCTGCTGTCGTAGTGTTGAACTTTCCACTATGACTGTAGACTGGGGTTGCATAAATGCAACAGTCTCAGTGATGCTGCAGGATGATGAGGCATTCAAGGTTGTACTTTGATGCTATCTGTCCCCACGCTATACTGGATGTTATGATGATAGGTTCACAAAAGTGCCAGGCTGCCGGTTCAGTGGCTGCTCGGTTCTATCGACGCGGCGCAGAGGTTATGCCTCTTCATGGGTGCTTTACAGTAAGTTGCTGCAAATGCAATCTTCTGACTACAACTATTCGAGGACGCGATAATGTCAGCTAAACAAGTTCTCGCACTCCTTAATTCTCATATCGATGGAGATGAGGAACAACTTCTGTCGATTGCATTGCAGATAGCCGCGCAAGAGGCGCGTCAGGGTAGACCAGATGACGCAGATAAACTTAAGCGGCTTGTTCAAAAAGCTCGAGATCAACGTCCGAGTATAGGAAGTCCAGGAGGACAAACCCCGATCCCATTGGCCCGTCCAAGAGGTGAACTTCAAGGATTGGTTGAAAGTACATATCCAAGAATTAGTCTATCTGACATGGTATTGTCGGATGAGGTATCCAAACGGCTATCGCGTGTGGTTCGACAGCAGCAACAACGACTTATTTTGCGTGAGCACGGTCAAACACCAACTTCTCATCTGCTGCTTGTTGGGCCACCTGGTACAGGGAAGACGATGACTGCATCAGCTATTGCTGGAGAACTTCGCCTACCGTTATTCACTGTCCGATTAGAATCGCTATTTAGTAGATTCTTCGGCGAGACAGCTGGAAAGCTACGTCTGCTTTTTGATCAAATTTCTCAGACGAGAGGCGTCTACCTACTTGATGAGTTTGATGCTATTGGTGCTCGCAGAGGGGATTCTAACGACGTTGGCGAAATCCGCCGTGTGCTGAATTCAGTTCTCTCATTTATGGAGGAGCCCAACTCTACTGATAGTGTTGTGCTCGCTGCAACAAATCATGTGTCGATATTGGATGAAGCTTTGGCTCGGCGTTTTGATGAGCTAATCGAATATAACCTTCCTGATGTCGATGCTGTTAGAGCTATTCTAGAGCGTAGACTTGGAAAATTTAAGTTCACAGCTAAATCTTGGGGCGCCATGGCGCCAACGCTCGAAGGTTTGAGCCCAGGAGAGCTAGTGAGAGCAGCTGACGCCGTTGTAAAGGATGCTATTCTTGAGGGCGCCTCCAAAGTTTCACCAACAGCCCTTCGCGAAGCCCTGGAGAATCGGCAAACACTAAAAAGCAAGTTTCGGCGCTGAGCGGTTTAGGTAATTTGCGTAAACCGAAAAAGTAAACTTCTTAAGGAGCTTATGGCGGAGTCTAACAATTTTAATAAGAGAAACCGTCCTCATATTTCGATTGATCTTTTTAGAGATGAGTCGGCATATGTAGTCCCATCGCGAGACCGGAAACGTAAGCCACTTCGTGGTGACTATGCTGCACATGCAGCTCATTTACTCAGTGAACTTAGAACAGCGCTAGGACCTCTTCCAGCTCCAACAAGTGACGGTCGCCTAGCAATTAGGGGTCTCAAGGCAGGAACAATTGTTGAAGTAACGACTTGTCCTCCTGCTGAAGGTTCCCGCAGTAAAGCAACTAAGATCCCAGCAGCTTTAGATTTCCCCACCCAAGATATAACGGTATTACGTTCAAAACGGAACGATGATTGTTCTGAAAGTGCATTGCTATTCATTCCTGACGCGGCAAGGGAATATCTGCGGAAGCGAATCGCTGAATATGGAAAGAATCCGAGTGGTGTCCGCCGACCAGACTTAGAGCGTTTTGAGGTTGTTGAGAATGTCCGCGCGGCAGATGCCCGCTCATTGTTCACTATGGACATAGCTTTTGATTCCCCAGAAATTCTGTGGTGGGAGATCTGGGTGCGTCAACCAGTCATTTCGGCAGATCGGTTGGTCGATGCGGCAAAGAATGCGAATCTTGATGTTCACTCCGAGCGGCTTTTATTCCCTGACACTGCAGTAATCTTCGTCCATGCTGCTGCGAAGGCTTTGATTTCATTTGCGACGAAGGTGCCAGGCTCAATAACGGAGATCCGCCGTGCTACCGGCACTATCGAGCCAATCCTCGACCGTGGGGAAAGCGGGCTTTCCCAGCACGATTGGGTTGCCGAACTTGCGGGACGTGTTGCTTCTCCGCCTGACGGTGCCCCGGTCGTTTGTATCCTTGATACGGGCATTGCTGCAGCGCATCCGCTGATTGCACCTGGTCTGCAAGGTGCTTGGGCGTATGATCAAGCATGGGGAGCTGACGATCATTATCCTGGCGGAGGTCACGGTACTCCGCTTGCTGGGCTCGTCCTATATGGTGACCTTGAGCCGCTCATGAATGATACCCGGTCAGTGACGCTGACTCATGGCGCGGAGTCAGTCAAACTGTTGCCGCCACGTGGATTCCCACCGACTAAACCACCTAACTACGGCATCGTTACGCAGGGTGCGGTAGCTTTAGTTGAGTTGGAAAGACCAGAGGCCCTACGTACTTTCTGTCTCGCGACCTCGACAACGGACTTTCCTCCTAATCGGCCATCAACGTGGAGCGGGGCGCTTGATCAAATCGCCTCCGGCAGCATGGTGGGCGATATTAGCGAAAATGTCCCGGCGCGACAGCGTCCGAAGCGGTTGCTGTTGGTTGCTACAGGAAATGTTTCTGGAGGTTTGGCCCTAGACGTTTTACCTCTGCAGTCACTAGAAGATCCTTCACAAAGTTGGAATGCTTTAACGATCGGTGGGTTCACTCGCAAAGAACAGCCACCAGCGGGCCCGGCTTCACTATACTCTGCCGTGCCAGCTAACCACCGTAGCCCATTTAGCCGTGGGTCACAGGCTCTTCCTAATGATCTGACACCAATAAAGCCAGAGGTCTTATTTGAAGCCGGGAACATGGCGTCGGATGAAGGAGGTTTCTGTGGGTGGGATCCGTCGATGTCGCTTCTAGCAACAGGATCGGACGTGGTCGCAGAGCCGCTTGTACCTTTTTGGGCAACGAGCGCCGCGACTGGGGTTGCTGGTAACTTTGTGGGGCGTTTGCAGGCAGCACTTCCTACTTTGTGGCCGGAAACTCACCGTGCACTAATTGTCGATTCAGCTCGTTGGCCAGAGCCGATACGTAAAAATTTCGTCGGGACCGGGGCCCATTGGAAAGGTGGAAGCAAGAGTAAGAAACAGCAGTTACTTCGTGAATATGGGTATGGCGTACCTGACATAGAGCGCGCGATCTTTTCAGCTCAGAACGACGCTACTTTAATCGCGCAGTCGGAAATTCAGCCGTTTGCACTTGGCGCAGATGGAAAGTCCGGCGTTTTCAATGAGATGCATTTTTACGATCTGCCTTGGCCGCGTCGAGCATTAGAAAAGCTTGAAAATGAGATTGTGACGATGAAAGTGACTCTCTCATATTTTGTGGAGCCTAATTTGACAGGAAAGGCCGCGACCCGTCCTGATACGTATCGTTCCTTCGGGCTGCGCTTCGATATGAAAAAAAGAGGCGAATCGGATTTGCGTTTTCGCAGCAGGCTCACTGCAAGTCAGTCCAAAGATTCTGGTGAAATGGACGACGAGACAAGCTACTGGTTGCTGGGGCCAAAAGCGATACAGGCAGGGTCACTTCATTGCGATCTTTGGCGAGGAAGAGCGATTGACCTTGCTGGACATGATGCAATCGCAGTCTATCCAGTTGGGGGATGGTGGAAATCACATACAGGCCAGAAGCGCGTAACCGACAAAGCAAGGTATGCACTGGTAATCTCAATATCGGCGCCCGGACATGACATTGATTTATGCGCGGAGATCGATGTGGCCATAGAGGCGAAAGAAGTAGAAGTTTTACTTGGTTAGCTGAGCTTAACCCTTTGAGTCACTTAAAAAAACCTACGATTTTGACCACAATCAGACAAGTATCCTAGGGAAGCACTGATTTATTCATAGCGGCGGCTTCGGCCACGAGAAAATGCGCCCAGCGGCGTTTCAAATCCTCGCGATACCACGCGGTATCGCTGTGGTTTGCGCCTTGCTGGGCACATTTTTTGTGACCGATTCCAGCGCGCCCGAATAAATCAGTGCTTCCCTAGGCGCGATTCACAGGAGATGACCAGTGCAGCTCCCGTGCATCCCTACCACGGGAGAGATTTACCTTAAAAAACCTAAAGTAAAAACTTGCGGCCGCAATTTCTCACTCAACACCGTATAGTTGCTCTCGAAAGTACTAAATGAGACTGCTTGAGTGTCGCCACTGGCGCCGCGTTCCACAAGGGCATTTCGCACTTGATGCCAACCAACGTCTGGCCGATTTAATTTGAATTTATCCCTAACGTTACGAACGTCAGTGTATGCGAAGTAGGCTTCCCAAAGTATCCTGCCGGACTCAAGAACCGATAGTGCTTCATCTGACAGTATCTTTTTAGATAAATGTTCTTTCATAAAATCGGACTCGAATCTATCAGGTGCACCAACTTCGTCTTCTGAAAATGGAATGAAGTGATTAGTAAGAGACCATTTCTTTCCGTTCCACTCTAAATCATCTGCGCCAGCAGTCAGATTGCTTCCATTGAAAAGCATCCAGATTAAACAATCATTAATGAACTCATCACCGAGTGGTTCTACCGGCTGCAAAAACTGATCGCGGTCATTCAACCATGTTTGCTTTATTAATCGTCGGACCGCAAAAACAACTGCTGCCTTGTCAACATTTTCTTCAGTAACAAAAAATGCACCAGCACTGCCAAAGCCTGATGAGAACAGTGCTGTCAATTTTCCAGCATTTTGAAGCATATTGCTATTGCATAACATACTGCCTATGCCTTTTTCCGCCCATTTTGTTCCGCGTAGATCTTTCGTGACTGTTGCCGGTGTTATAGCGTTTTTTAAAGGCACGCAGTCTTTCCCATTGCCTCTAGGACGAACAATCCATTCGCTCAGAAAAGTTGAGTTTGGTAAATTGTAAAATTTCTTTTCTCCTCTTGGAAGGGCGTTTTTATCAAGGACTTCAGCGGAAATTTCAGTAATAGGGGTCTTAGGACCATTTTGGTCAGTTTTCCAGATAAGAAAACCAATGGGAAAATCCCCTTTCAAACCGTCAAACGATTTGCTATGAACGACGAAACCGCCGAGGTAATTAGCATTCCATAGTTTTCTAAACTGTTCAAAATTTGGAGCATTGACGTACTTAATCTTGCTGAAAATAGCGAGAGTTGCTGTAGGCATTTCTTGAGCAATTCGTGCTAGAAATTGTGTGAACAGCTCACGAGTAGCATATCCGTAATCAGGCATTGATCGGGACATCCTTGTTGTCGCTACAGAAGTTTTATGTTCTCCTCCCGTCACGGTGTCTGCACTACCTGCTTCTGCGTAAGGCGGATTAATTAAAATAAGGATTTTCTTCCCTTGTGCAATTGCCAATCTTAAGGATTGTGGAATCTTATTCGTGAGGTCATAATTAATTTTTCCGTTCTCATCAATGTCGTCGTTTAGATAATCGTATTGAAAACGATGAGCAGAAACACATGTTTTTGTAGCTTTCATCATATCAATGTCTGCTTGATCCAAGGTTGACATATAAATATTTCGATGATTACTGTGCTTGACCTCTAAGTTTCCAACCCCACAGCACATATCCCATACAATATATTCTTTTTGCCAGTCTTTGCCGAGTGTTTCGACGAGCTTATCATAGGCCTTATCAACGACTTTGAGCGGAGTGTAATACGCGCCTTTAAAAATACGCTCATTTACCGGAATAAGATTGTCACGACGTTCAAGCATGTAATCGCGGTAGCTGACATTTGGCGGTCTATGATAAATTGCCCAGAACCGTCTATAGCCGTCCTTATTGCCTAGCTCAAACATTTTTCCGTTTAGGCTAAAAATCGGTGATCCGTTTTTGTGCAGTAGCTCTGCCGGCAGATTGTTATGAGTAGATACTGTGCCGTCGTGCATGATGTCTGCAAAGAATAGAAGTGCATATTGCTCATCGTCCACACCAGAAATTTCGCGTCCAATCATTGAAACCCATTTGTCGAAAACCTGCTTTAGGTTATCGGGCGTAATCTGGGTCCTAATTATGTCGCCACACTTAATAGCCGCTTTAACTGTGCTGATGAATTCTTCTTCATGGGTCGAAATCTTGAAGGAAACGAAGTGCGTGCCAATGTGCGCAGAAATTTCGTCTAAGGCCTCCTGGGTGTATTGACTTGCAGACTTTCCCCACTTTACCGTTTTTCTCTTTAAGAATGGCAGTACGTCAACGCTTTTCATTAACGCTGCTTTTTCAGTATCGATTACTGCAAGTAACGGCGGAACTGTTTCGCCACGATCCATTGAAACCTGAACGTAATGCAATAGCTGGGTGAACATTTCATAGCTAGAATGTTTGCCAGTATCTTTTGCCTCGAACCAAATCTCCTTGGTTTGGATATCGATTAAACCTTTCGTATAGCCTTTCAAGCCAAGAGCTTTGATATAGGCATCTTTGACATCTTCTTCGCTTCTCGCGTTCTGCAGGTCGGTATAGAGGTTCACAATTTTGATAATAATTTTCAATAATAGCAGGGGAACGGCCAGTTATAGTTTACCCGAAGCAAGACACAGTCGGCCATCATATTGACCGACCTTGGACGCCAAGGGTGAATGTCTGAGGCTTATACTGTTCGGAAACGACCGTTTTTGAACATGGTACAACGATCCCATGCTGAGATGTCCATAAAATAGGGGTTTGATTTTTGAGCATGTTCAAATGTAAAATTAGCGTTATTGAACAGGATCGAGCACTGTTGCATAACGGAGAGATGGGAAGATGGCAATTTTTGGCTATGGGCGAGTCAGCACCAAAGAACAGACGACAGAGAATCAGCGACGTGAGATTGAGACGGCCGGCTATGAGGTTAATTACTGGTATGCTGACGAGGGCGTGTCGGGGAAGGTCTCAGCGCTACTGCGTCCGCAGTTCGCCAAGATGCTCGGACAGATCCGAGACGATGAGACCCTAGTAGTGACAAAGCTGGATCGCCTTGGCCGTGATGCTCAGGACGTCGGCGCCACGATCAAGGCCCTAACAGCGCGCCGCATCCAGGTCATCGTCCTGCAACTAGGGAAGCTGGACCTTACCAGCGCTGCGGGCAAGTTGATGCTAACTATGCTCGCGGCTGTGGCTGAAATGGAGCGCGACCTGCTGGTTGAGCGAACCCAGTCTGGCTTGGCCCGGGCAAAAGCAGAAGGGAAGACGCTGGGGCGCCCAGCCAGCACTACCGACGAGCAGCGCTCTGCAATGGCGAGACAACACCAGGCCGGCGCTTCGATCAGCGCCCTGGCGCGCACCTTTGGTATTTCTAGGGCTAGCGTCATGCGGATAGTAAAGCCGGCCAATACTGCAGATGTTCCTACTTGAGGTTTCTTTAGGGTGTGTGTGTGCGGCTTTGCTCTACAACCGTCTCAAGCTGATCTAGCAAATCCTCGACATCCCCATTCTTGCCCCAGATCCGCTGTATAAGACAGCTTGTATGCCTGCGCCGCAGCGGGATGCCAGTGCCACTTCGGTAATCGCCCTCACGCGGGCGCGCGCACTGGTCCGAGTTGGCGGCCGCAGTACATTACAAGTACTGGCGAAAAGCTATCGAGCGCTGCACGTGGTTCGTTGCTGCCCTTGGTAATGCCAAGCGTTGTAGCACAAACGTCACCCTTACTGGCATACCCAGCGACGCACCGTTTCAGGTACGCAGCCGATTTAGTCTGCGATGGATTCGATCGCAGTCCACTGCGAGCTGTACTCGTTGGCGGTCTCGCTGACCATGCACACGGCGCGTTGGATGACTTCGGGCGAATACTTGAGTTGCGTCTTCATGACTCTATTCCCCTGAGCAATGGAGCAGCTCAGAATTCGGGACGATTCAGAAAGATTGCATCTTCAAAGTTAGTGAGCGCTAGTTAGCGCGACGGTTAGTGCAAGATCGTCGCTTACTCATTAAGAGCGCCTAACAAAACCTCTCGACATACCGCCAACAGATGATCGAGCAGGCAAGCGACAGGAATGCCTGATGAATGTCTGCTCGCCGTTCGTACCGGATGCGCAATCTACGGGGCGGTGTAGCCAACACAAGGTTCGCTCGACGGCCCAACGCCACTGTCCAAGCCTTTCGCGCGACTCTACATCGTAGCGCGCGATACGAGCGCGATGCCTCGACTGCGAAGCCAAGCCCGATGGGCTCTCGAAGCATAGGCTCGGTCAGCATTCAACTTATCTTGACGTTTGCGGGCATGGCCAGACAGCCCTTTTCCTTGCCGAGATTGACTCTACCAACGGGACGAGGAAACGCGAGTCGTGTACTTGGGCACCCGAGATTTGAGCTACCAGTGGAAGCCTACGCTCATCGACCAGATCCTCAGGTTCAAAGTGTCCATGGAATCCAAGCGGATCAAAGCAGTATTTCCAGCGGCTCGCGAGTGTCTAGGAAACTCGTGGCGATTCACTCCTGCTCATAGAGATCCCGTCGTGTTTGCGCAACAACAACCTTTATGGAAATAAAAGAGTGACTTTTTGGTAAAGTTTTGTAACTATGGTTAAGGAAGAACATTCACCACACTTTAAATTCCAGTCCTAATCATGCTAAACCGTCGGCAAGCTTCGGTACTGTTCTTTCTCCCCATGCTCCTGCTGTCCGGTTGCACCCAGCTCGAGGTGCGGCGCCACACTGGCGGCGTCATCGAAGGCGTGCCGTACACGCTGCCGGCCACGACTTTGGTCGTGACAGTGGATTACGAAATCGAGCGTTGTGAGACCAATAAAGACGGGCAAGTTTTTTTCGACGTCGCTAAGAAGGTGGCCATTACGGCGGAGACCACGCGCGGTGAACGCTTTGTGGTGCCTTATGAATCGTTGCGAAACGTGTTCAAGGATACCGAGTTTTCCGTCGAATCCCATCCGGGATCGACCTTGAAGAGCGTGTCGACAACCATTAGTGATAAGACGGGGCCGGCCCTTACCGGGGCGGTCGGCACGGTTCTTCGCATTGCGGGGCTGCAGGGCGGGATGCTTGCCATGGCAAGGGACGCGCTTGCCCCGCCAAAGGTCTGTACAGACCATGTGATCGAGGCCCTCCAAATGCTGGCGAAGGCGAAGGCGAAGGCAGAGGCTAAGGCTAAGGCTAACGCGCAGGCTGCAGCCAAAGAGGAGCTAGGCAAGGCGGCTAAAACGGCGCAAGTGCCAGGTGTGGCCGCACAGCCAGCCGTTTCGCGGAAAGCAGACAACATGGCCAAGCCTGCGCAGGCGGATGCTGGAGGGACTCAAACAGCGGCGGCCGAGAAGAAGGGAGAGGATCCTGCGCTCGAGGCCGCACGCCAGAAATTGCGCGCACGCGTCATCCGCCGATGGACGCCAACCAAGAAGGACCTTGACACGGACGGCGTCAGTATCGCCATATATCCCCCCCAGGTGGAGAGCGGTAAATGGCTCACGGAGGAAGGGCTCAAACTCCTCGACGCTCTAACAGAGAACGAAGGTACCAAGGTCTACCACCAACTGCCGACTCTGCGTACGGTCGTCCAGGTCCGCACCGACGTTCCTTTGGTGTCTGATCCCACCGACAACGGCAGCTTTCCGGGTTTCGTCGTTCGCCAGCCCGCCTACGGCGTGGTGCGCGCTTGCCAGAACACGTGCATGGGCAACAGCGAGGACGACACCTCGCTGCTCACTCCTGTCCGGGTCATCGTGCCGCAGCTTGGTGATTACGTCATCGTGCCGCTAAAAAACCGTGTCTTCGCAGAGCAGACCCTGAACGTGTCGCTCGGCGCTGATGGTTCGCTAGACAAAATCGGCTTCAAGGATAGCGCTCTCGTGGATAAGGCTGCGGGCACCCTCAATACCAACCTGGACGCCTACACGGCTCACCGAGAGGCACGCCAGAAGCTGATCGACGACGCGGCCGAGCGCGCCGCCGATCGCCAGCTGAACCAAGCGAAGGACGTGGCTGAGCTTAACAAGGCCATTAAAGCCTGCCTCGACGCGCAGAAGGATGTGAAAGACGTTGACGGCATCGTCGTCGGAACGTGCCAATAAAAGGGGAAGCGATATGGCACGTTCGCGCTTGATCCGCCGCTGGCTTGGATGCGCGTCTCTCCTGGCCTGCACCTACGGTTCAACAGCCGCAGCTCAGGATTTGGAATTCAGCACCAACGATGGCACATTAGAGTTCGTTTCTGTCGCAAGCTTGACACAGGATTCAGGTGCGATACCCAAGATGGGCAACGCCCAACGCGTCAACACCAAGCTGTGGCCGGCGTCTTTCGTGGCCAGATTCGACGGCGGCACCTGTACTGCGACACTGATTGGGCCGCGTGTACTGTTGACCGCGGCGCATTGCGTCGGCCACGACAAACGGATCAGCATCACGTTGCCTAGTGGCGCGGCATACGGAGGGAAATGCAAGCGTGAATCCACGTGGTCACTCGTTGAACCCAGCCACGACCTGGCCCTGTGCCTGATGGATAAGGAAGTCATAGAGCCGCACTTGGAATATGAGTGGGTCGCCTTGAACCTGGCCGTGGCACGGCACGATGAACTGATCGCGGGCGGTTACGGCTGCACGGACCTCGAGACAATGACAGTCGCAAAGCCGCCGGAGTTTTGGGTGGGATCCTTTTTTGTGGATGTGCCGCCGGGCGGCCTGACCTGGGGGCCCGGCTATCTCGCGACAAAACCCGGCACCAGCGCCAACACTGCTTTTGTATGCCGGGGTGACAGCGGCGGCGCGGTCTATCGGGTCAAGAACGGAAAGCGTGGTGTCGTCGCGGTCGTTTCGGCGGTCCAGGCCAACCCCAAACTGGATACCTACAAGGTGTCGTACCTAACGTCTCTTTCGTCCAGCAAGGCTCAGAAGTTCATCACGAACTGGCTGGCTGAAGCCAAACAGCCGGTCTGCGGCATCGACCCGCTGGTACCCAATTGCCGTCCCGCCCGCCCATGATCATGCGCCGGACCGCACTCCTGGTTTCGCTCGCCCTGCCGGTGGCCGCCTCGGCCAATACTATGCCGGCCACTCCGCAGATCATCACCATCATGCCGGCCGGCCCGCTTCCCGCCGACGCACAATGGCTGCTGGCAGACCTCGGCGCACTGGCCGAGCGCACCGTCCCGGGTGGTGAGGACCCGCTACGCCTGTTGCGTGCGCATTGCGGTGGTTCGTACACCAACGATTACTACCAGCTGGCCATCCGCGACAACCCGGGCTTTATATTCGGACCCGCCAAGGAAGACCGCAAACTGCGCCTGCCCGCGTGCGTACAGATCGATACCAATGTAGTGGCGCAGCCCTTGCCTGGCGAAGACTGGCAGGCCTTCCTGAAGCGCCACCTCGGGGTAGAGCCAGGAGCCCAGGTGTCGCCCTGCGAACCGAACGACCGCCGTTCCGACTGCAATGTAATGGCGGTGGAGAAGGTCGCGGTGCGTAACGGCGGCGAGCAGGCTGGGCTTGACAAGCCGTTGGATCCGAACCGTGCCGTTTCATTGCCGTGGAAGGTCCTGCCCAGCACGATTATTCTCAAGCCGGGCATCAAGTCAGAAGACGCGCTCAAGCGTCTGCGGGAACTGCAGAAGCGGTACATGAGCCGCCATTCTGCCAACCTGGGCGGCGCATTCAATGGCCTGAAGGTCATCAAGTCAGCTGGCTCGCTCAAGGGCGTAGCTGGCTTCCGGGTGCAGCCCGAGGGTCCTCAAGTCTTTACTAGCGCGCATGAAGGTGGCGGCATGGAATTGATCAAGCCGCTGGCTGAGGATGCCCCGGTGCTGAGCGGCACGTCTTGCGACCCTGCGGGCAGCACGCTCACGCCCGATTGGCCGATCAATCAGACCGCTGTGATTGCCGCTATCGAGTCTAGCCGCGCAGCGGCCGCGAAGCAGGGCCTTGCGCTCTTGCCAGCAGTGGTGCGCGTGGTCGACACCGGCGCACGCGGCCTATCCTCGTATTTTCCCATGCAGGCGCTGGCCGTAAACGCCGCGGAGAAGGCCAGCCCGCTGGTCGACAGCGACCAAAATGGCCTCTGGGGCGATTACTACGGTTTTGGCGTGCGCGAGAGTGGCGACGTGGAGCCGGAGAAGAACGACAAATACGCCATGCACGGAACCCAGGTCGCCGACGTCGCCCTTGGCGGCTACGCATTGCGCAGCGCTTACCCCGATGTGTACCAGCTGGTCAAGCTGAGCATGGCCAAGGTCTTCATGAGGGTGCAGGACACGGTTCTGGTCGATGATGCGACGCTGGCTAAGTCGATAGGGGAAGTTCCTTCCCATCCGAAGCCGCGCGTGATCAACCTCAGCGTGGGTACCACGAACGTACAGTCGACGACCTTGCTGGCCAAGGGTTTACGCGAAGCCGCGCAGGGGAATGTCCTAACTGTTGTCGCCGCCGGAAACGATGGGAAGGACATCGTCCTTGGCAAGCTAACCTATCCCGCTTCGTACAGCGGAGCTGAGGTCCCGGCGTCCTGGCTTATCGCGGTGGGCGCCAGCGGGCCCAACGGTGCGCCGGCCCGGTTCACGAATTTTAGTCCTGACCGGGTCGACCTGCTGGCGCCGGGCTGCCGCATCCCGTTCCAGTGGGACAGCAGTCCAACTCAATGGCTTCATGGAACGTCCCTGGCGGCACCGCTGGTGTCGTTCACTGCCGCGGCCGTTCATGCGCTGGGTGTGCGAAAGATGTCGGACGTGAAGGCGCGCATCATCGCGTCGGCCGATCACGTCCCGGCGGCCCAGGGCTATACGCGCTTCGGCGGCATCGTTCTCAACGTCGAGCGGGCCCTGCGCGTCTACGAAGACGTGCTGCGCGTACGCGGCGCGTCGGCCGACCTGTACGGCAAATGGCACTTCGATCCGTTCGACGACTTCAAGGCCTGTGCCGATGACCGGGTGCTCGAGCCAGCCAGGCTGTTCTCGCTGCGCACGCGCATCGAGGGCGGCGTCACACAGCTGCGTGTCCTGCCGAAGGGAATGGATGGGTCGCTAGTCGAGCCTCAGTACTGTCCGGTGTCGGACAGCCGCATCACGTTTGTGGAGGCTGACGGCAAGGTCCACGACGTGCCGCTCGACAAGATCGAGGTCCTGATCCGGGCCAGCCGCTGATCCCATCCCTTCTACCGATCCCATTTCCCCTTTTATCACGAGGACACTCCCCATGTTTGACGCACACCGCCGCACCTTCCTGAACGGATCGGCCGGATGCGCCCTGGCCGCCCTGATGCCCGCCGCGAAGGCCCAGGCGCGGGTGGTCACGCGCCCGGCATTGCATACCGCCGCCGGACGGGAGATGCTGATAATCTATGCGAAGGCCGTCGGCGCGATGATGGACTCGTCCAAGTACCCTGAAGGCGATCCGCGTTCCTGGACCTTCCAGTGGTACACCCACATGGTCCGCGGCGACCGCACGAAGGATGCCGAACTGCAGCGCATCTACAGCGCCAACGGCACCCACCGCGAGCTCGCCAAGCTCATGTGGAATACCTGCGAGGCCCATCTGGACGCCCGCCGCGAACCCTTCTTCCTGCCCTGGCACCGTCTGTACCTGCTGGCCTTCGAGGACATCGTGCGGGTGGTGAGTGGCCGGGCCGATTTTGCCCTGCCATATTGGGACTATACGGACCCCGATCTCAGCCGACGCGCCTTGCCGGAAGCATTCCGGTCACCCAAGCACCCAATCTTAAAGCACCTGTTCCGGCCCAACCGCAATCCCGGAGTGAACCAGGGACAGCCGATCGACCAGCCGGCCGGCAGCCGCGCCCCGCTATCCCTGGACTTCATGAAGTCGGTCGACTACAACGAATCCGAGGAGGACGCCGGATTCTGCGCGAATATCGACGGCACCTTGCATGGGGCCGTGCACACGAACGTGGGCAACCGGATCGGCATGGGTAGGGTGGCGTGGGCAGCCGACGACCCCATCTTCTGGGTCCATCACTGCAATATCGACCGGGCTTGGGCGAGCTGGAACAGGGCAGGCGGCGTCAATCCCACGGACCCGCAGTTCCTGAACGAAGAATTCACTTTCGCAGGTCCAACCGGCGAGCCGCTGCGCCGCAAGGCAGGCGAAGCGGTGCAGATGCAGGACTACCAGTACGACTTCTACATTGGCGCGGATCCGATCCCCGCAACCAAGCCGTTGCTGGTGACCAACCGCGCAGTGGCCCGCGCCAGCGCTCGCGACATTAACCTGTCCACGGCGACGCGCCAGGTCAAGCTTGAATCCGGCGCAACCCAAGTGGGGGATCGTCCCACGCTGGTTGCCGCGCCGCTGAAAATCGACCCGGAGAAGCCGGCCTACCTGAAGATGGAGGGTCTGTCGGCCGACCGCGGGGCGCCGGCTTATGATGTGCACTTGGCCGCCATGTCGTCCGTCACCAAGCGGCGCAGCGCGCCGAGCTATGTTGGCACGATCAACTTCTTCGGCGCGGAGTCGGCGCATTCCGGCCAGGGCGACGCGCATGGCGGTGGCCACAGTGCAGGCCACGGTGGCGGCCAGGATGAGGGAAGCGCTGCCGCAGGCGCGGCCGGGCGTTCCGTCAGTTTTCAACTTAGTAAGGCACTTAAACAACAGCTCAGCCAATCGGGACTGGCGCCGTATGTCACCTTCGTACCACTTTCGGGCGGGGCCAAAGACGCCAAGCCAAGAATCCGCCAAATTCTGGTGTCGGGCAGCTGAGCAGGCCGTTGCGCGATCTTCGGTTCTCGCCCGCGCTTCCATGGTATTTTGGATTTCCCGACACGTGGAGGGTCCCATGAAAGTCGCAATTGTCGTCCTGATCATGTCTGTCGCCGCCCAGGTTGCCGCAGCCGAGCGCAAAACCGAGCGGATCGGCGAATGGAAGGGCGAGGCCGGCCTCGACCGAACCCTCCAGTTGCCGCTCAGTCCCACGGTGCGCGACCCGCATGCAGCTATCCGGAGATGCACGGCGCTGTGGCTCGTCATCAGCGGCTTGCGGGCTGAAAGCGAAGATGAGCCTCCCGTTCACATCTTTCTGGGCGAAACCGGATTGGGGGAGGACGGTCAGCCGAGGGGTGTACGGGTCGGCACCTTGACCTTCTATGGCTGGCCCGAAGGCCGAACGGGACGAAGTAATCTCAGCTTTCCGGTCCGCGACACCGGTCTCTGGATCGGCAGCCTGCGCCAGCACGATGAGATGCGGGTGACGTTCGTAACTGCGGACCGAACGGGTTCGCACGCCGCGCCTTCGATCCAAGGCATCAGCCTGTGGTGCCGTGGCAAGGCACGGCAGAAAGGCTGACTTCATCCATGCGGATCGCGCCTCGCGCCGCGTTCCTGTGGAATTATTGCCTACTCAAGCCGATATCTTCTATGATTCTCGTCCTCAGGCGTGCAAAAGTGCTTGAGCTCCTCAATTCACTTCGCCTCGTACTTCCCTGTTCTCATTCCATCGTTTACCCAGGCATCCAATGCGTCCACTCGGATGAACTTGGTGGGAACCTCATACGGCGTGTGCACCATCCAATAGTGAAGCTCGCGGCTGACATAAACCTCCACATCTCTGGGAGGCACTTCCGCGGGCTTAGGCCACTTTAAGAGGTCAAACATCTTGTCTCGGTTCTTGGCAAGAAACTCTCGACGTCCGCGAATTCGGCTGTATTGGCCGTTTTTGTCCGCGTCACTCATGCCGAACATGCGGTCTCTCAGCCGCCGGGAATCCTTTATTGAGTGCGCCGTTTGATTGTATTTGCATTCCGCATAAAGGACAGTATTCGTAGCTGGCCAGTAGGCGAACACATCGTAGTCCCCGACGTCCGCGAAGCCCTCCTTGCGAAACCGCCGGAAGAAATCCGCGCCGCCTTCAACGTACGGGGTGTGGCGCTTGAGAATCTCCACGGCGCGGACCTCAAGCGCATCCTCAATGAGCTTCTTGATGGACTTGACGACTGCTTGGACGTTTGGCCACTGGAAGTCAGCCGGAAGAACGCCATCTCGAACGGCTGACAGCCATATCAGCTGAGACCGACTAGCGCTCTCGGCTCCCCAGACGACCTGCTTTCCGACTGGGACAAGAGGCCGGATGGCATAGCGATGAAGACGCTTGCTGTGCTCCCAGAACGGGACATCGCTTTCGTCGATTGTCTTGCCGGACAAGCGCCTGATGTTGGGTCCCGAAAGCGTCAGGAACGACACGATTGCAGTAGCCTCGGCCGGCGTGATTTCCTCGAAACCCTGCACGATGGCATGGGCAAGGTGGTCTGGCTCCCCCAGATAAAACAGAGCCAAGTCGTCCGCCAGGCCATGGCGCACCGGCTGGGTGAAAACCGTTAGGGCCTGCAGGAGTTTCTGTAGCTCGAACCCCACGTCAGCCTTGAATGCCTTCTGGAGATTTTCGCTCACCAGAAGCTCCGCGACTGCCCCCTCCACAGCGTCGTCGTTTTTGATTCCCTCGCCTAGCCTGATTCTCGCCAACTCGTGCGCATACTCTTCCTCTCGTTCCTGCCAAGTCTGGGAGTAGAAGACCTCCGGGACGAACTGGTCGTCGATGTCCACGCCGCTTACGTCAACCTGGTTGTGCAGAACGTCGCTGGCCCCCGCAAGAACCATGTACCAGTCAACCAGTCCGATGAGTTCTCGCAAGAGCTGCGGCGTGATTCGCTCCTGCCCACTCGTGGTAGAGCTGACCGCCTTCTCCAGCAGGTACCGGTAGTTGCGAGCGGTGCTTTCAAACTCCTTCCGAGCTTCGGAAAGAGCTTCCAAGCGGTTGTAGTCGACTTGGTGGGCGCGGCTCTGGTGCACTCGGGTCTCGCGGATGCGTCTGGCAAGAAGTAAGCTGTCGTGCTGCTCGACGCAGGCGATGGCCAGCATCTCCCTGTCCAGCGGCGCAAGCCGCTTTTCGAGTTGAAGGCGAAAGCGTTCTCGAGCCGTGTCGATGCGCACCTTTGCCTCGTGCAGCTCGTAGCGACCAGGCTCTAGGTCACTTTCCTTCATCACGACGGCCAGTGCCTTGCGCGCGAGCTTGTACTCTGTTGGTGTCGGAACGACTGGGTCAGCAAAGTCGGGCACGTCTATCGTCCGCTCCAGCACCTGCAGATGGTACCGCGCGGGGCGTGCCGCGAGGCCCGCCAATCGGGTTACGAGGTTCTGCGGGGCAGTAATGCCGAGTGACGCTGTGCAGGCGAAGAATGTTTCTTGAAGGCAGCGGGCCTCGAAGGCTGCGTTTCGTGCCCCATTCAGACCAGCCTGTATCGCGGTTGCATGAAGCTTCATTTCAACGCGAGCTGGGTTCCCCACGCTTCCGGTGGCAGACAGCACTATTTTCTCGAAGCTCTCCAGAGGCGCCGGGGACTGCTCTCGGTCAACACGCCCCTGATCGGCGAGGCGGCAGGCGAAGACCAGCTGCTGCCGTTGAAATAGCGCTTCCAACTGGAAATCGCCTGCACACTCATGAAGCGCGTCGATGACCATCTGCGCGAACATGTCCGCCATCTTAGCGTCTTCGACCTCCAGCCCGGGCTCCACCGTCACCGTTGCTTGGACGGTGCAGGAGCCGACCTGGGTGGAGTAAGCCATCGCAGTATGGTGACGCGAGCGAAGCTCAACAACCCCCTTGGCGGTGCGCTTCACGTGCCATCCAGACGACCCGTCCGGGAAACGCGGCGGCGCCGACGCCCAGAACTCGGTCAGGGTATTGAAGCGCCACCCGCTGCCCCAGTGCGGATCTAGGGCAATCATCGTCGGGTTAATGGCTCCCTCTACGAGCACCCCGTGCGTATCCTTGAACGTGCCGAAGAGGTCAGCAAGCGCGCGGGAAAACGGCGATAGCGTTCCCCGCTGTGTATCCGCAAAACTCCAGAACTGCTCAAGCTCCCGTATGTCCTCGAGGCCATCTACGATGCTGACCAAGTCAGCCAAGGGGATGATCCTCGTGGGCCGCTTAGGCGCGTCAAGCATGTTGAGACCAGTACCGGACTGTGTCAGGACGATAACGATCTGCACATCGTCAGCCCCGGGACCGCTCTGCTCACCTTGGCCGAAAGCTAAACCCCGTCCGTC
Organism: Massilia oculi; assembly: GCF_003143515.1. Taxonomy (NCBI): domain Bacteria; kingdom Pseudomonadati; phylum Pseudomonadota; class Betaproteobacteria; order Burkholderiales; family Oxalobacteraceae; genus Massilia; species Massilia oculi. The sequence goes on along the minus strand of NZ_CP029343.1, from coordinate 2,773,501 downwards.
GTCCATTCGCAGGTGCAGAACACCCCCACTGCGAAGAGCTGCATAGACTGCGGAAGCCGCGGCGCCAGCGGCCGCAAGTGACCGATGGTCGCAGGTGCAGAACAGATGTACCAGTGAGCCTCCAGTGATGGTGCAGCTGACAGTCAGCGCGGGAAATTCTTGCCGGCTGACCAGTAGCTTCATCGGGCCGACCATCACATGCCGCAGCCGGGCGGCAACATAGCGGCCGATAGCCTTATGGGTTTGCGCGGTGCCACCTAGCGTCCCAACTTTAGCCCAGCGGTCGATGATGACCCCTGGCCCACTCCGCAACGAGATTGGAACCCACGTTTCGCCTTGCGCTACACCCAGAAACGGCAGGGCTCCGCCCGTGAGGACAGCATCCCCAAACGTCGCCCAAGTCAGTGGCGCCTTATACGCGCCCATGGAAGCGACCAGCTTGGCGCTTGCGTTGGCTCGCCATTTGGCGACCCTAGCGCCTGTACTTAGGAGCGCGACACGGCACGAGGTCCAGAAATTCTCGAGCGGCACCTCCACGTGACCGTAACTAGGCTCCGGGAGTACAGCGCCGGCCGGGTTCGGAACTGCCTCAATCAGGTCAGCGTGCAGAGCGATAGCGAAGTCCATGTCGGCCAGGGCTGCCTGGTTGCCGTCATGCGTGATGCGGAATGCCTGTACAAAGTCGGGAAGCCGCTCGATGCAACTGCCGTAGAACATCGGCACGTAGCTATCACCAAGGGGGGCACGAACTTGGCCCCAATCTGCTTCGATGTGGCAGTCCTCTAGCGTCGGGAACTCGGGCCAGGCCGCGTAGAGCTCGGTCAGAAAGAGGGCAAAGTCTTCGTAAGTCTGGATTGCCTGTGCGTCGTTCGAGTCGCTTTGAAGACCCAAGAGCACTGTCCAGGCAAACAGGTGCTTGATCGGACTGGCCACATTCGGCTGCCAAAGGTCTGATACGGCCACTGCTACAGCGGCATCAAAGCGCACGTACCTGCGCAGAACTGCCTCTACAGCCGCTACGTCACGCTGGAAGTGCAGGTCGACCTGCACCTGTTGCTCTGATCTACCAAGGAAGTCCTGCATCTGTTCAAGTAGGGACGTTGAGGCATTCCTACCGTCAGCGCTCTCTCGACGTTCACGCTTCTCGCGCGACTTCTTTCCCATATATCCCTTGCGTTTTGCCTTCGCCGCAGGCGTTCGGTCCCAGGTGCTACCTGGGAGAGTTAAATGGCTGCAATTAGCCATTTTCAGCCGATCGGCACAGGTTAGCAGGTTGCTGACTTGCAAAGGTCACAGACTGTCACGACAGGCGGGTCCGACCCAAGGAATCTCGCCAAAAGTCACTTATGCTTTTGACTTAGGCTAGGCTAATACTTGGGCGAAGCGGCTCACTCAAGACCGAAAATCGCAGCCAGAGAACCGTGGGTATAGCGCGCATACTTGCTCAGCGTTCGCACAGACGGCCAGATGTAGAGATTGTCTGGGAAGTCTGCCACTGGAATGAGATAGAAAGCTGCAATATGCTCGTTCGATGGATCGGCGCGGACCCAGATGATGAAGTCGACCGCTGGCTTATGCGCCAGCGCGACCTTCCAGCAAGGATGGCTTCGCTCGTACCGACACCGAGTGCACAGCAAGCGGGCGGTTACACCGTTCAGTCGATAGGTGCGTGGACTGAGCTTCTCGACTTGGGCGTTTGCCGCGACCGCGCATCGCTCGAGCTCGATCGTCATGTCACGGCTAATACACCTCATCCGGTACCGGGTGATGGTGCTTCGGGTGAGAGATGGCCAGCTCACGCCAGCGAGACCCATTGCCGATGTAATGCCGTTGAAGCGCGCAGCATATGATTTCACCGCTGGCCCGCCGCTGGCGTTGATCAGGTCCAGAGTGACCTTACCGTGCTCGACGAATATCTGGCGTAGTGAATCGAGCATTTCGTCATCTGACCACTGCCGGCGGCGGTGTTCTCGTACGCCGCGTGCGGCCTCGAGCTTATCGCGTGACACAATTGCGTCAAAAGCGTCGTCTACTTTCACCCAAGTTGCCCGTGCATTCGCGCGACGTGAGCTTTTCAGGCGCTGGGTGCTCCGGTTGAACACCAAGGTGCCAGCATACTTGTCGTTCGTGAGAATTTGCTTTACATGGTACGGTGACCAAGTACGGCCGAACTCGTTCGCGATCCCCTCGCCATTGAGGCGGCGCGCAATACCAGTGTCCGACATGCGCTCGCCAAGATACATTTCGTAGATGCGGTGAATCACGGCTACTTCGTCTTCCGGCCCTCTGGTGTAACTGACGCGATCAGTTGGCATGGGCTTGCGTTCGCCGACGCCCAGGAGGCCCTTCGGCTGACCAGCCGCAGAGATCACGATGCGGCGGAGCCCGTAGCCAGCCAGGCCGCCTTGCTTGAATCCGGCTTTGGTAAGGCGGCATTGCGCTCGAAATACCTTCGCTGACAGTTCGCGACTATACTCGGCAGCCATGGCTCGTTTGAGGCCCTTGAGCACGGCCGCGAGCGGTGATCCGTCGTTTGTGAAAGGCTCGGCGCAGTACGACACTGCGATGCCGGCCCGGCGGCATGCATATTCGTAGTAGGCACTCTCATCAACGTCTTGGAAGCGACCCCAGCGGCTCACGTCGTATACTAGGACAACTTTAAAGTCGGCACGGCCGGCTTGAATATCGGTGAGCAGCTCGAGTAGACCCGCCCGCCCATCCAAAGTAAGCCCGCTGCGCCCCTTATCGCGATATACCCTTACGATCGCGAAGCCATGCGCCGCAGCGTACTCCTGCAGTGCTGCCTCTTGATGCTCGGTTGAGTAGTTCTGGTGCTCCGTTGAGGCTCTTAGATATAGCGCAGCCCGGTCAGCGTATGCCTTCAGCACGAGGCCTCCAGCAAGCCGGGGCAGTCGAGACCAAACATCGCGCCCGCAGTCGGATATCGCATGCAAGCGAACTGGTCGAGATTTGAATCCTTCAAATAGATCGCTCCTGGCGCCAAGTCGTCCTGGCTGAAAAGGAAGTAGTCTGCTATGACCCCTGTGATCGGTTCCATCCGGCCTACGATAGTGAAGTCGGCATTTGGGCTGCCGCGAATTTTCCAGTTCTGCTGGCCACGGCGAGGGTTTCTCGGAACGGCGATCTCGATCAGGACCCGGAGGCGCCCATTTATCAGAACTGTGCTCCGGTCGTCTATCAGGTCGGTGGTGCCGCCAGCGGCCACGGCGAGAGTTTCGACCTCCTGCTGGAGGGCGGCGCGTGCCGCGGCGATCAATCGTTTCGTCGTCACAAATGCATGCTTCGGAGAATTTGGCAGACCGGCGGCTTGGTAAGCACTCATGAGGGAGCCGAACGTGCGCACTAACAATTGCGGATCCGGCATCAGCGAATCGGCTGCAATAATCTTCGCATTCACTGTCCCATGCCGGTCGTGACAGGACTGAAGGAGGGGGACCAACTCATCCCGAGTACGACGCCTCAGCCGACGCGCGCGCTCTTCCTGGACTTGATCGAAGACCCGGGCATCGATGATCGGAGCGATCGCCTCTTGATTCACGATCCATTGGTCGGCAGCGTTGCGAGTTCGACGAGTAGAAAGTTTGCACGAGCGCCGGTTATAGGCGAGGGCACCGCAATACTTCACGTTGGTCAGTAACGAGTTGATCATCGCCTGAGTCCATGGCCGGCCAAACTCGCTTAGCACCTCTTCGCTGTTGAGTAAGCGTGCAAGCCCTGCTTCACTGGAGCCTTGCTCAAGGTAGAGGGAGTACACGCGCCGCACCGTCTCCACTTCGTGCTCAGGGCCCCAGACCAGCACAACTCGGTCCGTTGCGGATATCTTCGATTCGCCATATTCGAGAATGGCACGCGGCGTACCGCATGCCTTTAGCGCTAGGCGCCGAAGACCGTACCCAGCGTGCCCACCTTGCTTAAAGCCCATCGCGATGAACCTGGCCTGGGCTGCGAACACCTTTTCGGATAGGTCGCGGCTGTACTCCGCCGCCATGACGCGCTTCATGCTTTTGAGCAGCGAGGCATACGGTCCTGAGTCGTCGGCGAAGCGTTCGCCGCAATAGATGACTTCTATGCCAGCACGCCTGCAGGTGTGCTCGTGGTAGGCAGCCTCATCGATGTCTTGGAATCTTCCCCATCGGCTGATGTCAAATACAAGAATTTGGCTGAAGTCGGGCGCCGCTGACTGAACGTCACGCATGAGAGCGAGCAATCCTGAACGCCGTCGGATGTCCAAACCGCTCTTGCCGTCGTCGACGTACTCTCGAATGATCTCAATGTCGCGCGCCGCTGCGTATTCTCGGATCCTAGCGCGCTGGTGATCCGTCGAGTAGTCCTGGCTCTCGGTCGACATGCGGACGTACATGACAGCACGACTTGCAGCATAGTGGACCATAAAGCCTCCAGTGTTTGATATGGCGCAATATGCCTCAGGTATTTGCGAAGACTATACGAGGATGAGCAACGATACTACGAAAATTGATGTGAGCCCTATGATTCTAGCCACGGCAATTGCACTGTACCGGATTCACGGAGTCCACTTTGCGGCAGCGTTTCTTCATGATGCTGGGGTCTCGATAGAAGTGGCGTGTGAATTGCTGACACAGCCGTCATGCTGACCGGCAGCATGTACGTTACATACCATGCCGTATTGTCTAATACCGCGCCCGCCTACGTGCAGGCAGATGTGGTTTCGACATGCCAAGCCGCTACCGAGTTGTTGCAAGTGCTGCTGGCCGAGCCTCTAACGGCTGGATGCAGCACGCTGGGCCGACATCGCGCAGCGCGACGTCCAACTGGCGACCTTCAAGGATCTTGCGCGCCGGCGCGAGCAAGATTGGACCACTCAACTAAACCACGCACTCAAATGCGAATTCTCGTGATCAGATCATCCGCGCTCAATCTGACTCTGCCAGCGCTTCTCTCAGCCGGTGCGACACCCTTGCGCCAACAGCCGTAGCGTGCCT